>NZ_CP024199.1:3510098-3850147 GCF_002844375.1 Thalassospira marina | reverse complement strand
TCATAACCGATGGCCGTGCCGAAGTGGCATTCAAGGCCGCACCCGTTTCCCATATGCCATCGCGCCTGGACCATCTTTATTACCGCGATCCGATGAAAATGCTGTTTCCGCGCCCCCAGCCCGGCGATATCAGCCAGGCAGTGCTGGCGACAACATCGGGCGGCATGGTGGGCGGCGACCGGCTTTCATTTTCCGGGCGGGCCGGGGAAAACGCGCAATTGCTGATAACCGCACAGGCCGCCGAAAAAGTTTATCGGTCGCTGGGGCCGGATGGAAAAATGCATGTTGTTCTAAGTGCCGATGATAATTCCTGGCTTGAATGGCTGCCGCAGGAAACAATCCTGTTTGAAGGGGCGCGTTTGCGCCGGACAACATCGGTTTCCGTTGCCGGTTCTGGCCGGGTTTTAGCCGGGGAAATGATGGTTTTTGGCCGCCTGGCCCGGGGTGAGGTTTTTACCCGTGGCCTTGCGCGCGATGCCTGGGATGTAACGCTGGATGGCCGGCCGGTCTGGCGGGATGCGTTGCATCTTGATGGTGATATTTTACAGGTGCTGGATCATCCGGCCAGTTTTAACGGGGCACGGGCAAGTGCCACGGCGGTCTATACCGGTCGGGGGGCCGAGGACATGCTGGATATTGCTCGTGAAAGCCTGGAAGGCGCTGTGCAACAGGGGGATGGTGTTTTGGCAGCAGCAACCGCGATGGAAAATATTGTTATCGTGCGGTGGCTGGCGGCCGAACCCATGCGGTTGCGCAGCGCCTATGGCGCCTGGTGGGCGGCATTTCGCAACAGGGTTAATAACCTGCCGGCGCGCTTGCCGCGCATGTGGGAAATTTAGGATGCATCGCAACGACATGCATATCAGAGGGAAAAAGCCATGAACCTGACGCCACGTGAAAAGGACAAATTGCTGATCGCGATGGCCGCGATGGTTGCTCGCCGCAGGCTGGAACGCGGGGTGAAGCTGAATTATCCCGAGGCCATTGCCCTGATTACCGATTATGTCGTGGAAGGCGCGCGTGACGGCGTTTCTGTTGCCGATCTGATGCGCGACGGGGCAACGGTTTTAAGTCGCGAACAGGTGATGGATGGCATTGCCGAAATGATCCCGGAAATCCAGGTCGAAGCCACCTTCCCCGATGGGGTCAAGCTGGTAACCGTTCACGAACCCATTCGTTAATTGGAAGGGCAAGATCATGATCCCCGGTGAAATCATCACGGCTTCTGGCACCCTGACCCTGAATGAAGGGCGTGAAACCTTAACCCTGACAGTGTCAAACACCGGCGACCGCCCGGTGCAGGTGGGGTCGCATTATCATTTTTACGAAACCAATCCCGGCCTAGATTTTGACCGCGAGGCAGCACGCGGCTTTCGCCTGGATGTGCCAGCGGGCAGTGCTGTGCGGTTTGAGCCGGGCCAAACCCGCGAGGTGCAACTGGTGCGCTATGCGGGCAAGGGCGTGGTTTACGGGTTTAACGGCAAAATCAATGGCGCGTTGGGGGACTGAAAATGGCTTATGAAATTGATCGTCCTTCCTATGCCGCCATGTTTGGCCCGACCGTGGGCGACAAAGTGCGCCTTGCCGATACCGACCTGATCATCGAGGTGGAAAAAGATTTCACCACCTATGGCGAGGAAGTAAAATTCGGCGGCGGCAAGGTTATTCGCGATGGTATGGGGCAATCCCAGGCATCGCGCGCCGATGGTGCAGTTGATACCGTGATTACCAATGCCCTGATCCTGGATTACTGGGGTATTGTGAAGGCCGATATCGGCCTGCGTGATGGCCGGATTGCCGCGATTGGCAAGGCCGGCAACCCCGATATTCAGCCCGGTATCGACATTATCATCGGACCGGGAACCGAGGTGATTGCCGGGGAAGGCAATATCGTTACTGCGGGCGGCATTGATGCGCATATTCACTGGATCTGCCCGCAGCAGGCTGACGAGGCGCTTTATTCTGGTGTTACCACCATGCTGGGCGGTGGCACCGGTCCGGCGGCGGGCACCAATGCCACCACCTGTACGCCCGGTCCGTGGCATATTGCCCGGATGCTGCAGGCGGCCGATGGCCTGCCGGTAAATGTCGGTTATTTTGGCAAGGGCAATGCCACGCTGCCGGCATCGTTGATCGAACAGGTCAAAGCCGGTGTATGCGGCCTTAAACTACATGAAGACTGGGGCACCACGCCTGCCACGATTGATACCTGCCTGTCGGTTGCCGATGACCTTGATGTGCAGGTAATGATCCATACCGATACGCTCAATGAAAGTGGCTTTGTCGAACATAGCCGGGCGGCATTTAAGGGCCGCACCATTCATACCTTCCATACTGAAGGGGCCGGTGGCGGCCATGCGCCTGACATCATCAAGCTGTGCGGTGAAGCCAATGTGCTGCCCAGTTCGACCAACCCGACCCGGCCCTTTACGGTCAATACCATCGACGAGCATCTCGATATGCTGATGGTATGCCACCATCTGGACCCGAAAATTCCCGAAGATGTGGCCTTTGCCGAAAGCCGTATTCGCCGCGAAACCATTGCTGCCGAAGACATTTTGCACGACCTTGGCGCTTTTTCGATCATTTCATCGGACAGCCAGGCCATGGGCCGCGTTGGCGAGGTGATTTGCCGCACATGGCAAACGGCCGATAAAATGAAAAAGCAGCGCGGCAGCCTGCCCGAAGATGGACCGGGCAATGATAACTTCCGCGCTAAACGTTATGTCGCCAAATACACGATCAACCCGGCAATTGCGCAGGGTATTTCGCGCCATGTCGGCTCGATCGAGGTGGGCAAGATTGCCGATCTGGTGGTGTGGAAGCCGATGTTTTTTGGCGTTAAACCCGACATGATTTTAAAGGGTGGCATGATTATGGGGGCTGCCATGGGTGACCCCAATGCATCGATCCCGACACCGCAGCCGGTGCATTACCGCCCGATGTTTGGGGCCTTTGGCCGGGCGTTGACGCAATCGTGTTTTACCTTTGCCTCCCAGGTGGGGATTGATGCAGGTATTGCGGCCGAATTTGGCCTGCAACGGCAATTGCTGGCGGTTTCCAACACCCGCAATATTGGCAAAAAGGACATGAAGCTGAATGATGCCCTGCCAAAAATTGATGTGGACCCGGAAACCTATCAGGTCCATGCCGATGGCGTGCATCTGACCTGCCAGCCGGCAACCGAAGTGCCGATGGCACAGCGTTATTTCCTGTTTTAAGGATTGGCCTTTATGTGGCGTGCCATTGAACATATCCCCGTTGGGCAAACATCTGCCGCCGAATTGCGCGGGACCGTAACGCTGGCCTTTGCCGACCGGCACCGTCGCCGTTTCCGGCTGATGGACGATGCAGGCGAACCCTTTTTGCTGGATCTGCCACATGCTGTTCGGCTGGGGGATGGTGATTTTTTGCGCCTGGCTGATGGCGGGGTAATTGTGGTGCGTGCTGCTGACGAACCGGTCATGACCATTACCTGTGCCGGGCCGGTGGCATCGGCCCGTATGGCCTGGCATATCGGCAACCGCCATACGCCGATGCAGGTTTTAAAGGATGGCCGCTTGCGCATTGTTCATGATCATGTTTTGCGTGAAATGATCATTGGTCTGGGCGGTGTGGTGGATGCCGAAATCGCCCCCTTTGACCCCGAACGTGGCGCTTATCACGGGCTTGGCGGCAATGCGCACGAACATGGGCACCATCACGGCCATGACCACGATTTTTTTGCCAATGCCGATGATGACGGGGCATCTTCCAGTGTTGCTGTGAAGCAGGCTTTGCATGGATCAGCACATGGTCATAGCCACGGCCATAGTCATGATCACGATCACCATCATGATCACAGCCATGATCATGCGCGCCCTCATTCCCATTCCCACCCACATGGCAGTGCTGCCGGGGGCGAGCATGAGCATTAATGAAATCACCCCGCCAGGGCAGCTTGACCCGGCAGGGTTGATACGCCTGATGACGTGGCTGGGGCCGTCTTTCCCGGTGGGGGCTTATACCTATTCCCACGGTGTGGAATATGCGATTGAGGATGGCCGGGTTAAAACCCGCGATAGCGTGATTACCTGGATCGAGGGTGTTTTGGCCTTTGGGGCCGGGCGCATTGACGGTGTGCTGTTTTGCCAGGCCTATGCGGCGGCAAAACAGGGTGATCTGGATGCGCTGACCGGGATTGGTATTGATGCCGATTGCCGCCGGGGGACCGCCGAAATGGCGCTGGAGGCAACAGCCCAGGGGCGCGCCTTTGTCTCGACGGTCAGTCAGGTGTGGGATGACCCATTGCTGGCGCGCTGGGCATCTTCGTTGCGCGGGCTTGATCGTTTGCCATCCTATCCGGTGGCGGTGGCCATCGCGGCGGCGGGTATCGGTGTGGATTTGCGCAGTGCCTTAACCGCCTTTTTCCATGCCATGTCGGCCAATCTGGTTTCCAGTGCCGTGCGGCTCGTGCCGCTGGGCCAAACCGATGGCATACGCGCCGTTGCCGCCCTTGAAAAGGCTGTTGAGATGGCGGTAGAGCGCGCGATTGAAACCGATCCGGAAGATATTGGCGCTTGTGCGCCATTGGTCGACTGGACCTCGATGAAACACGAAACCCAATATACAAGGTTGTTCCGATCATGACGTCACCGCTTCGTATTGGTATTGGTGGGCCTGTTGGTTCCGGTAAAACGGCATTGCTTGAGCGTTTGTGCAAGGCAATGCGTGATGAATTCAACATTGCGGCCATCACGAATGACATTTACACCCGCGAAGATGCGGAATTCATGACGCGGTCCGGCGCATTGGCACCCGACCGCATTGCCGGTGTGGAAACTGGCGGCTGCCCGCATACCGCCATTCGCGAAGATGCATCGATCAATCTTGCCGCGGTCGAGGATATGTCGGCCAAACATCCGGGCCTGGAGGCGATTTTTATTGAATCAGGCGGGGATAATCTTTCTGCTACTTTCTCGCCAGAGCTTGCCGACATCACAATTTACGTGATTGATGTCTCCGCAGGGGATAAGATTCCGCGCAAAGGTGGACCGGGCATTACTCGTTCGGACCTTTTGATCATTAATAAAACCGATCTGGCACCGCTGGTGGGTGCTGATCTGGGGGTTATGGACCGCGATGCGCGCAAAATGCGCGGTGACCGGCCGTTTGTTTTTACCAATCTCAAGGCCATGCAGGGGCTTGAGGATGTTAAAAACTTCATCATCGAGACAGGGGGGCTCCGTCAATCTGCTGCGTGACATAGAACAAGCAGAAAATCGCAGATGATGGGAGTTCGCAAACACCCGGCCCGAAACGGCCGGGTGTTTGTTTTTTAGCTTTGTGCGCGGCGTGCATTGGCAAAATCTCGCAAATGGGGCGGTTTCCCGCCCGTCCGGGCGAAATCCCGCCAGAATTTCCAGTATCGCGCGCGCAACCTATGCGTGAAATTTGCTGTAATTTCAAATCATTGAATTGATTTGGATAAAATTCAAATTTCTGCATTTTTCCCCACGAAAATGCCCATCCCCTGGCGATAGCTTCAGGATATCCGGTTTTGCCCGCCGGTTATTTGGACCTGCCAGGAGAAGGATGTGTTTTCCCACAGCGAAATTGTCGAATTGCGCGGCAATGGGTCAATATTGCTGATTGGCCGACGGCTCTGCTTTGCCCAGCTTAACCGCTTTGATGCCAAAACCTGCGGCAGCATCGAAGACCCGCAAGGCATTGCCGATCGGGTCCGTCGCTATGCCTCATACCCGGGTAACAGCCTTAAACTCCGCCATTTTTGGGCCGCTGCCGCGGGCGGCACCATGGCACCGCGCAATGACCTTGATATGGCACGTGATGTTGGCCGCATTGTTGCCCAAGGCACATGGATGGCACTTGAAATTGCTGATGAGCGCCGGGCTGGCGCTAGTGCTCCCGAAAAAATCAAACGCCGTTTAACGCCCGTCCTCTCGACATTGAAGGGCCGCAATGTTGCGACAATGTCGATGGAGGAAAAGTTCGAGCTGACATTTGGGAAACTAGAAAACCATTTGGGTGAAGGTTTTGCGGAGACCTTGCGCGGACTTGTCTCACCTGTTGCACTTGCAACGGCTGCGGCGACGATTGCAGCACTGGCATTCGCAAGCGGCGGAACCATTCTCGCGGTTATCCTGGGTATCGGTTATGCGATGGTTGGTTGGGCAATTTTCGGTGCTGTTGGCGACCTGATGGAGGCCTTGCAGTTGGTTGCCAATGCCAAGGATGAGAGAGATCTGGATCGCGCGGCCGCACTTTTTGCACGAGTTGCCGCTGAAATCACAGTGGGGCTATTGATTGCGTTGCTTACTCATACTGCTGGGCGTGCAGGGGCGGGAGGACGATCCCCTCGTCAAATAATCGAAGAATCTCCAAAGAATTCTCCCGTGGAAATTAAGACTTCAAGGCCAGTGGTTGAGCCGCGACAGAAGATTGTCTCGAATAAAAATTTCGAGAAAATCGAAAAAGATGAAGTAACTGCGCCAAAATTGCGCCTTAAGGAAATGAAATCTGAATCTACCGGGGATACGACAAGTAGTGCAAATTTGGGTGCCAATGACGTTAATTCTGGCATTGCTCTTAAAAGGAAATTATCTGCGTTGGAGCGTGCTCAAAGCAAGGCAGTGAAAATTCGCGAGCTTCCAGATGGGCGTATCAGGTATTATGCAGCCGAACGCTCGGCGAAGAGCTCAGGCCCAACGAGAGGTTCGTCATATGTAACGGAATATAATTCTAATACGGGATTGGTCCGTTCATGGAATGAAGCATATGATCAGTCAGGGAAGATCAACCGAGTACATCCCAAAATGATCAACGGTCAACATGTCGATTCTCTTCATTATCCCCCAACTGGAACCGAATTGGGTATCCGATGAAAATGTCTAAATCAGAGTTTGGTAAAATGTTAGAAAAAAAGCTCAATGAGACACATGATTTGGTTATCTTGTCTCGCTGGGCCTTTGAGATATTTATGGATCATCAACGAGATTCGGAAGCGGACGACGATATGCAGGAATTATTGTTGGAACTTAGCTCTATGGAAGATGGAGAGGAATTCGAATTTTCAGTAGAAGAACTTGTTGCGTTATCAAAGAATCTTCAAAATTCCTGAGACTTCTCCTGCGGTGAATTCTTAAGGTCTTGGTTTTATTAATTTGTAGGAAATGCTTTTTTACGAAGTTTCATAGAGCTCTAGTCACCGTTGAGACGGGTACTACATGAGGCCGTTGTGTGATTTAGCGGTGCAGATAGGGTATTTAGTTTTTCAAGCAAAAAAATATCTCGATAATTTGTGACGGCTGAATTCGAGTGGGATATTTTTAGGTTGGCTAGCGGTCAAACGTTGTTGTCTTTTGCGAAGCCACGATCTTTGACGTAGCCGAGATATCTCATTTCCCTTGGAAAACCGCGCGTTTGTCGTTATCCCTTGCCAGTGAGATTGGTGGCCCTGACGTGATGTGGGGCCGGTTTTTGCATTTGTGGCGGGTCGTGTAACGGGCTGTCGCAGGGCTGGCCCGAACGTGAGGGATCAGGATGAAGACCAAGGACATTGTTTATATTGCCCTTTTTGCGGCATTGATGGCTGTTTTGGGGCTTTTTCCGCCCTTCACCCTGCCGGTCACGGGCGTTCCGATTACAGCGCAGTCGCTTGCGCCGATGCTGGCCGGGGCGATTTTGGGGGCGCGGCGTGGTGCCCTTTCTGTTGTGCTGTTTCTGGTGCTGGTCGCGCTTGGTCTGCCGCTTTTGGCCGGTGGGCGTGGTGGTTTTGGCGTGTTTCTGGGCCCGACGGGCGGTTTCATGCTGGGCTGGGCCGTGTCGGCCTTTGTTATCGGCTATCTGATTGAAAAATTCTGGGATCGCCTGAATGTGGTGAACACGGCGGCGATTATCGGTTTTGGCGGTATTGTTGTGCTTTACGGGCTGGGCAATGCCTGGGTCGCGGTGGCGGTTGATATTTCCTATTGGAAAGCTACTGTCGGGGCGGCACCGTTTCTGATTGGCGATGCCCTGAAGGTTTTTGTCGCAACGGGTGCGGCCCTCGCCGTGCGCAGGGCCTATCCGCTGGTTTCGCCAGCCTGATTTGCGTGCTTTAATTGGGCCGCCTGCGCAATCGCTGCAGGCGGCTTTTTGCTGGGCGGAATATGAGAGGCCAATGATCGAATTGCAGAATGTCGCCCTGCGATATGGGGCGCAAAGCGTGCTAAAGGACATTTCCCTGTCGCTGGGGGAGCGCAGAATTGGCATTGTTGGCGCCAATGGATCGGGCAAAAGCACGCTGGCGCGATTGCTTAACGGGCTTCTGGTGCCGACAGAAGGCAAAGTGCTGGTTGATGGCATGGATACCGCAAATGATGGCCGCAAGGTGCGCGCCCGGGTGGGATTTGTGTTTCAAAACCCCGATAACCAGATTGTCTTTCCCGTGGTCGAGGAAGATTTGGCCTTTGGGCTTAAGCCCCTGAAACTGTCAAAAGAAGAAGTTAGTAGCCGGATAGATACCATGCTGGTGCGCTATGACCTTGGGGCTTATCGCACCCATCCCAGCCACCAGTTAAGTGGTGGGCAAAAGCAGCTTTTGGCGATTTGTGGCGTGTTGATCATGGAGCCCGCCTGCATCGTGTTTGACGAGCCGACCACATTGCTTGATTTGCGCAATCGCAACCGGGTCGCACAAGCCATTGCCGCACTGGACCAGCAGGTGATTACGGTATCGCATGATCTGGACCTTCTGGCCGACTATGACCGTATTCTGGTGATCGATCAGGGACAGGTGGTGTGTGACGATATCCCGCAAAAGGCGCTGCTTTTTTATGTGGATCTGATGTCATGAACCTTGCCAGCGGCCTGTATCAGGATCGCGCCTCGCTGCTCCATCACCTGCCTGCCGGGTTTAAGGTGCTCGCCCTTGTGGCGCTGGGCACGGCGGTGTTTGTGATTCCAAGCTGGCAAATCCTGCTGGGCATATTGGCGGTTGTTGTTGGCCTTTATGGCGTGGCGCGGTTTTCGCCGCAAATTTTATGGGCGCAAATCCGGCCCTTATTATGGTTGCTTGTCGTGTTCTTCGCCGTGCAGCTGTGGCTGAATGACTGGCAGGCGGGCCTTGTGGTGGTCACGCGCCTTGCCATCGTTGTGCTGTTTGCTGCCTTGGTAACGCTGACGACCCGGGTTTCGGTAATGCTCGAAGCCCTGGAACGCGCCATGCAGCCGCTACGCTTTGTCGGTGTTAACCCGGAAAAGGTCGGCCTGGCCTTTTCGCTGGTGCTGCGCTTTATTCCCGTTATTGCCAGCGTTTCCCATGATGTGCGCGAGGCGCAAAAGGCGCGGGGGCTGGATCGCAATATGCTGGCGCTTTCAGTGCCACTGATCATCCGTACCCTTAAAATGGCTGATGATGTTGCCGATGCGATCGAGGCACGGAGTTATGACCCCGCCGGGCGCAAATAAATGTCGGACCTGTTTTGGCTCAGGTCCGGCATGAAAGCATGTTTCACCAGCGGGTAGATTAGGCTGTTAGCCCCAAATGTGTGGCATGAAACCGCATATGGTCTTCGATGAAGCTGGCGATGAAATAATAGCTGTGATCATAGCCTTCCTGCATGCGCAGCGTCAGCGGATAGCCGCTGTTTTTGGCCGCCTGTTCCAGCGTTTCGGGTTTGAGCTGGTCTTTGAGGAAGCCATCAGCATCGCCCTGGTCGACAAGGGCAGGGGTGAAGGCCGTGGGCTGGGCGGTGCTCATGAGCATGGAGCTATCATAAGCGGCCCAGTCGGCCTGTTTGGACCCCAGATAGTTTTCAAACGCCTTCTGCCCCCAGGGCACATTGACCGGGTTGCTGATGGGTGAAAAGGCGGTGACCGAGCGGAACCTGCCGGGGTTGCGCAGCGCCATCATCAGCGCGCCGTGACCGCCCATGGAATGGCCGGAAATGACAGTGTTTTCATTAACCGGGAAATGTTCGGCAATCAGGGCCGGAAGCTCGCTGATGATGTAATCATACATGCGGTAATTTTGCCGCCAGGGTTCCTGCGTGGCATTAACGTAAAAACCGGCCCCCTTGCCAAAATCATAGGCTTCGTTTTCATCATCGGGCACATGGTCGCCGCGCGGGCTGGTATCCGGGGCGACAATGGCAATGCCCAGTTCGGCGGCAATGCGGTGCGCGCCGGCCTTTTGCATGAAATTTTCATCCGTGCAGGTCAGGCCCGAAAGCCAGTACATCACCGGCACCGTGGTGCCGTTACCTGCCTGGGGCGGCAGGTAAATGGCAAAGCGCATGTCACAGCCAAGTGTTGATGATTTGTGGCTGTATTGTTTGTGCCAGCCGCCGAAGCTTTTGGCGCTGGAAATGTTTTCGATGCTCATTTCATCCTCCAGATATGCAATCGGGCCGGAAAAATGTTTCCGGCCCGCTGTTTCGGCAAATTATTTGGCTGCCGGTGCATAATGGATGACGCTGCGAATGCTTTCGCCTTCATGCATCAGGTGGAAGGCATGATTGATCTCTTCAAGCGGCATGGTGTGGGTGATGAAGTCCGACAGTTTGAATTCGCCGGCCAGGTAGCGTTCAACATAATCCGGTAGTTCTGAGCGGCCCTTGACGCCGCCAAACGCGGTGCCGCGCCAGACGCGCCCGGTAACAAGCTGGAACGGGCGGGTGGAAATTTCCTGCCCGGCACCGGCGACACCGATAATCACGGATTCACCCCAACCCTTGTGGCAGCATTCCAGGGCGGAACGCATGACATTGACATTGCCAATGCATTCAAAGCTGTAATCAACGCCGCCATCGGTCATTTCAACGATGACCTGCTGAATCGGCTTGTCGAAGTTTTTCGGGTTGATGCAGTCGGTCGCACCAAGCTGCTTTGCCAGATCGAACTTCTTTTCATTGATATCAATGGCGAGAATGCGTTCCGCCCCCGCCATCTGGCAGCCGATAATCGCCGAAAGACCAATACCGCCGAGGCCAAAGATGGCAACGGTATCGCCCTTTTTTACTTTGGCGGCATTGGTCGCCGCCCCCATGCCGGTGGTCACACCACAACCGAGCAGGCAAACTTCCTCTAGCGGGGCGGCCTTATTGACCTTGGCGACGGAAATTTCCGGCAGTACGGTATATTCAGAGAAAGTCGAGCAGCCCATATAATGGAAAATCGGCTTGCCATTTTGCGAGAAGCGCGTGGTGCCATCGGGCATCAGGCCTTTGCCCTGGGTTTCGCGAATTTTGCTGCACAGGTTGGTTTTGCCCGATTTACAGAATTTGCATTCGCCGCATTCCGGCGTGTAAAGCGGAATGACATGGTCGCCCACGGCAACACTGGTCACACCTTCGCCAACTGATTCAACAACGCCGCCGCCTTCATGGCCGAGAATGGCCGGAAAAATGCCTTCGGGGTCGTCGCCCGACAGGGTGAAAGCATCGGTGTGGCAAACGCCGGTGGCAGTCAGTTTGATGCGCACTTCACCGGCCTTGGGCGGCGCAACCTGGACTTCCTCGATCGAGAGCGGCTTGCCCGCTTCCCAGGCAATGGCGGCTTTGCAGGTGATGGTTTGTGCAGTCATGACAAATCCTTTTTGACGAAGGGGCGCAGTCGGGGCGCATAGATGGGCCGAAAAACCCGTAACATTGTGGGCAGGTTTCCCGGCGTGAAGGGATGCAAAGATATGAAGGAAAGTTTATTTATTTCTGATAATTTGATAATCCGGTAATTATGCAAATTACTTTTACAGTGTGGTAATAATGAATGCGTGGGACGGGATCAGCGAATGTATCGCCGTGGCGGAATGCCAAAGCTTTACCGGGGCGGCAACGCAGCTTGGCGTTTCCATTGCCCATGTCAGCCGCCAGATTACTGCACTTGAAACCCGGCTGGGCAGCAAGCTTTTTTACCGCACCACGCGCAAGGTAACCCTGACCGAAGCCGGGCTTATTTATTACCAGCATTGCCGACAGCTTCGTGATGGCCTTGAAGATGCCGAACGTGCAATCAGCAGCCTGCAGGATACCCCGCGCGGTAAGCTGAAACTGACCGCGCCGACCACCTATGGCGAAAGCGTGATTGCGCCATTGATCAATGATTTTGTCGCCCGCTACCCGGACCTTGAAGTGCAATGCCGCTTTACCAACCAGAAACTTGATCTGATCTTGGAGGGCTATGATCTGGCGATCCGTCTGGGGCGGCTGGAGGGCACACCAAGTGCGATCATGAGCCAGCGGCTATCCTCGCGCCGGCTTTATGTGTGCGTGGCGCCAACCTATTTGCAAAAACGGGGCGAGCCGCACAGCCTGTCGGAACTGGCCCGGCATAACTGCCTGCCTGGCACGCTGGATTACTGGCGGTTCGAGGAAGAGGGGCGGGAACGTAATATTCGCATTCATGGCAGTATTACCGCCAATAGCGGGCAGGCCCTGCTTGATGCTGCGCGGAAGGGCATTGGCATCGTGCAATTACCCGACTTTTACGTTGATCCCTATATCGCCAGTGGTGAACTGGTGCCGATCCTTACCCGCTATCAGCCTTCTGACGAAGGCATTTGGGCGCTTTACCCCGCCAACCGGCATTTGTCATCCAAGGTGCGCATGCTGGTGGAGCATTTGGGGCGGTATTTAGGGTGATGAAAGTGTTTTAGGTGCGGGTGATTTCGGGGTCGGGATTGCCAGACCAGGTGAAAACCCATTGGTCGCCCTGGCGGATATTTTGCACAAGCGAGGGACGCAGGGCAGCGATGCAGTGTCCACCCTGATGGCGGACAGACGGGTAAAGCAGGCCGTTGCCACCTGATGCCAGAATGGCGTGTGCCAGTGCCTGCCCGGCGGGATAGGCAATGGTGGGTGAGGGATCAAGTGCGGTGGCCTGTGGGTGCCCTGCGAGGTCGTGAAACGGTGCGTTGAACCCGGCGATCAATTCGCGATAGGCGGTGATGTTGTTAAAAACGCCCGTATTTTCAAGTTCGCGGGTTAAATGCCAGGCGACTTCAGCTTGTGCGGTTTGGGTAGCGTTATCACCAAGGGCAGCATACCATGCCCCGCGATTTGGGCCGTTAAATCGGTTTCCCTCTGTGCGGGTATAACAAAAGGCTGCGTTGACATAGCTCCAGCCATAACCATTGGCGGGGCTTAGCAGTTCAGTTGGGTCCAGCCCACCAGGGAGGGGCAGGGGTGGTTGCAGCCTTGCCGATGTCAGGCCCTCGATTTCGGCAAGAAGGTCAAGTTCTTCGTCGTCATCAGCAAGGGGGCCTAAGGCAGGTTCATCGATATAGGCGGTCGGTATCAGGCGAATTGTGCTGTCGGCGACAAAATCCCGGCATTCAAGGTCGCTGGCACGGATCAAACCCCACCCCGCAGCGCATCAATATGCTGGCGAACCCGCATCATGGCAGGAATACCGCCCTCCAGCATGACCTGAATGGGGGTTTTGTTATTAAAACCCGGTCCTTTATTGGGCGTTTTGGGCCAGCCATAAGTTAGCGGGCCGTTAAACAGCAATCGTAAACCTTTAAACAGACCGATCAGCAGGCTGGCGCGGGTAACTTTATCCTGGTCGAGTTTGCCGTGAAAGCTGCCGGCTTTCATGCGGCTCCAGGTTGCAGTGGGAACGTCAAACAGGGCTGCGGCCTCGGCATTGGTCAGACCCCAGGCATTGGCTGTGCGTACCACAGCCTTGATCAGGACGGCTATTTTGTCGCGTTCCGTGATCGGGCGGACAAGGCCGGTTTCACCTGCTGGCATATCTTGGTTAGCGGGATAAAGCATTTTTCCCTCCATCGGATAAGAATAACCTTATCATATGATAAGAAAAATGCAATTAATTTGGGGATATGTGGCGCTGGCTTTGGATTTGATGCTGAGATTATCTTTAAGTGGCTAGCCCCCAAAAGCAGGGTGTTGGCCAGCCTTCGTATGACCAAGATGACATCGATTGGTTGCATAATGCCGCAGTCAGGGACATGCAACCAATCGGTGTCATTCAAGGTTTTTTCAGCGTTTTGACACCGTTCCGTGTCAATTGGTGTGTTATTGCGCGGTCCAGCCGCCATCCACGGAAATGCTGGTGCCGGTCATCTGGTCGGCGGCGGGGGAGCAGAGGAAAACCGCGGTCTGGCCGATCTGTTCGGGGGTGACAAAGGTTTTGGATGGGTGTTTGTCTGAAACCAGGTTTTTGGCGGCTTCTTCGACCGGAATATTGTTTTCTTCGGCACGTGCCTTGATCTGTTTTTCAACCAATTCGGTGCGGACCCAGCCCGGGCAGATGGAATTGGCGGTAATGCCGGTTTCGGCCGTTTCCAGGGCGACAACCTTGGTCAGGCCGATAATGCCGTGCTTGGCGGCGACATAGGCGGCCTTTTGCGGCGATGCCACCAGCCCGTGGGCGGACGCGGTATTCACGATGCGGCCCCAGTTCTGCTTTTTCATATGCGGCAGGGCAAGGCGGGTGGTATGATAGGCCGAAGTCAGGTTGATGGCGATGATGGCATCCCATTTTTCAACCGGGAAATCTTCGACCAGGGCCGTATATTGAATGCCGGCATTGTTGATCAGGATGTCGACACCACCAAAGTCATCGGCGGCCATCTTCATCATTTCTTCGATTTCGTCGGGTTTGGACAGATCGGCACCGCTATAAAGGGCCTTAACGCCAAATTCCTTTTCAATCCCCAGGCGGATCTGTTCGATTTCGCCTGCATCGCCAAAGCCGTTAAGCATGACATTGGCACCCTGCCCGGCAAGTGCCTTTGCCATCGCAAGGCCGATCCCGCTGGTCGAGCCGGTTACAAGTGCATGTTTGCCTTTAAGCATGGTGTTTCTCCATTGTGCGATGTGGGGCGATAAATATTCTGCCCTTATGAGGTAAGCTGATCATGCCGCAGCGCAATCGCCCAGGCAAGGAATCACGTTGGGGTTGCTTGGGGTGAATTGATATTTCAATTCAATGTTGCCTGTGCGCTGCAAAAGCGGGCGTTCGGCTGCGCGGTAATGTTGTGGGTGCTGGGGTGCCGGGATGGCATTGGTGAAAAAAGGTGGGCCTAACTGCCAATGCCAAATTTGCGCAGTTTATTGGCAACTGCCGTGTGCGAAAGTCCAAGTCGTGCGGCTAGTTTGCGCGAGCTGGGATAATCGGGATAAAGGCGTTCAAGTAGGCTTTTTTCCAGCATATCCATCGCATTTCCATGATTTTCGCAAAGAAGGGCCTGATCGACGATATCAATTCCGGCAGGCGCCGATGCAGAAGGATCATTGGCTTCGTCATTTGTGCTGGGCGCAATGTTGGCGGCACTGGAGGCGAAAGGTGTGGTGTCATTATTCTGATAGCTTGCCGAACCGGCAACGGATTGCAGGTCGGATGCGGTCAGGGTGTTGCCATCAAGTAGGGCAACGGCACGAAACAAGGTGTTTTCCAGTTCGCGCACATTGCCTTTCCAGTCCCGGGTTAAAAGCCATTGCAGGGCATCGCGCGCGATACGCGGGGTGGGGCGTTCGGTCTGGCGGGCTGTGCGAGTAACAAAATAATGCGCAAGCGGGTCAATATCCTCGCGCCGGTCGCGCAGGGGCGGCAGCGTGATGCTAAGGACATTGAGGCGGAAATACAGGTCTTCGCGGAAGCTGTCATTTTGTGACATGTCTTCAAGGTTGCGGTTGGTTGCACTGATGATGCGCACATCGGCCGATATTTCCTCGGTCCCGCCCACGCGGCGAAAGCGGCCATCCTGTAAAACCCGCAGCAATTTGGCCTGCAGATAGGGCGATAATTCGCCGATTTCATCCAAAAACAGGCTGCCGCCATCGGCCAGTTCCAGAAGGCCGGGTTTGCCGCCGCGCCGTGCGCTGGTAAAGGCTCCGGCTGCATAGCCAAACAGTTCGCTTTCGGCCAGACCTTCGGGCAGGGCAGCACAGTTTAACGCCAGAAACGGCTGGTCGCTGCGTTTGCTCGCCCGGTGGCAGGCGCGTGCAAACAGTTCCTTGCCGGTGCCGGTTTCGCCAAGGATAAGCAGCGGTGCATCAACAATAGCCAAACGCTGGGCCTGGCTTTTGACCCGTGTCATCGGGCGGCTTTCGCCAATAATATCGTCAAAACCACTATGGCCGCGTTCATTAAGGGCGGTAATAACCCGCCCCAAACGGGCGGCACGATGGAAAATCAAAACCCCGCCCCAGGGGGCATCATCCTCGCCGGTGCCGTCATCATGAACCGGGCTGCCATCATCGACCCGGCCAATCGGTTCGACCTGCAATAAATATGTTTGCCCGCCAAGGGTAACTTCGCGCTCGCTTTGGGCGAAGCCTGCTTTTCGCAGGGTGGTTATATCGGGGTCGTTCAAAATGGTTGAAAGCGGCTGGTCACGCAGGGACTGCGGGCCAGTACCCGCGATGGTTTGGGCGGCGGGGTTGACCTGGGCGATCAGGCCATTGGCATTTACCGCAATTACCGGGTCGCCAAGGGCGGCCAGGGTTGCGTGAAGCTGCGCGCGGCGGCGTTCGGTTGGCAAATGGTCAATCGGTTTGGCATCACGAATGCCTGGTACGTGCAACAGGCTTTGTGCCAGTTCGGCAAAGCGGGCCGGGCCAATGGCGGGAATATCGGCATAGATATGGTGCGGTGTGACCTCAAAGGCACGAATATCCAGCCCGCGCGATGTTAATGCATCTACAACGTCGCGGGTAATGCCAAGGCGGTTTTCTGTCGTGATCTCAAATCGCATTGTTCATATAAGTTTACAGTGGATTTTTTTCTTTACACTTATAAGGGGCTGTTTTTACGAAATACAAGGCTTTCCCGGCTGCGTAAAAAACATGATGTAAAATAAAGTTTACAAATCATTTTTAATTCACATTGTTAAGTGGTTGAATTTAAACAAAAAGCAAAACTGGCACGACAGTTGCGATGAAGGGGGCAGAAACATTTAAAAAACGGGAGTGCCTTCATGTCTTCTTCAAGCAGCAAAAATACCCATCACGCCAATGCCGGTTTTGCCACCCGTGCCATCCATCACGGATATGACCCGGCAAGCCATAACGGCGCGCTGAACCAGCCGGTTTATATGAGCTCGACCTTTGCCTTTGAAACCGCCGAGCAGGGCGGTCGCCGTTTTGCCGGTGATGAAGGCGGCTATATTTATTCGCGCATTGGCAACCCGACGCTCAGCCTGCTGGAAGACCGCCTGGCAACACTTGAAGGCGGTGAAGCCGCCATTGCCACGGCATCGGGCATGGGGGCGATTACCTCGGTTTTCTGGACGCTGATTTCCCCGGGTGACGAGGTGATTGTCGATCGTACCCTTTATGGCTGCACTTTCGCCTATTTCCGCCACGGGCTGGAACGGTTTGGTGTCAAGCATACCCATGTGGACCTGTCTGACCCGAAAAACCTCGAAGAAGCGATTTCGGATAAAACCAAGGTGGTTTATTTTGAAACCCCGGCCAACCCGAATATGCGCCTGGTCGATATCGCCGCAATTTCGGAAATTGCCCATCGTGTTGGTGCAAAGGTGGTGGTTGATAACACCTATTGCACCCCCTATCTGCAGCGCCCGCTGGAAATGGGGGCTGACTTCGTTGTGCATTCGGCAACCAAATATCTGGGTGGGCATGGCGATCTGACGGCAGGCGCCATTATTGGTTCGGCCGAAGACCTGAAAGATATCCGTCTGATCGGGCTTAAGGATATGACCGGGGCGGTTCTGTCGCCGCAGGATGCAAATCTGGTGCTGCGCGGGCTGAAAACCCTGGAACTGCGCATGGAACGCCATTGCGACAATGCCGAAAAGATCGCCGCTTTTCTTGAAGCGCATCCGCAGGTCGAAAAGGTTTATTATCCCGGCCTTGAAAGCTTTGAGCAGCACGAACTTGCCAAAAAGCAGATGGCGCGTTTTGGCGGCATGATCGCGTTCGAACTTAAAGGCGGGATCGATGCCGGCCGCAAAATGATGAATAGCCTGCAGATGATTGCACGCGCGGTCAGCCTGGGCGATGCCGAAACCCTGATCCAGCATCCGGCCTCGATGACGCATTCGACCTATAGCGCCGAAGAACGCGCCAAATACCAGATCACCGATGGCTTGATCCGTATTTCGGCCGGTCTTGAATGCATTGATGACATTCTTGCCGATCTGGAAAATGCGCTGGACGGTGGGTCGATGAAAATGGCGGCTGAATAGTATCACATTTCGTAGAGGTCTTTATGTATTTACTCAGAGGAGAAAAAATCCAGTTGATGCCTTGGGGGGGATGCTTTCTTGTTCATTCTCAAGATGTCATAAACCTGGTTAACTTGTAGTGGCGGGGATAAAAAAGTTTCGTTGAACCATAGTATCTTTAATGCACGTGCGTTCCTTCTGTGTCTTTGTTCTCCCACATAGGCCAGTTGCACCCTTATCGAGTCTATTATTTGAAGATTGATGCTTTTGTTTTCAACTAGATTCCAGAAGCCATCATCTTCTATTTTAAAGTGGACGGTTCTGTTGTCTGTGTCCTTCCCTTTCCACCACCGGTGATTGTCATTTCTTTCCCAATTTGGAGATGTAACTTTCAATTCTGTTATTTCTGTATTCCAAATATTATCCGCTAACTCTTTTTCTGGTAATGAAACCTGCATGCTTTGAAAGTTTTGCCTTGAAACGGGAAATTTTTCTTCTTCCTCAAATCCAATCCCTTGGATATAAGTGTTTTCCATGCATACTTTGTAAAATTTGTTTTTTGCTTCATACGCGGACCGAAATTTCTTTACGGATACACCCAGAGATGTGAGTTTATCTTCTTTAAGTTCAAGAAATTTCTTTGTTACTTCTACTATTAAAATTGCTTCAGCGACGCAAATAACTTTTTTTGAGGCTGTGTCGTTATCATTTTCCTCGGTATCCGAACTTAATATGGTAGATCGAATCTTTTTCCCGGCTATTTCAGCCCAGTATGCTGGTGTCTTCCCGGTTAGCCCCTGGATAAACGATTGACCTATGTTACTTTCAAGAAAACCCCAAGCTATGGTGCCTGCTAGAACGATGATCCCAAGTTTGGCTTTAAATGAGCCTTTTTCTGGAGGTAGTACCCATAATTCATACTGTAAATGGTCGTTAAATATATCTCGGTTTAAAGATGAGATTATGGTCTCTGTGTGCGCGATTGCCTGAGAAAATGTTTTCAGTGATATGCCATGTTCAGGGACGTCAAAATGTATTGCAAGTTCATGCATTTCGCTTCGTGCTGTCAACATTCTTGCGTCTCCATATTTTTCGTCTTGATTAGAAAACAAGAAGAGTAAGGTCTGCAAGTTTTTATTTGTCGGTAATGAGATTTTTTAATATTTTCATGTTCTTAATTGACTGAATATGCTTGTTCTGATGTGATTTTTGTAAGATTTTACAGTAAGGGATGGTGTTGGCTGCTTCGTATTCGGAAAAGAGTATGATTTGTACCTATCGATAAGCTGGTGAAGCGAAATTGGAGCCATCGACCAGCTCGTATTTTTGCATCGCGATATCGGTTTGCGCGGTATGTTCGATTTTGGGTAAATGGATCAAGCGCAGGCGGGTCGGGTCGATCGTGCGGAAAGACGGGGCGGTTTCGTAATTCTGGCGTAGCAGGGCCAAAACGGCTCCATCCTGCCAGGCGCGGATTAGCCCGCGCAAAACGGCATCATGCAGTTGCGGATATTCGGGGCTGATAAAAAAATAGATCGGCTGTGGGTAATAAAGGGCAACCTTGTGATTGATGACAAGCGTGGGTTCGCTTTGATGCATCCAGTCATATTCACCCTGAATTTGCCAATAGGCCCGTGGGTACAGGTCAAACCGGTCAAGTGCCAGCATTGAATGCAGGGTGAGATATCGCCCTTCAATCACGGCAAGGCCGTTTTGCTGCAGGATGGTGCTATCGGGCCAGCCAAGCCCCTGCCCGAAGGTGAACTGGCGTAAATCGGCCAGATTTTGCACCTGATCCAGCCTTGCCGAAATATCGGGCCGGGTTAGAAACAGGCGCAGGCCGGTTGTGCCCAGATAGATGGGGAAATGAACCGCCAGCAGGTTTTTTTCACGCTCCGGCGAGGTGCCAAAATAAACAATGTTGGTTTCCTCGCCAGTTTTCAGCATGGCAATCCGGCGTTTTTCGGTCGGGTAATCCATGCAGACGGGCAGAAGGGCAAAGCTATTATCGCTATAGGCCTGTGCCAGGCGCAGCAGTTCGACATGATATTCGCGGAAATCTTCCCAGCTTTGTTTGCTCTGGCAGAACGGTGTTTTTGCATCCACCGGCAACCGGGCAACAGGCAGATTTTCCCGGTTTGGTGTGGGGCTGTTCGCGGCTTGGGCCATTGGCGATGATAAAGCAGTAAACGCGGCGCCTGAAACCATTGCCATCGCCAAAATGGGTATCGCGCAGGCCGCAGTTGGGATCATACGCTGGATCATACGCAAGGTGCGCATGCAGGGGCGCAGGCAGATGGATGGCAGGGGCGATATCACTGGGCGTTTCATTTTTATCGTTCTGGCCGGGATAGGGTCCTTATGCAGTTGCATAGTTTGCCGGTGAAATCAATTACCTGCAAGGTGAAGTGGTTGCGCACGTCTGGCGTGCGGTTTGTGTGCGAGGGGGCGACGTCGTTGGGGGGATGCGCGGAACGGCAGGCAGTCAGGACATGAAAGCACGGCTTTCGCCCTTAATGTCGCCGTGCAGGCCAATTGCCGATGACGTTACGGATATATGGGTCGAATCGCCCGGTTTGCCGGGGGCTTTGGCAAAAATGGCTCAGTTGCCATTCGAGAAAATTGAAAAATCTTACGTGAGATGACCGAAGATTTTTCGAAACTGTCGCTGGTTCTGCGAATTTTGCCAAAATCGCTTGCCTGTGACAGCCGGGTTTTAAAAATACGCATTCAAGTACCAAAATATCAGCGGGCGAAATTACAGTGCCGACCCGCTGGCAAGAAACGGGAGACTGAAATTGGCAGCACATGGCGATAGCACAATGACCGGCGAAATTATTGAAGCCACGGCAGGCAGCCGGGCTTCTGCCAAAGAGCTTGAAATGCTTGGCGAGGTGGAGAAAAAGGTGCGCTGGCTGTCAAGCTGGACCATCCATAATGCCAACCATATCCGCCCCAAGCGTGATGGCATCAAGGTGGGCGGGCACCAGGCAAGCTGTGCATCGCTTTCCACGCTTATGACGGCCCTTTATTTCAATGTGTTGCGCCCGCAGGACCGGGTGGCAGTAAAGCCGCATGCGTCGCCAGTGTTTCATGCCATTAACTATATGTTTGGTCGCCAGTCGCGTGAAAAGCTGGAAAATTTCCGGGCCTTTGGCGGGGCGCAATCCTATCCGTCGCGCACCAAGGATGGCGACGCCGTTGATTTTTCAACCGGCTCTGTTGGTCTTGGTGCGGCTGTTACCAATTTCGCCGCCCTGACCCAGGATTATTTGCGCTATAAAAACATGCTGCCCAAAGGCGAAAAGCCGGGCCGCATGGTTGCCTTGGTCGGTGATGCCGAACTTGACGAAGGCAATATTTACGAAGCCCTCCTCGATACCTGGAAACATGACATTCGCAATGTCTGGTGGGTGATTGACTATAACCGCCAAAGCCTGGATGGCATGATTGATGCGCATCTGTTTCGCGTCATCGGCCGTTTCTTCCGTGCGGTTGGCTGGAATGTGATTACCATCAAATATGGCCGCAAACTGCATGAGGCTTTTGCCCGCCCCGGCGGAAAATCGCTTAAAAAGTGGCTCAATGAATCGCCCAATGATGTGTATTCGGCGCTGACTTTCCAGGGCGGTGCTGCCTGGCGCAAGCAGATTTTGGCTGACATGCCGGGCGATAATGCCCTTGCCAGCCTGCTGGCCGATTATGATGACGATGCCCTGCATGATCTGATGACCAATCTGGGCGGACATTGCATGGAGGCGATTTTGAACGCCTTTGAAAATGTCCCCAATGACAAACCAACCGTCTTTATCGCCTATACCGTCAAGGGTTATGGTCTGCCGCTTCAGGGCCACAAGGATAACCATGCTGGCCTGATGAATGTGGCGCAGATGGAAGGTTTCCGCAAAGCCAACAACATTGCCGAAGGCGATGAATGGGAAATTGCTGCTGGCCTTGATTGCGACGCCAATGCATTGCGCAGCTTTATTGACGGGGCACCGTTTAACAACCGCCAGCCGCGCCAGAAATTTGCCGAGATCATCACCGTGCCGGAAATGCCCTATCAGCGCGCAGATAGCAGCAGCACCCAGGAAGTGTTTGGCAAAATCCTTAATGAACTGGCGAAATCAAAAAACAGCGATTTTTCTGACCGTATTGTTACGACCTCGCCCGATGTCACGGTATCGACCAACCTTGGTGGTTTTGTGAACCAGCGTGGCCTGTTTGCGCGTGAAAACCTTGCCGATGAATTCCGTGATCGCAAGGTGCCCTCGGCACAAAAATGGATCAGAACGCCCAAGGGCCAGCATGTTGAACTTGGCATTGCCGAAAACAACCTGTTCCTTAATCTGGCGGCCCTTGGCCTGTCCCACAGCCTGTTTGGCCAGCGCCTGTTTCCGGTAGGCACGCTTTATGATCCGTTCATTGCCCGTGGCCTCGATGCCCTGAACTATGCCTGTTATCAGGATGCGCGTTTTATGGTGGTGGCCACACCCAGCGGCATTACCCTGGCACCGGAAGGCGGGGCGCATCAATCTATCGGCACCCCCATGATCGGTATGGGCCAGCCGGGCTTAACCAGCTTTGAACCCAGCTTTGGGGATGAGCTGGCAGTCGTGATGGGGTGGTCGTTCAACCATATGCAGGATCAGGATGGCGGGTCGGTTTATCTGCGCCTGTCAACAAAGCCGGTCAACCAGCCCGAACGCGACCTTGACGAAGCCACCCGTTCGGCGATTGTGCGTGGCGGTTACTGGCTGCGTGAACCGGGCGAAAACTGCAAAATGGTTCTGGCCTATTGTGGCGCCATGGCACCCGAGGCCATTGCCGCCTGGGAACAGCTTAAGGATGACCATCCCGGCATGGGCCTTTTGGCGGTTACCTCGACCGATCGCCTTTATAATGAATGGCAGGACCTGGAACGTGCACGCCTGGAAGGCAAAGCTGGCGACGACATGGCCCATATCGAAAACCTGCTTAAACCGCTGGCGTCTGACGCCCGCATGGTCACCGTGATCGACGGTCATCCGGCGGCCCTGGCATGGCTGGGTTCGGTCCGCGGTCATGCGGTGGCCCCGCTGGGAATTAATGCGTTTGGTCAATGCGGCGATAGCATCGATCTGTATAAACATTACCAGATCGACACCGCAGCCATCCTGCGCGCGGCCAAGCGGTGGGATTGATCACCCGGTCAACCGGGACGACGAAAGGGAGGGCTTCGGTCCTCCCTTTTTTTGTTCGCGCTTATCGGCGCTACCAGAAACCCGCTTAAGGCTGCTTTTAGGCTGTGCGAAGCGTATGGGAAATGGGTTTTAGAAAAACGCCTGTTTGATGCCATCAATAATGAATTGGATGGCAAGGGCGGCGAGGATCATGCCGAGCAGGCGGGAGATGACGGTGGCGACCGTCGGGCTGAGGCGTTTGGCGACCAGGCCCGAGAGCAGGAACATCATCAGGGCACAGACCATAACCAGCCCCACAACACCAATCACGCCGGTTTGCATGACGATATTGTCCTGGTATTTGCCCATCAGCAGCATCACCGTGGCAATAGAGCCAGGACCGGCAAGAAACGGGATCGACATCGGAAAGATGGAGACATCTTCGTGTTCTTCGTCGTCTTCTGCGGGTGTGTTGCTTGTTGCCGGTTTAGCAGGCGGGACGGCGCTTGCCGTTGCGGCCTGGCTGGCATTCATGGTGCTGGCGGATTCTGAGGCGTTCAGGCCCACCGACGCGGGTGACGTAGCTGAGGCTGTGGTGCCATTGGAGCTTTCGCCAAGGGCTGCGTCTTCTTCGTGTTCAAATTCCTGATGGACCTGTTCGGCGCGTTCGTTGCGCTTTTTCCCGCGCCGTTCAAACAGCATTTCAAGGGCGATCAAAAACAGCAAAGTGCCGCCGGAAATGCGAAAGGCAGGCATGTGAATGCCAAAAATACCCAGAAGCTTTTCACCCAGCAGGGCAAAGGCGGTCAGGATCAGGAACGAGGTGATGCAGGCCCGGATCGCCATGCGGCGACGGTGTGCTGTATTGGTATCCTGTGTCAGCACCAGAAAAACCGGGACCAGCCCGACCGGGTCAACAATAACAAACAGGGTAACAAAGGCAGCGATCAGTTCGCTAAGCATGCTGATATCGGGCATGAAACATTCCTTTTGCGCGATGATCCATCAGATGGGGCGCATTGGGCGCCTGATCACTGTGTTTGGCTGCTGTTTTACCAAAGATTTGGCACTTTGTCCGACTTGCCGGGTAAAACCAGCCCTGATTTACGCGTTTGAACGTCAAAGGTAAATGCCCGGTTCCGCTTTTCACCCCTTTTGGCGGAATTTGGCAACAGGGCTGCTTTGTCGCAAATATTGTTTCAGGCAATCCGGTAAATCCACACGGCCTGCGTAGGGGCAGTGCGCCGGGATTTTGCGTTGGACTGCTGCGATTGTGCAATCCACCAAAAGATAAAGCATGCGCGATAGGGCGGTTCGGCTAGTGAAGATTATCGTTTGGTCTGGCGAAAGAAATCGCCGGTGAATACCGGGGGCAGGGCGTGCAATGCTTCCAGCCGGGCCTTGATGGTGGGGTGGGTATCAAGCAGGGCTGGGGGTTCGGTGCTGCGATAGGGGATCAGCCGAAGGGTGCGGCGGTTGATCTGTTCGATATGGGTCAGCGCATCGATCACGTCTTCAGGGCCACCCAGAAGGTCGCTGGCCCCATGATCGGCAGCAAATTCGCGGTCGCGAATAACCGCGCGTTGCAAAATGAAGCTGATGGACGGGGCAGCACCCAGGGCGATGACCAGCCAAACAGGCGGATTGTGACTGTCAAAAAAGAACATGAACATGCCAAACACCGCCATCGTCCAGGTGGCACGATAGAGGATATCCGTCATCATCAGGATGCGGGTGTCATTGTGCCAGGCATGGGCAATTTCATGGGCCAGAACCGCGCGCAATTGCCGGGGTGACAGACCATCAATCGCATCCCGTGACAGGGCGATGATGGTATTTTCATCCTTGCCGGTGGTAATGGCGTTCACGCCTTTGCCGGGCAAAACATAAAGCCTTGGCGTGTAATCAAGCCCGGCGCGCTCGGAAAGAAGGGCCGCCATTTCAAACAGGGCGGGGTAATTTTGCCGGGGCAGTTCGGTTGCGCGCAGCAGCTTCATGATCATGTCTGATGACACCATCGGCCCGAGCAGCAGCAACAGCGTGATGGCAAAAAAGGCTGAAATCATCATGACTGGCCCACCCAGAAGCCAGGCACAGATTGATAAAACCCCCGCCATGCAGGCAAGAAGCCCGCTGGTATGTGTTGCCCCGCCAGCCCGAAGGGCCAGGAACCGCAGGATGGATGGGGGTATTTCAGCCATTCGCCATATCCTTTGCATGATGCAGACAGGCAGCAGCTTGGACCTTGATGCGAAAATGTGCTTTGGCACGGATCAAATCATAGCCGGAAAATATGCCCGTATCGGCAAATTTAAAGGGGTTCCATCCCGGCGAAAAGGCAGATTGCGTCTTATATGCCGTTTTTCTGTTGTACGTCGTCGGTATGCGGAATTCTGACAGGGTAAAACGGGCGCGGAAACGTTGCCGGCCAGCCATAAAAATGCCCGCAAACCGGTTGGTGTGCGGGCGGATTTGGCCTGAATGCGCAAAATGCGCCGGGTTACTTGGCGCGGGTTTAAAACACCATCTGGCTGAACCAGTAGCCGATATATCCCACTGCGGCGACGGCCAGAATGGTGAGAAGGGCTTTTTTGAACATGCTGGAATTTTGCTGGGCTGCCATTGGGGGACTCGCGATTGGTTTTAAAATTGGAAAAACGAAAATTGGCCAGTTTGACGGGGGATTCAAGACTTTTAATGCCGGTTTTTTCCAATGGCGTGCCCCAGGTCACAAAAGAAGGGCTTAAAATTCAGGTAATTGATGAAGCATGGCGGCAAAAGCAATGATTTCGTTAACGCATCCTTATAAGTTTTGGCTAGAATGGTCGTAGATGACTAATGCAACTAGATAGTGCATCCTGCCGCTTTTTGCGCCGGGATGAGCGCTGTTGGGGATCGGCCGCAGGAACGCGGCCCTGTTTAAACGGGATCAGGATGGCCCTGCCGAAAAAAGCCCGCACCGGAATAATAACCGGTCGTAACCGCGAAGGTGACCGTACCCCGCTAGAACGGATGTTCTGGCGGTCGATCGGTATTGTGGGTGGCTTCAGCATGGTGATCAATCTGCTGAACATGGTCATCCCCATCTATTCGATGCAGGTCTTTGACCGCGTTCTGTCCTCGCGCAGCTTTGATACGCTGTTTTTGCTAACGCTTGGTATTGCCATTGTTCTGGTATTCATTGCCGCGATGGAGCAATTGCGATCCCGCGTTTTGATCCGCGTCGGGACCGGGCTTGATCTGGGGCTTGGCGGGGATTTGTTCGCCCATGTGGTCGAACAGGCATCACGCGGCATGCCCAACCGGCAACGCCCCTTGCGCGATCTTTATGGTCTGCGCGGGTTTTTAACCGGGTCTGGCCCCTTTGCCCTGATCGATTTCATGTGGGCACCGGTTTATATCGGCGTGGTTTTCATTTTTGATATCCGCCTGGGCATGGTTGCGCTGGGGGGGGCGGTGATCCTGATTTTGATCGCCGTTGCCAACGAGGCTGCAGGCCGCATTTCGGTGGATCGTTCCGAGCAGTCGCAAAACCGGGGCATTGCCCAGGAAGAAACCTATGTCCGCAATGCCGAGGCGATGGAAGCCATGGGCATGACGCCGGCAGCGCGAGCGCGCTGGCAGGCGGACCAGTCCGACGCCCTGTATTGGGAAGGGCAAACCAGCCGTCGCGTTGGCACATCAACCACCCTGTCGCATTTCATCCGCCTTTCCATGCAGGTGTGCTTCATTGGCACTGGTGCCTATCTGGTGCTAAGCGAAAGCATCACGATTGGTATCATGGTGGCGTCGATGATTTTGGGTATGCGCGGCCTGGCCCCGTTTGATGGGGCAGTGGCTGCCTGGCGGTCCTGGACGTCTGCCCGCAATTCGTTTGAGCGGCTCAATCGTATTTTGCTGGAGCGCAAACCGCGCCTGCCCGCCCCGCCTGCCAGGGCAAAGGGCATGGCTGTTTCGGTTGACCGCCTGGTCTTTGCCCCGCCCGGCAGCCGCAATGTGCTGTTCAAGGGTTTTTCATTCAAGGTGGGTGCGGGCCAGGTTGTCAGTGTTGCCGGGTTTAACGGCGTGGGCAAAACCGCCCTTTTGAAATTGCTGATGGGCATCTGGTCACCGGCTTCAGGTTCGGTCAAGCTTGATGATATCGAAGCCTCGAAACTTGATCGTGCCCAGATCGGCCCGCAAATTGGCTATCTGGCGCAAAACCCGTTTCTGTTTCCCGGTAGCATTGCTGAAAATATTGCCCGGCTGGGATCGGCCGATCCGCGCGAAATTGTGCAGGCGGCCGAACTGGCCGGGGCGCATAAATTCATTCTTGATCTGCCCGATGGTTACGATACCAAGCTTGATCGGGGGGGGACCAACCTTTCGGGCGGGCAGCGCCAGTTGATCGCCCTTGCCGCGGCCCTTTATGGCAAGCCGCGCCTGTTGCTGCTTGATGAGCCGACAACCGCCCTTGATGAAGGGCGGATGGAATATGTCACCAACCTGATCGATATTGTTCGCCGGGCTGGCATTACGGCCTTTATCGTTAGCCATGAACGTGAAGTGTTAAAGCGCGCGGATGCTATTATTGCGCTTTCGGGTGGGCAGATACGGGTGGTGCCGGTGAATGCGGGAGGCATGCAATCGGCAATGCCCGCCATGCCCGGTGCCCCACGGCCCCGTGGCAATGATGCCTTGCCAACGCCTGCTGCCCCACCCATACCTGCCGCCATGCGCGAAGGCGACGCTGGCATGGCAACCGATGGGCAAATGCGCATTACACCGCAAAAAATGGCGGTGCCGAACCCCGAATTGGTGCGCCGTCGCAACCCTGATGCCGGTATGAACCAGGATGGCACCCGTCGCAAAGCGACAGGTGCGCAAGCTGCCGCCGGGCAAAAACAGGAAATGCGCAGCACGGCAAGTGGCACGATGAAGGTGATGCGGCCCATTGCACCGCCCAGCCGCGCTGATGCGGGGCTTGATCGTGGCGAAGGCCCGCGTGATGTGGCGCGCCGCAAACAGGCCGAAGCTCAGAAGCTTGCCGCCCGTAAACAGCAAAAAGCCCGCCTGAGCCGCGAGAAAACCGCCCGTGAAGTTGCCCGCCAGCAGGAAGCAGGGCAAGGTGTGGCGGCACAGGGGCAAGTGCGCTCTCAACCCGCTGCTCAATCTCAATCCCAATCTCAAAGCCAGAGCCGCCAGCCGCGCGTAAAAACCGGTGCTGATGGCCGCCCGCAATTGCGTGTGGTTGAAGGCTCCGCCGGGCGCCGGCAGGGAGGCACCCGATGAATGGTGTTGAGCTGCCGTCGGTACGAACCCTGGATACCGATGTAAAGCCGCTGGTTCGTATCGGGCTTTTGATCCTGATTTTGGGGTTTGGATCGGTCTTTTTGTGGGCGGCAACGGCACGCATCAACTCGGCTGCGATTGCCAGTGGGGTGGTTGCGCCTTTCTCCGGTCGGCAAACGGTGCAGCATCTTGAAGGTGGCATTATTCGCAAAATACTGGTGCGCAATGGTGCCCGGGTGGTGGCGGGGCAAACCCTGATCGAGCTTGATGATACCCGTGCGCGCGCCAGTTATGATTTGCTTTATAAGCGCCATTTGAACGCGCTTGCAACCCAGGCGCGGCTGAATGCAGAACGTCAGGGGCTGGACCATGTGGCGTGGCCGGCTGATTTGAACCCGTCTCAACACAAGGATCTGGTGGTGGCCCAACAGGACCTGTTTGAAAGCCGCACCAATGCCTTTCGCGGGGAATTGCAGCTTTATGATGAGCGCATAAAGGAGCTGCGCAACGAGATTTCCGCCACGACAGAACAGAAAATTGCCTCCCAGCAGCAGGTTGGCATCGTCAAGGAAGAACTGGCGATGGTTAAACCGATGGTGGAAAAGGGCTATGCGCGCCGCACACGCTTATTGCAGCTTGAAAGCCGTCTGGTGGACAATCTGGGAAATATTGGTCGCTATTCGGCGGATATTTCACGGATTGAACAGCAAATTCAACAGGTTCGCGCCAGTCAGGCGCAGTTGAAGCGTGATCACCTTGAAACCGTCAATACCGAGTTGCGCGATGTGCAGGCGGACCTTTCCGACCTGACAGAAAGGTTGCGTTCGGCCGAGGATGTGCTGGCGCGATCAAAGATCATTGCGCCGTCGGAAGGCACAGTGACAGACCTGAAATTTACAACCGTTGGCGGGGTTATTCCGCCCGGTGCACCCATTCTGGAAATTGTCCCCCACGACGACCAGCTGGTGATTGAGGGGCGCATTTCACCCAACGATATCGATGTGGTCTCGCCGGGGCTGCTGGTGAATATCCGTGTGACGGCCTTTAGCCAGCGCTGGTTTGCACCGGTTAAGGGCGAGGTCGTGGATGTGTCACCAGACCGTCTGACCGACGGGGATGGTCGCCCCTATTTCCGTGCGATGGTGGAAATTGATGCCGAAAGCCTGGCGGAACATGAAGGCATGATCCTTTCGCCTGGTATGGCAGCGCAACTTGAAATAGTAACAGGTGCGCGCACAATTCTGGCTTATCTGTTTGAACCGATCACGGATAGTTTCCAGCGCGCCTTCCGCGAAGAATAGCCCGAGTCGCAGATTTTTGGCCTGAAAATGGGCCGCGCGGATGCTGGATTCTGACACAATCTGACAATTCTTTTGTGCAAATGCGCGATCACCGGGACGTGGGGTGAAAAAGGCTAAAACATGCGGTTTTCCGGCGTTTAAGCTGTTGCCGCGCAAGGGCTGCTGAAATATACTGTCGTATATGGGAAGTTGTGAATATTTTCCGGCAGGGGTGCCGGTTGGTCCCATGTAGGGAGATACGAAATTGACAGCGGCAGCCAATCAGGATGATGGCTCGGGATTCACTGATCCCGGTTTGGAAGATGTTCTTGATACCCGTACGGAAAATAGCTCTTCCGGTGCGGGTGAAACTGATTCTGGCGCGTCAAAAAATGCCGGTGCGACACCGGCACAGGTTCCCCAATCCATCGCGACCCAGGTTTTCACCAATATCCAGAATGTCATTGGCAGCGCCTATAACGATGTGCTGATCGCCGATGGCAATACCGGCAGCCTTAATGGCGGTGCTGGCAACGATACGCTGGTGGCCGGCGAAGGCAGTGACCATCTGACGGGCGGGCAGGGGCGTGACCTGTTCGTGCTGCAGCAGGGTTTCGGCCAGACCACGATTACCGATTTTGACCCCACCCAGGATTCCCTTTCCTTTGCCGGTAACGATGTTGCCTCCACACTGGATCTGATCAGTCTTGCCCGCCAGGATGGCGACAATGTCGTGATCGATTTTGGCAATGGCGATGTGCTGGTGCTGCAGAACTTCAGCGTTGCTGATCTGCAGGCTGTTTCGATTACCGATGCGGGCAGCATTGTCGGCCTTGCCGATGGCAGCTCGATCAATCTGCCGGATCTGTCTTCGATCAACTATATCGAAGGCAGCGCTGGTGATGACGTGATCGCCGGAACGTCGGGCGATGATGCCATCAGCGGTGGCGGTGGCAATGACGTGGTCGATGGTGGCGCAGGCAATGACAGCCTGTCCTATTGGGGGCAGGTTGATGGTGTGAATGTCGATATGGCATCTGGCACGGCCAGCAGCTCCAACGGTCGCGATACGGTTTCGTTTTCCAATATCAGCAATGTTGCCGGTTCCAACGGTTCCGACATTCTGCGCGGCGATGCCAACGACAATATCCTCTATGGCGCGGGCGGTGATGATACCTTCTCGCCCGGCGGCGGCAATGACCAGATCATTGGTGGTGATGGCAACAATACGCTCGATTACAGCGATGCGACTGGTGGCGTTGTTGTCGATGTGCGCTCTGGCCAGGGTGAAATTACCAACAATACCGAAACCTCTGCATCTGACGAAACGGCCGCGAATGATGGGGCCTCTGACGGCGCATCGGGGGATGATGCCACCGGTGCCGCCAGTGAGGGTGAAACCGGCAACACGGATGGATCGGGGGATACATCCGGCGATACGTCGGGTAATTCCGGCGATGAAACCTCCGGTGAAACAGGTTCAGGCGAAACCGGCAACGGTTCAACAGATACCGGCAGCGATGGCGACGTTTCGGGCGGTTCCGACAGCGACAATATCGGTGGGTCCTCGGGGGATGACAGCACTGGTAATGGCGCGACGAACGGTGAAGAAACTGGTTCGGACGACGAAGCTGCTAGCGAGACTGGTTCCGGTTCTGACGACACCAACGGCTCAACCGGCACTGGTGAAGACGAAACCAGCGGCGGTGAAACCGGCGTAAATGACGGGTCTGGGGAAGAAACCGGCAACACGGATGGATCGGGGGATACATCCGGTGACACGTCGGGCAATTCCGGCGAAGAAACTTCTGGTGAAACAGGTTCAGGCGAAACCGGCGACGGTTCAACGGATACCGGCAGTGATGGCGACGTTTCCGGCGGTTCCGGCAGCGACGATACCAGTGGGTCCTCGGGGGATGACACCACGGGTGATGGTGCTGCGGACGGCGATGAAGCCGGTTCGGACAACGAAGCTGGTAGCGAGACCGGTTCAGGGTCTGAAGACGGAAACGGCTCAACTGGCACTGGTGCAGACGAAACCAGCGGGGGTGAAACCGGCGTAAATGATGGGTCTGGGGAAGAAACCGGCAACACGGATGGATCGGGGGATACATCTGGTGATACGTCGGGCAATTCCGGTGAAGAAACCTCCGGTGAAACGGGATCAGGTGAAACCGGCGACGGTTCAACAGATACTGGTAGTGATGGCGATGTTTCAGGCGGTTCCGGCAGCGACGATACCAGTGGGTCCTCGGGGGATGACGCCACGGGTGATGGGGCTGCGGACGGCGATGAAGCCGGTAGCGAAACAGGTTCAGGTTCTGACGACACAAATGGTTCAACCGGCACTGGCGCAGACGAAACCAGCGGCGGTGAAACCGGCGTAAATGACGGGTCTGGGGAAGAAACCGGCAACACGGATGGATCGGGGGATACATCCGGTGATACGTCGGGCAATTCCGGCGATGAAACCTCCGGTGAAACGGGATCAGGTGAAACCGGCAACGGTTCGACAGGTACCGATAGCGATGGCGATGTTTCGGGCGGTTCCGGTGCCGACGATACCAGTGGGCCCTCCGGGGATGACACCACAGGTAATGGCACCACGGACGGTGATGAAGCCGGAAGTGAGACTGGTTCAGGATCAGATGATACCAACGGCTCCACCGGCACTGGTGAAGACGAAACCAGCGGCGGTGAAACCGGCATAAATGATGGGTCTGGGGAAGAAACTGGAAATACGGATGGATCGGGGGATACATCCGGTGATATGTCGGGCAATTCCGGCGAAGAAACCTCCGGTGAAACGGGATCAGGCGAAACCGGCGACGGTTCGACGGATGCTGGCAGCGGTGGCGACGTTTCAGGCGGTTCCGGCAGCGACGATACCAGCGGGTCCTCGGGGGATGACACCGCGGGTGATGGTGCGCCGGGCGATAATGATTCCGGTTCTGATGAAACCGGTTCCGGTGACACGGGTGAGGGGGCATCTGACGCGGGTACTGGTGACGGTGACGGCGAAACCGGTGCTGGTGATACGGGCAGTGATGCTGGAGAAACCGGTGCTGGCAGCGACGGCACGGATGGTTCAGATAGTTCCGATAGTTCCGATGGCACCACGCCAAGCGATAACGTGCCGACCAATGGCCGGGACATTGTGCATGGTACGGTCGGGGCAGATACGCTGGCAGGCGGCGATGGCGATGATACCCTTCAGGGTGGCGATGGTGACGACGTCCTTCATGGCGGCACAGGCAACGACATATTGCAGGGCGGCGCAGGCAATGACGCCCTGACCGGTGCAAGCGGCAATGATGTGCTGCAGGGCGGTGATGGCGACGACTTGCTTGATGGCGGCGCTGGTAATGACATCGTTCAGGGTGGCGCGGGCAATGACAGCCTGATTGGTGGCACTGGTGATGATGTTATCCAGGGTGGCTCCGGCGACGATTATTTGCAGGGCGGCCTGGGCAATGATCAGCTGCAGGGCGGCGAAGGCACCGATACTGTTGATTATAGCGACGCTGTTTCTGGCGTGCGGGTTGATCTTGCCCATGAAACTGCCACGGGTGGCGCGGGCAATGACATTGTCCAGATGGTTGAAAATGTTCAGGGTTCCGCCTTTGACGACCATTTGACCGGTGACGACGGCAATAACGTGCTGTCGGGGGGCGATGGCATTGATACCCTGACAGGTGGTGCCGGGGATGACACCCTTACAGGCGGAGCCGGTGTTGATGATATTCAGCTGACCGAAGGTTTTGGTAACGACACGGTCACCGATTTTGAAATTGGTGCCGATATCATTGATCTGTCCCGCCTGGTTGTGCCGGACTTTGCCACCCTGCAGGGCATGATGCAGGATGATGGCAACGGTAATACCGTCATCGATTTTGGCGATGATGGTTCGCTTACCCTTGAAAATGTCGATTCAGCAAGTCTGACCCAGGATAATTTCCGTGGTTTTGGCCGTATCTTTGCCGATGACGCCGATGACAGCGTTGAAGGCACGGGTGGCGATGACGCCATTTATGGTTTTGAAGGTGACGATACCCTGCATGGTGGTGCTGGCAATGACGTGCTGTCTGGCGGGGATGGTGATGACACGCTGAGCGGCGGTGCGGGCGACGATACCCTGCGCGGCGAAGAAGGCGTTGATACGGTTGATTATTCCGATGCGCCTGGCAGCGTGAATGTTGATCTGGCTTCCGGCACGGCAACCGGTGCTGCTGGTAATGACGTTCTGGACCGTATTGAGAATGTAATCGGGTCGAATTTTGCCGATACCATCAATGGTGATGATGGTGTTAACCAACTGCAGGGTGGTGCCGGTGATGACGTGATCACCGGGGCTGGCGGCAATGATGTGCTCGACGGTGGGGCCGGTAACGACACCTTCTTTGGTGAGGCAGGTAACGACACCTATATTGGTGGTAGCGGCACCGATACCCTTGATCTGAGTGCGCGTGAAGCGGCACAGAATGTTGATCTGCGTCAGGGAACGGTAACTGATAGTGCTACTGGCGAAGTCGATAGTGTCAGCAGTGTTGAAAACATCATTACCGGCAATGGCAATGATGTTGTTGCCGGTAATAGCGCCAATAACGTGATTCAGACCGGGGCTGGCGACGATATTTTGTCGGGCGGTGGCGGCGATGATATTCTGGATGGCGGCGAAGGCAGTGACACCGTCAGCTATGTTGGTGAAGGCCCGGTCAATGTTGATCTGGCTGCGGGCCATGCTGACCTTGCATCAGGCAGCCAGACACTTTCCAATATTGAAAATGTCACGGGTTCCAATGGCGATGACATTATCGCTGGTGATGATGGCAACAATATCCTCAATGGGAGTGCCGGTAACGATACCCTGATAGGGTCCGGCGGCGATGATACACTGCTGGGTGGTTCGGGCACCGACACGATCGATTATTCGGCCAGTGATGCAAACCTTTCGATCGATCTGGGTGCTGGCACGGCGACGGGTGAAGGTAACGACACCCTCTCTGGTATCGAAAATGTGGTTGCCGGTAATGGTGACGACATCATCCATGGCAGTAGTGCAGCCAATAACATTGATGCCGGTGCTGGCAATGACACGGTATTTGGCAGTGCCGGTGCCGATGTCCTTGAAGGTGGCAGTGGTCACGACACCCTGTCCTTTGCCGATGTGAGCGGCGGCGTGACCCTGGATATCGGGAATGGCACGGCCACCGTTGGCAATGCCGTTACCAGCTTCTCCGGGTTCGAGGAATTTGAAGGATCGGCCGGTGCCGATACCCTGATTGGCAGCGATGGTGCAGATACCATCCGCGCCGGTGCCGGTAACGACACTATTGACGGTGGTGCTGGCGACGATGTGCTTTCGGGTGGTGCGGGCGCAGATACCTTTATTGTATCTGCGCAAAGCGGCAATGACCTGATTACGGATTTTGATCCGTCGCAGGATGTTCTGGACCTGCAGGGCCTGGACGGGCTTGAGCTGTTTTCCGATGTTGCGCCGCTGATTGGCGAAAATGCCGACGGCTTTGCCACTATTACCGTGGGCGATAGCGTTATTACGCTGGAAAATGTCAGCCCCGATGATCTGACCTACCGTAATTTTACCGGCATACGCTCGCTCGAAGGGACCCCGGATGCCGATATTCTGGATGGGACGGATCGCAGCGATGTGATCGATGGTCTGGAATCAAACGATACCATTAATGGCTTTGCCGGCAATGACAGCCTGAGTGGCGGTGACGGTAACGACACGATCAGCGGTGGCGAAGGTAACGACATTATTGATGGCGGGGATGGCATCGATACGGCCTCCTATCGCAATGCCACGGGGGGCGTGAATGTCAGCATTGAAGATGGTACTGCGACAGGTGCCGCTGGCAATGACAGCCTGAGCAATATTGAAAACCTGGAAGGTTCCGGGTTTGACGACATTTTGTCGGGGGATGCGGGCAACAACATCCTGTCGGGCAATGCCGGCAACGATATTTTGCATGGTGGCGCCGGCGATGATGTGTTGCAGGGGGGCGGTGGGACGGATACCGCTGATTATAGCGACGCCGCTGGCGATATTACGGTGGACCTTGCAGCAGGAACAGCAACGGGGGCTGCTGGCAATGACACATTAAGTGGCATTGAGAATGTGACCGCCGGCACTGGCGATGACATTTTGTCGGGCAATAATCAGGCCAATATCCTGTCGGGCGGGGCAGGTAACGATACGCTGTCCGGCGGCCTTGGCACCGATACCCTGATTGGTGGTGCTGGTGCCGACACGCTTGTTGGGGGTGCTGGCAATGACGTGCTGACCGGCGGCAGCGGTGCCGACCAGTTTGTGTTTGGTGCCGATGAAGGCAATGACACGATTACCGACTTCAACCCCGCTGAAGACATGATCGATCTGTCGGGCTTTAACCTGCCAAATTGGGAAGTCCTGCGCCTGGCGATTGGCAGTAACGATGCCGGCGATGCGGTTATTCGTCTGAATGGCCAGGAACTAACCCTGACGGGTATTTCGCCTGATGCCCTGAGTGCAGCGAATTTCAATGACATTTCCTCGCTTGGTGCTACCGACAATGCCGATACCATCACCGGTACCGATTTTGCCGAATTGATCGATGGTCTGGCCGGTGATGATGTGATTTCGGGCGGCGGCGGCGATGACGTAATTCTTGCTGGTGCTGGCAATGACACGCTTGCTGGCGGCGCTGGAAATGACAGTCTTGATGGTGGTGCCGGCCAGGATATGGTCGACTATTCCGCCGCGCGCGGGGTTACTGTCAATCTGGCGGATGGCACGGCAACCCAGCCGGGTGGTGAAACGGATGTTCTGACCTCTATCGAGGATGTAAACGGATCGTCTGCTGCCGATACCATTATTGGTAATGATGCCAATAACACCCTGCTTGGCAATGGTGGCAATGATATCCTCGATGGTGGTGCCGGTAACGACTTGCTCTCTGGTGGGACAGGTACTGATCGCCTTGCTGGTGGTACGGGCAACGACATCCTTGACGGCGGTGCCGGTAATGACAGCCTTGATGGCGGCGCTGGCGATGACAGCCTTTCGGGTGGTGCTGGCGACGATATGCTGCGTGGTGGTGCAGGCAATGACAGCATCGATGGTGGCGACGGCAACGATACCGTTACCTATGATGATGCCACCGGTGGCGTGACGGCCGATCTGACCACGGGCCAGGCCACAGGCATTGATGGTACTGATACACTTGCAAATATCGAAAATCTGATCGGTTCGGATTTTGACGATGTGCTTTCAGGCAATGACCAGAACAATGTTATTTCTGGCGGGGCCGGGAATGACGTGCTTGATGGCCGCGGTGGGGACGATACCCTCTCGGGCGGCCTTGGCGACGACACCATTACGGGTGGCGAGGGTAATGATACCGTCAGCTATGAAAATACTGGCGCGGAAGGTGTTAGCGTTGATCTGGGTGCTGGCACAGCGACCGGCGCAGCCGGGAATGATACCTTAAGCGGCATTGAAAACATTACCGGTTCGGATGGCAGTGACATCCTGACGGGCGATGACGGCGTCAACATCATTTCGGCTGGCGCGGGGAACGATACCCTGCGTGGCGGTGCGGGCTACGATACCCTTTCGGGCGGGGATGGTGCCGACCTTTACAAGGTTGCAGCCGGTGACGGCCATGATGTGGTTACCGATTTCAATGTTGCCAGCGACCGGATCGATGTTGGTGAACTTGATATCGATACCTATGGCCGCCTGCGCGAAAACATGACCGTCGATGGCGATGGCAACCTCGTAATCGATCTGGGCGATGGCAGCAGCATGACCCTGCAGGGGGTTGGGCTGGATGATATTTCGGCAGCCAATTTTGTTGGTATTCACGATATTTCCGGCACATCTGGCGACGACACTCTGATCGGAACCAGCGGTGACGACACCATGTCGGGCCTGGAAGGCAACGACACCCTGATCGGCCTTGATGGCAATGATTACATGCTGGGCGGTGATGGCAATGACCAACTGACCGGTGGTGCGGGTGCCGATTACATTGATGGTGGCGATGGTATTGATACCGTCCATTACGATGATGTCAGCGGTAATGTAACCGTCGATCTGGCGCAGGGCAGTGCCAGCGGTGCTGCTGGCAACGATAGCCTGTCGCGCATTGAAAACGTGGTTGCCGGTGCCGGGAACGATATTTTGCGCGGCGATGGCGGCAGCAATATCCTTGATGGCGGTGCCGGGAACGACACGCTGACCGGTGCGGGCGGCGACGATACCCTGTTTGGCGGCAGCGGCAATGACATGGCCGATTACAGTGCTGCTGGCGGATCGGTGAATGTTGATCTGCAAAATATGACGGCAACCGGTGCTGATGGCAACGATACGCTGGTGAATATCGAGGATGTTTCAGGCAGCCAGTTTGCCGATATTCTGGCAGGCAGCACCGTTGATAACGTGATTTCGGCCAATAATGGCGATGACACCATCATTGGTAGCGAAGGCAATGATACCCTGCGCGGTGGTGCGGGTATCGACACCGTCAGCTATGGCAATGCCAGCGGGGCCATGATCATCAATCTGACGCAGGGTTCTGCGACGGGGATGGGTATAGACCGCCTGGATAGCATCGAAAATGCCAGTGGTTCACAATATGGCGATACCATCACTGGTAACAGCCAGAACAATATCCTAAGCGGCCTTGCCGGGAACGACACCCTTTCGGGGGGCGGCGGAGATGACACCCTGCTCGGTGGTGCGGGCAACGACCTGCTTGATGGTGGCAGCGGGTCGGATGTGATCGACGGTGGCGACGGCATTGATACCGTCAGCTATGCCAGCGAACTGGGCAATGGTGTGGTGGCCAACCTGGCCACAGGCACCGGTGTTACCGCAAGCGGCACAGATACCCTTAGCAATATCGAAAACCTGATCGGTTCAGCCGGGAATGACGTGCTGGGCGGCAATGCAGCCATCAATACCCTGGTGGGTGGTGCGGGCAACGATACCCTGCTGGGCAGTGCAGGCGATGACGTGCTGCAGGGCGGCCTTGGCGATGACACGGTTGATTACGGCAATGTTGCCTCGGGCGTGAATGTCAATCTGGCGGATGGCACAGCCATTGGCGATTTTGGCAACCAGACCCTTGATAGCATTGAAAATGTTACCGGCAGTGCATTTGACGACCAGCTTTCGGGAACAAGTGCTGCCAACGTTATGCGTGGTGGCGCCGGGAATGACACCATCAATGCCCTGGGTGGCAATGATACCGTTTTTGGTGGTGCCGGTAATGATACCATCGATGCCGGGGCAGGTAATGACACGGTTTCGGGGGGCAGCGGCGATGATACCCTTGAAGGTGGTGCTGGCACCGACACCCTGGATTACAGCACCACCGATGGTGCGGTAAATGTCGACCTGGCAGCAGGCACAGCCAGCGGTGCCGATGGCAATGATACCCTTTCCGGTTTTGAAAATGTGACCGGTTCGGCATTTGACGATGTATTGGCCGGTAATGCCGCCAATAACGTGCTGTCAGGTGGCGCGGGCGACGATACCCTGACGGGTGGAGCCGGCAATGACATCCTTGATGGCGGTGCCGGTGATGACCGCTTCCTGGGTGAAGCGGGCGACGATGTCTATTCCGGCGGCGAAGGCCGCGATGTGCTGGATTACAGCGATGCCGATGGCGCGCTGAATATTAACCTTGCAGCATCAACGGCCACCGGTGGCGATATCGGCCAGGACCGTTTTACCGGGATCGAAGAAGTTATTGGTTCGGATTATGCCGATACCTTTACCGGCAGCGCCGATGCCGACACCCTGCATGCCGGTGCCGGCAATGACACCGTTTTTGGTGGCGCTGGCGATGACGTTCTGTTTGGCGATGCGGGGGATGACTTCCTGCGTGGTGGTGCCGGTGCGGACACCATTGATGGTGGCGAAGGCATTGATACCGTCAGCTATGACAATGCGACCGCGGGCGTAACGGCGGATCTGTCTACCGGGCGGGTTAGCGGCGGCGATGCCGACCGTCTGATCAATGTTGAAAACATCAATGGTTCCGCCTTTGATGACGTGCTGAGCGGCGATAGCGGCAATAACGTTTTAACCGGCGGTGCTGGCAATGACGTATTGTCGGGCGGTGCGGGCAATGACGTGTTGCTGGGTGGTACCGGCAATGACACGCTTTCGGGCGGTGCCGGTATTGATACCCTGGATGGCGGTGCGGGCGTTGATACCCTTGATACATCGGCACAGGGTGGCGACCAGGTCGTTGATCTGGCGGCGGGCACGGTCATCATCAATGGTGAAACCGACAGCATTTCAAATATTGAAAATATCACCACAGGTGCCGGCAACGACATTATTACCGGCGATGCCGGGGCCAACGTGATCATGGCCGGGGCCGGCAATGATATGATTGATGGTGGCGCAGGTATTGATACCGCGTCCTATCGCAATATCGATGGCCCGGTCACGGTTGACATGGCATCGGGCACTTTAAGTGGCACAACGGCTGGCCTTGACCAGCTTCGCAATATTGAAATTGTTGAAGGCACCGGTAATGCCGATACCTTCCTTGGCAGCACCGGCAGCGATACTTTTATTGGCGGGGCAGGTAATGACTGGTTTGATGCCGGTACAGGCAATGACCGTCTGACACTGGGATCGGGCAACGACACGGTTGTGTTCAATCCCGGTGATGGCAACGACACGATTACCGATTTTGAGGTTGGCGGCGATGTTATCGACCTGACCGCCTTTAATATCGGCGGGTTCGATGCCCTGAAATCCATGTTTGGCACCGATGCCAACGGCAACCTGACCATCAGCCTGAATGGCAAGGACAGCATCACGCTTCTGAATGTTAATCCGGCCAGCCTGACGGCGGATAATTTCAAAGGTGTTGATGTTCAGCTTGGCACCGATGAGGTCGATGAGCTGACCGGTACGGATGGCAGTGACGTTATCAATGCCCTTGATGGTGATGATACCGTTTCGGCCGGTCTGGGGAATGACCGGGTTATTGGCGGTGGAGGCAATGATATCCTGGATGGCGGCAGCGGTGACGATACACTTGCCGGTGGCGCTGGCAGTGATGATCTGCGCGGTGGTGAAGGCATTGATACGGCCGACTACGCCAATGAAAGCCAGGGTATTTCGGCCAGCCTGCAGGACAATACTGTCACCGGTGGCGATGGCGACGATACCCTTAGTGGCATTGAAAATGTCACCGGCACGCTGTTTGACGATGTGTTGCGGGGCGATGCTGGCAATAACGTCCTGACGGGCCTTTCGGGTAATGACCTGTTTGAAGGTGGCGCAGGTGATGACACCCTTCTGGGGGGTGAAGGCAGCGACACGGTCGATTTTTCGGCGGCAACAGGTGGCATGCATGTTGATCTGAGCGCAGGCACCGCAACCGGCCAGGGCACCGATACCCTGGGCAGCATCGAAAATGTTATTGGATCGGATTTCAATGACGTGATCGCCGGATCATCGGGCGATAACACCATTATGGCGGGCGGCGGTAACGACGCCATTGATACCGGCGATGGCGATGACGTGATCGATGCCGGGTCGGGTGCCGATGATATTAATGCCGGTGCCGGCAATGACACCATTATGGGTGGTGCCGGTGATGACGCCATCAATGCTGGCGCTGGCAACGATATCCTACGCGGCGGTGACGGTGATGACGTCCTGCAGGGCAATGATGGCAATGACTGGATTTATGGTGATGCCGGTGACGACATTATCGATGGTGGCGATGGCGACCACGATACTGCCGATTATTCTGGGATTGATGGCGGCGTTGTTGTTGACCTTGTAAACCAGTATGCCACCGGTGCTGCGGGCAATGACATTGTTCGCAATATCGAACATGTTATTGGCACCGATTACGCCGATACCCTGATTGGCAGCAATGGTGTCACCACCCTTGATGGTGGCCTTGGCAACGATACCCTGATCGGCGGTGCATCGGACGATGTGATCATTACCGGCGAAGGCGACGACATGGTTGTGGTCGCCCCTGGTGGTGGCAGCGACAATGTTGTCGATTTCGACCCCGAACACGACAAAATCGATCTTTCTGCCTATGGCATTGAAACCTACGAAGAACTGTCTGATCGCATGTTTACCGATGCGTCAGGCAATGTTGTTATTTCCCTGTCACCCGATGAAACCCTGACCCTTGAAGGCGTTGATATTAACGACCTTGGGCCAGGCAATTTCTATGGTTATGTTACCATCGAAGGCACGGAATTTGACGATGTTCTGAATGGCAGCCAGCTTGACGATGAAATCAATGCCCTTGATGGCAATGATATTATCGATGGCAAAAATGGTGATGACGTTATCAATGCAGGCGCAGGCGACGACACCCTGATTGGTGGCGCAGGCGACGATACCCTGCGTGGCGGCGAGGGTAATGACACCGCCGATTACGGTGATGCCAACGAAGCCGTCACCGTGGATATTGGCGCAGGCACCGCAAGTGGTGCGGCTGGAAATGATGTTCTTGATAGCATTGAAAATGCCACCGGTGGTGATGGCAACGACATCCTGATTGGCGATGAAAACGTCAATATCCTTGATGGCGGCGCAGGGGATGACACCATTCTTGGGGCTGGCGGCGATGACACGCTGATTGGCGGGATCGGCAACGACACCCTGTCTTATGGTGATGCCAGCGGCGGCGTGGATGTTGACCTTGCTTCTGGCACGGCTGGCGGCGCGGCGGGCAATGATGTCCTTTCCGGTTTTGAAAATGTCGAAGGGTCGGATTTTAACGACACCATCACTGGTAACGACCAGGACAATGTCATTTCCGGTGGTGCCGGGGATGATACGCTTGCCGGTGGCGCGGGCAATGACACCGTTCTGGGTGGCGATGGTAACGATACCCTGCAGGCCGGCAGCGGCAATGATACGCTGGCAGGCGGTGATGGCCGGGATATGGCCGATTACAGTGACCGCACCACACCGGTTGTCGCCGACCTTGCCGATGGCACAGCGCAAAGTGCCGCGGGCAATGACACCCTGATTGATATTGAAGACCTTAAGGGCGGTGACGGCAACGACACCCTTGCCGGGTCGGATGGGGATAACCTGTTGCTGGGCGGTGCGGGCGATGACAGCCTGTTTGGCCGCGACGGTGCCGATACCCTGGCCGGTGGCCTGGGCGCAGACCTGATTGATGCCGGGGCAGGTGACGACGTCCTGAAATTTGAAGGCGACGCAATTGCGGATGCCAGCGACAGTACCGATCATGTCGGTAGCCCGACCAGCGCCGGGACAGGCGAAATTGCCGATATTTCGGGTAAAAACCTGTCGGCTGACAGCTTTGTGGGTGGCGAAGGCAATGACACCCTTCTTGCCGGGGATGGCGATGACGCCATCATCCTTGATCGTGACCATGCCAATGGCGGTGCGGACCAGCCCGCGCTTGTGGATATCGAAAATATCCAGGCGGGTGCCGGTAACGACATTGTTGACCTGACCAGTGAAAAATTCAGCTATGGCGACGTAACCATCGATGGTGGCGCTGGCGATGACATCCTGTGGGCCAATGATGGCAATGACGTAATTTCGGGCGGCACCGGCAACGACACCATCCGTGGTGGTGCGGGTAACGATATTATCGATGGCGGCGAAGGCAACGATACCCTTGCTGGCGACGCTGGCAGCGACACCCTGTTTGGTGGCGCTGGTGATGACAGCCTTTCAGGCGGTGCCGATGCCGATACACTTTCGGGCGATGCCGGTAATGACGTGCTTGATGGCGGCGAAGGCAATGACCTGCTTCTTGGCGGTGATGGCCTTGATACCCTGATTGGTGGTACGGGTGATGACAGCCTTTCGGGCGGTGCTGATGCCGATACACTTTCGGGCGATGCCGGTAATGACGTGCTTGATGGTGGCGAGGGCAACGACGTCCTGCTCGGCGGTGATGGCCTTGATACCCTGATTGGTGGTGCGGGTGATGACAGCCTTTCGGGCGGTGCGGATGCCGATACACTTTCGGGCGATGCCGGTAATGACGTGCTTGATGGCGGCGAGGGCAATGACCTGCTTCTGGGCGGTGATGGTCTTGATACCCTGTTCGGTGGTGCGGGTGATGACAGCCTTTCGGGCGGTGCGGATGCCGACACGCTTTCGGGTGATACGGGTAATGACGTGCTTGATGGCGGCGAAGGCAATGACCTGCTGCTTGGTGGTGATGGCCTTGATACCCTGATCGGTGGTGCCGGGGATGATACCCTTTCAGGCGGTGCCGGTGCTGATACCCTGTTGGGTGGTGAGGGCAATGACAGCCTGGATGGTGGCGAAGGCGCCGATGTGATTGATGGTGGTATCGGCAATGATGTGATCAAAGCTGGTGCTGGCAATGATGTGCTGTCGGGCGGTGAAGGCAGCGATACCCTTGATATGGGCGATGCCCACGGCGCGCAGATTGACCTTGCTGCTGGTAGCGCAACATCGGATGCGACCGGAACCGACAGCATTGACGGTTTTGAAAATGTCATTGCCACCGATGGCGATGATACCGTCATTGGCAGCGACGTTGCCAACACCATTGATACCGGTGCAGGCAATGACACCATTTCTGCCGGGGCAGGTAATGACCATGTCATGGCAGGCAGCGGTGATGACGTGGTTGCGATTGATGCCGGTGATGACACCCTTGAAGGTGGCGAAGGTATTGATACGCTGGACCTGTCAAATGCGCAGGGCAGCGTAACGGTTGACCTTGCCGCCGGTACGGCAAATGGGGATCAGACCGGGGCTGACGTGATCAGCGGGTTTGAAAACATTACCGGTTCCGCCCAGAATGACCAGCTTTCCGGCGATGCCGGGGCCAACACCATTGATGGTGGTGCGGGCAATGATACCCTTGCCGGCGGTGCCGGTGATGACCTGCTTTCGGGCGGGGCAGGCAATGACGTCATTGATGCCGGTGCCGGGAACGATGTTGTTTCCGGTGGTGAAGGCCATGACGTGTTTGTTTTTGCCGATGGCACAGACCACGACATCGTCAGCGATTTTACGCCGGGCGAAGATGTTATTTCCCTGCCTGACAGCAATATTACAACCTGGACCGAGTTGCAGCCGCTTCTGGGCAGCAACGGTGCCGGTGATGCCGTAATCAACCTGCCGCAGGGCGGCACGGTAACCTTGCAGGGTGTCAGCCTGGATCAGCTTGGCCCCGACCAGTTTGATGGCGTGCAAAATGTTGGCACTCCGGGCGACGATACCCTGACGGGGACCGACGGCGACGACAATTTTGATACCATTGGCGGCAATGATACCGTCGCGGCTGGTGCTGGTAACGACACCGTTTCCGGCGGTGCCGGTGATGATACGCTTGATGGTGGCACTGGCGATGACGTGCTTGATGGCGGCGATGATGCCGATACCCTTTCGGGTGGTGAGGGCACCGATACGCTTTCGGGCGGCAATGGCGATGACACCCTGCAATTTGGCGCGGACCATGTCGGCCAGGCCGGTGATCAGACCGACCATGCCGGCAGCCCCGGCCATGCCGGAACCGGTGCCATTGCCGATCTTGAAGGCAAAGGCCTTAGCGATGACAGCCTCGATGGCGGTGCTGGCCACGATACCCTTTTGGGGACGTCGGGCGATGATGCCATCATTCTTGATGGCGACCATGCCAACGGCACGGCAAACCCGGCAATCAGCGATATCGAAGTAATCGATGCTGGTGCAGGCGATGACGTTGTTGATCTGACCAGCGGGCAATATGCCTATGGCGATGTCACCATCGATGGTGGTGCGGGCAATGACACCCTGTGGGGCAATGTCGGCAACGACACCCTGTTGGGTGGCGATGGCAATGATGCGCTTAATGGTGGCGCGGGGAATGACGTTGTTGATGGCGGTGCCGGTAACGATAGCCTGGTTGCCAGTGCTGGCAATGATACGCTGCTAGGGGGCGACGGGGTTGATACCCTTGATATGTCCGGGGCCAATGGCGCAACGGTTAACCTGGCAGCAGGTAGCGCATCCTCGGCAGCAACTGGGACGGACCAGGTTTCCGGCATTGAAAATGTTTTGGGTTCTGGCGGTAATGACACCATCACTGGTGATGCAGGCGTAAACAGCCTGGCCGGGCAGGCCGGGGACGATGTGATTGACGGCGGGGCTGGCAATGACGTGATTGATGCCGGTAGCGGCAACGATACGGTCATGGCGGGTGCTGGCGATGACACGCTTGCCGGTGGCGAAGGCAGCGACACGCTTGATATGTCCGGTGCTGGTCAGGCCAGTGTCAATCTGGCGGCGGGTATTGCCATTGGTGATAATACTGGCAGCGACCAGATTTCCGGTTTTGAAAATGTCATTGGCTCGTCCGGGGATGATTCCATTGCCGGTTCGGATGGCGATAACATCATTGATGCCGGTGATGGCAACGACCATGTCCTGGGCGGTGTCGGTAATGACACCCTGCTGGGCGGTGATGGCACCGATACGCTTGATGGTGGCCTTGGCAATGACAGCCTTGATGGCGGCGCGGGCAATGACACCCTTTTGGGTGGTGCCGGCGATGATACGCTTTCGGGCGGCACCGGGGATGATGTGCTTGATGCCGGTGATGGCAATGATATCGCCCATGGTGGCGACGGGGCCGATACCGTTTTTGGTGGTACTGGCAATGACACGCTGAGCGGCGATGCCGGGAACGATACCCTGTCGGGTGATGCCGGGAATGACGTGATTGACGGTGGCGACGGCAATGATGTGCTTTCGGGTGGCGAAGGTGCCGATACCCTGCAGGGTGGTGCGGGCGATGATGTTCTGGACGGTGGCATTGGCAATGACCTGCTTTCGGGTGGTGAAGGTGCCGATACGCTGATTGGTGGGGCTGGCGATGACAGCCTGCTGGGCGGTGCCGGGAATGACGTGATCGAGGCTGGTTCTGGCAACGACGTTATTGATGGGGGTGCCGGGGCTGACACACTGGTCTTTGCCGATGGCACCGATCATGACGTGGTCAATGGCTTTACCGTTGGCGAAGATGTTATTTCCCTGCCCGATCTTGATGTTTCAAGCTGGACATTGTTGCAGCCCTATCTGGGCGAAAATGCCAATGGTGATGCGGTTATCAACCTGCCGATGGGCGGGACGGTCACGCTGACGGGCGTTGCCCTGGCTGATCTGAATGCCGATGCCTTTGACGGTGTTGAAAACATCGCAACCGAAGGCGACGATACCCTGAGGGGTGGCGATGGTGATGACACCATTGATGCCGGTTCGGGCAACGATACCCTAAGCGGTGGTGACGGTAACGACACCCTGGGCGGTGATGCCGGTGATGATACCATCGATGGCGGTGCCGGTGATGACAGCCTGGGTGGCGGCGAAGGTTCCGATACGCTTGAAGGCGGCGATGGCAACGACACCATCGATGGCGGCAGCGGTGATGACACTGTTTCGGGTGGCGATGGCCAGGATACGCTGGGTGGTGGCGAAGGCCGCGATACCGTTTTGGGCGGTGCAGGCGATGACGTGCTGCATTTTGAAAACGACCATACCGGGACCGCAGCCGACAGCACCAACAATGTTGGCAGCCCCGGCGTTGCCGGAACAGGCGAAGTCGCCAACCTGAATGGTGCAGGCCTTAGCGACGATGTGTTTGATGGTGGCGAAGGCATCGATACCCTGCTCGGTACATCGGGCAAGGATGCGATTATCCTTGATAATGATCACAGCTTTGGCAGCACCGGCACCCCGGGCATTGTTGATGTTGAAGTCATCAATACCGGCGCAGGCGATGACGTTGTTGATCTGACATCGTCGAAATTCGGTTATGGCGACGTCACGGTTGATGGCGGCACGGGCAACGACACCCTGTGGACCAACCAGGGCAATGACACCATTTATGCCGGTGATGGCAATGACGCGGTAAATGCCGGCGCCGGGAACGATACCGTTTTCGGTGGTGCCGGTAATGACCGCCTTGATGGTGGCGCTGGTGATGACAGCGTTGATGGCTGCCTTGGCAATGACAGCCTGGCAGGTGGTGCTGGCAACGACACCCTGACCGGTGGTGCCGGTGATGACACCCTTGATGGCGGTGCGGGTAATGACAGCCTGTCGGGCGGGGATGGCCTTGATATTATTGCCGATGGCGCGGGCAACGACGTTGTTTCGGGCGGCGAAGGTAATGATACGCTGGTGGCAGGTGCCGGGGATGACGCGCTTGCAGGGGATGGCGGGTTTGATACCCTTGATATGTCCCAGGCGCAGTCGGGTGCGGTGGTTAACCTTGCTGATGGTACTGCATCGTCCAATGAAACCGGGCACGATACCCTGACCGGTATTGAAAATGTTACCGGTGGTGCCGGTCGTGATTTCCTGACGGGGAATGACCAGGGCAACCGCCTGGATGGTGGTGCGGGTCATGACGTGGTAACCGGCGGTGCCGGGGCCGATCATCTGATTGGCGGCAGCGGCAACGACGTGCTTGATGGCGCGGCCGGAAATGACAGTATCGATGCCGGAACCGGCGATGACTGGGTTTATGCCGGTGCGGGCGATGATATCCTGAATGGTGATGCCGGGATTGATACCCTGGATATGAGCCGCGCAGTCGGCCCCGTCAGTGTTGACCTTGCAACTGGTCATGCCAGCAGCGGATCGACGGGCAATGACACCGTTTCGGGTTTTGAAAATGTCGTTGGTGGTGCGGGTGATGACACGCTGTTGGGAGGTACCGGTGCCAATTCCCTGTTTGGCGGGGCGGGCAATGACCTGCTGGATGGTGGTCTGGGTAACGATACCCTGACCGGCGGTACCGGCAATGATACCTTCCGCTTTGCTGATGGTACGGATAACGATGTCGTCACCGATTTCAAACCGGGTGAAGACACCATTTCCCTGCCTGATAGCGGCTATGTCAGCTGGACCCAGCTTCGCGAACAGCTGGTCGATGACGGCCACGGCAACACCATTATCAACCTGCCTGCGGGGGGCACCATCCTGTTGCAGGGTGTGGCACTTGGCAGCCTGGGCGCGGATGATTTTGCCAATATCGCCGATGGCGGCACGGCCTATGACGACGTCCTTGCCGGTGGCGAGGGCGATGATGAAATTGACGGCCTTGATGGCAATGACACTATTTCCGGCGGTGCTGGCAATGATACGCTGGGCGGTGATGCCGGTAACGATACCCTGTCGGGTGGTGCAGGTGATGACACGCTTGCTGGTGGCGAAGGCAATGACAGTCTGTCGGGTGATGCGGGCAATGATACCCTTGCTGGTGGTGCGGGCGATGACAGCCTTGCCGGTGGCACGGGTGATGACACCCTAAGTGGCGGTGAAGGCAACGACACCCTGTCGGGTGGTGCGGGCACCGATGAAATCGACGGCGGTGCGGGCGATGACGTCCTGCAATTCAATGCCGATGATCAGGCCGCATCGGGTACGACCACCGAAAACCAGGGCAGCCCGGGTGTTGGCGGTACTGGTGATCTGGCTGATATTGGCAATCATGCCATTACCGCAGACAGCTTTGTTGGTGGCGAGGGCGTTGATACCCTGCAGCTTTCGGGGGGCAATGATGCGCTGGTGCTGGATGGGGCCAAACTTGGCCTGGGCGGCGATGGCGCAACCGAAACCCGCAGCTTTGGCCTGACCAATCAGTCCAACCCGACGGCTGTGCAAACGGCATGGTCTGGTGCGGGGCTTTATGCATATGATTTTGGTGTGCCGGTTACCGATGAAAACGGCAAGCTGAACCTTGCCGCCGGGACCGATACCATTGCCTATGACGGCAACGGCATTGGCAATAATGGCGGCAGCCCGGCAGGCAGCCAGATCAACCATAATGGTCAGACAGGCCAAAGCGAAAGCATCGTTGTCGATCTGGGCGCGGATTCAATCCGTGCCATGGTTCAGGTTTCCAACATGCTGCGCGGGGAATCCGGTGGTGAAACCGGTAGCTGGCAGGCCTTTGATGCCAACGGCAATCTGGTCGCCAGTGGTGATCTGAACGGCGATACCGTCAATTATACCAGCGGTGATGTTGGCACGGCCGAAATCTCGGTGCTGGATGCCAGTGGCAACCCAATTGCCTTCCGCTATCTTTCCTTTGCCGCCGAACCCTATGCCGATGGCAGCCAGGGCAGCGACAGCAGCGATTATTTCCTGCGTTCCATCAGTTTTGATGTCGTGACCGATGCCCCGGCCGGTGCCCAGCTTGACGGGATTGAAAATATCCTGGCTGGTGATGGCAATGACGTGGTCGATCTTACCAGCGATCATTTGTCCTATGGCGATGTCGTTATCGATGGTGGCAATGGCAATGACACCCTGTGGGCCAATGCGGGTAATGACACGCTGCTGGGCGGCAACGGTGCCGATAACCTCTATGGTGGTGCGGGTAACGATACGCTTGACGGTGGATCGGGCTATGACGTTTTGGACGGCGCATCAGGCAATGACTACCTGATTGGTGGTGTTGGTAACGATACCATGCGTGGTGGCCTGGGCGATGACACCATCTATGGCGGTGCCGATACCGACACCGTCCTGTATGACGATGCCATTTCCGGCGTAAATGTTGACCTTTCCGCCAACACGGCAACGGGCGGTGCGGGCAATGACATTCTGCAATATGTTGAAAATGTCGTTGGTTCCGATTTCGACGATACGATTACCGGTAATGCATCGGCCAACGTCCTTAACGGTGGTGCCGGTAATGATACCCTGGCCGGTGGTGCGGGCAATGACACCCTTAATGGTGGCGATGGCCGCGATACCGCTGATTATAGCGGTTCGACCAGTGGCGTTATCGCAAACCTCGCCTCGGGCAGCGCCCAGATCGGTGCAAACGAAGCCGATCGTCTGATCTCGATCGAAGATATTATCGGCTCGTCGAAAAACGACGTTCTGGCTGGCAATAGCGGCGATAACCTGATCGATGGTGGCGCCGGTAATGACCAGCTTAGCGGTGGTGACGGTAACGACACGCTGCTGGGGGGGGCTGGAAACGATACGCTGAAAGGCGGTAATGGCGCGGACATCCTTTCGGGTGATGCCGGCAGCGATACGCTTTTGGGTGGCGAAGGTGCCGATAGCATTTCGGGCGGGGCGGATAACGATATCCTTTCCGGCGATGGCGGCGACGACGTTCTTGATGGCGGCGCGGGCGATGACCAGCTTTCGGGCGGTGATGGTGCCGATACCCTGTTTGGTGGCGACGGCAATGACAGCCTGAGCGGCGGTAACGACGCCGACACCCTGTCAGGCGATGCCGGGAACGACACGCTTGACGGTGGCGCTGGCAACGACATGTTGGATGGCGGCGCGGGCGATGATCAGCTTTCGGGCGGTGATGGTGCCGATACCCTGTTTGGTGGCGACGGCAATGACAGCCTAAGCGGCGGTAACGATGCCGACACCCTGTCAGGCGATGCCGGGAATGACACGCTTGACGGTGGCGCTGGCAATGACGTGCTGGGTGGCGGTGACGGTAACGACACCCTGCTGGGTGGTGATGGTAATGACCAGCTGGCAGGCGGTGCTGGCGATGACACCCTGTCGGGTGGCACGGGCAATGACCTGATTGAAGGGGGCGAAGGCAACGACCTGCTGTTGGGTGGTGACGGTGCCGATACGCTGGTTGCCGGTGCTGGCGATGACATTATTGATGGTGGAGCCGGGGCCGACAGCCTGATTTTCGCCGATGGCACCGACCACGACATCGTGCGCAATTTCAGCCTGGAAGAAGACCATATCTCTTTGCCGGACCTTAATGTTGGCAGCTGGTCCGAACTGAAGGGCATGATTGCCGATGATGCCAATGGTAATGCGGTTATCACCCTGCCGCAGGGCGGGACCATTACCCTTGAAGGTATCTCGATCGCGCAACTAAGTGCCGATCAGTTTGATGGTGTTGAAAATATTGCCTCCGACCTGGGCGATACCCTTGCCGGAACCAGCGGCGATGACGTGATCGATGCCCTTGGCGGTGACGATACCGTTAGCGGCGGTGAAGGGAACGACACCCTGCTGGGCAATGATGGCAATGACGTGCTGTCGGGCGGGGATGGTAACGATACCCTTTCCGGTGGGGCTGGCGATGATACCCTTGCTGGCGGCGCAGGCGATGACGTGTTGCAGTTTACCGGCGATCACACCGGAACCGCGACCAGCGACACCGACCATGCGGGCAGCCCGACCAGCACAGGCACAGGCATTGGTGTATCGCTTGATGGTATGGGAATGTCGGGTGATGTTTTCGCCGGTGGAGAAGGCATTGATACCCTGAACGGTACGGATGGCAATGATGCCATCATCCTGGATGCGGACCATGCGGGCGGCACGGCTGCGGCTGGTATATCGGGCATTGAAGTAATCAATGCCGGTGCTGGCAATGACGTGGTTGACCTGACCAGTTCACAATATGGGTATGGCGATGTCACGGTTGATGGTGGCAGCGGCAATGACGTGCTGTGGACCAGCGATGGCAATGACACCATTCTGGGCGGCGAGGGTAATGATATTATCCATGACGGTGCCGGTAATGACGTTGTCGATGCAGGTGCTGGTGATGACACCCTGATGGGCAGTGCCGGTGCCGATACCCTGATGGGCGGCGAAGGCATCGATACCGTTGATTACAGCCATTCTGCCCAGGGCGTTGAAGCCTATCTTGGCGCAACCGATGGCAATGCACGTAATCCGTGGGCGGCAAATGAAGGCCTGAGCGGCGATGCCGCTGGCGATATTCTTTCGGGTATTGAACGGGTAATTGCCTCGGCCCATGACGATTACATCTATGGCAACAGCCAGGACAATGTGGTTGATCTGGGTGATGGCAATGACGTGTTTGACAATGTCGAGGCCGATGCCAGCATTGACACCATTGATGGTGGTCTGGGCAACGACACCATCTGGGTTGGCGATGGCGGCGACACCGTTCATGGTGGTGCAGGCAACGATGTGCTGTATGGCGAACTGGGTGATGATACCCTTTATGGTGATGATGGCCGCGATATCCTGAATGGCGGCGGCGGCAATGACAGCCTGGATGGCGGTGCTGGTGACGACACCATGCAAACCGGATCGGGCGCAGACCATGTCATCGTCACCAGCACCGACGGCCACAAGGTGGTAACCGATTTCAACACCAGCGAAGACCGCGTCTCGCTGGCCGGTGTTGGCATTACCGAATGGTCCGATCTGGCATCACGCCTGTCGGAGGTGAATGGCAACCTGGTGATTGATCTGGGTGAAAATGGTTCGCTGACCCTGCGTGGGGTGCATCTGCGCGATATCAGTGCCGATACCTTCGAGGATGTTGACGGCTTTATCGGTGCAACCCCCTATGACGACGTGCTTTCGGGGACGTCGGCGGGCGATTATATCGATGCGCTGGCCGGTGATGACGTGGTTGAAGGGGGTGCTGGCGACGACACCCTGATCGGCAATGATGGCAATGACCAGATTTCTGGCGGTTCGGGCAATGACACCATCCTTGGGGGTAACCAGGATGACGTGCTTGATGGCGGTTCGGGTGATGACTGGATCGATGGCGAGGACGGGGCCGATGTGATTTCCGGCGGGGATGGCAATGATTCCCTGTTTGGTGGTGCTGGCGATGACGTTATCGATGGCGAAGGCGGCGAAGATTACATCGACGGCAAGGATGGTAATGACCACCTGATTGGCGGCGTGGAAAATGACACCATCTTCGGGTCGGGCGGTAATGACTGGATCGAAGCGGGCGATGGCAATGACATCGTTTCGGGGGGCGATAACGAAGACCTGATCTTTGGCGGTGCCGGCAACGATACGCTTTCGGGCGACAGCGGCAATGACACCATCGAAGGCGGTGCTGGGAACGACATTATCACCGGTGGCGATGGCAATGACCTGCTGGCGGGCGACTGGAACAATGGTGGCGGCGACGACACCCTTTCCGGCGGCAATGGTGATGACACCCTGTGGGGTGGTGATGGCAACGACATTCTGAATGGCGATGCTGGCAATGATTATCTGCTTGGTGCTGATGGCAACGACACGCTTGATGGCGGGGCAGGTAACGATACCTTCACCGGTGGTTCCGGCAATGACACGATTGTTGTTTCCAATAATGCGGGCAACAAGCTTGTTACTGATTTTGCCATCGGGCAGGACAAAATCTCGCTTACGGCGATGGGCATTACCGACTGGTCGGACCTTGCCGGTCACATGTCGCAGGTTGGCAATGATGTCGTCATTTTCCTTAATGGCGAAGGCACGCTGACCCTTGAAGATATCCGCCTTGAAGATTTGAGCGCGGATTCCTTCGTTGGTGTTACCGGTACCAGCGGCCCGACCGAATATCGCGATGTGCTTTATGGCACCAGCAACAATGATTCCATCGCAGCCCTTGCCGGTGATGACACGGTCATGGGCCTTGGCGGGCAGGATACCCTGCGCGGTATGGATGGTAATGACACCCTTTATGGCGATGACGGTGATGATCGCCTTTATGGGGATCAGGGTAATGACCGCCTTGAAGGCGGCAGCGGCCAGGATCGCCTTGAAGGTGGCGATGGCAATGACGTGCTGCTGGGCAATGATGGCGATGACAGCCTGCTGGGTGGCACCGGCGATGATACGCTTGATGGTGGCCAGGGCCAGGATCGCCTGTTTGGCGATGATGGCAACGACACCATTTATGGTGGTTCGGGCGATGATTCGATCAAGGGCGGCACCGGCCATGACGTTCTGAACGGTCAGGATAACAATGACCGTATCTGGGGCGAAGATGGTAACGACACCCTGTTTGGCGAAAATGGCGATGACTCGCTTTATGGCGGTACCGGCAATGACGTGATTGACGGTGGCGCCAACAATGATCGCCTGTTTGGCGAAGATGGCGATGATACCCTGTATGGTCAAAGCGGCGATGACAGCCTGAACGGTGATTCCGGCAACGATATCCTTGATGGTGGCGATGGCAATGACCGCCTGTGGGGTGGCAATGGTAACGATACGCTAAGCGGCGGTGCCGGCAATGACAGCCTTGATGGCGGATCGGGCCGGGATACGGCAAGCTATGCCAATGCCAGCGCGGCTGTTGCCGTTGACCTTTCGGTTCATACGGCATCGGGTGGTGCCGGGCAGGACTTCCTGACCTCGATCGAGGATCTGATTGGGTCGAACTTTGCCGATGCCCTGTTTGGTGATGAAGGTGCCAACCTGCTTTCGGGCCTGAATGGCGATGACCTGCTTTCGGGCGGTGGCGGCAATGATGACCTGCTGGGCGGCCTTGGCAACGATACCCTGTGGGGCGGTTCGGGCAATGACCACCTTGTTGGTGGCGATGGCAACGATACCCTGTGGGGCGGCAGTGGCCAGGACCAGCTTGATGGCGGTGCCGGTGACGATGTCCTGCAATATCATGACGATGCCAACTGGACGTCGGGCAATGCGGTGCGTGATATGGGCGACCCGAATGCACCGGGCAGCAATGTTCAGATCAATCTGAGCGGTTATCACCAGTCCAACGACATCTTTAATGGTGGCGAAGGCCACGACACGCTGGTTATGTCTTCGGGCAATGATGCCTTGATCCTGCATGATGACCTGTCCGCACCGGGGGTATCACCGCGCATTTCCGGCATCGAAGTTATCGATGCTGGCAATGGTAACGATATCGTCGATCTGACCAGTTCAACCAACAGCTATGGCGATGTCACCATCGATGGCGGCACGGGCGACGATATTTTGTGGTCCAATGCCGGTGATGATGTGCTAATTGGCGGTGAAGGCAACGATACCCTGCATGGTGGCAGCGGCAATGACGTGCTTTCCGGTGGGGCCGGGCAGGACGTGCTTGACGGTGGCGCAGGCGATGACGTGCTGCAATATAATGCCGATGGTCACTGGAATAACCAGTGGTACGCCCTGAATGACGGTGCACCGGGCGAAGACGGGCACAGCAATACCAGTGGCTGGGGCCATTTCTTCCATAATGGCAATGGGTATGGCCATGATGATGGCGGTGATGCCGGTACGGGCGATATGGTCAATCTCGATGGGTACAACCAGTCCAACGACATCTTCAACGGTGGCGATGGCGTTGATACCCTGCAACTGACCAGCGGTAATGACGCCCTGTTCCTTGACGATACGGCAAGTGATCCGGGCACTTCGCCGCGTATTTCCGGGATCGAGGTTATTGATGCCGGTGATGGAGATGATATCGTTGATCTGACCAGCCAGAACGAAAGCTATGGCGATGTCACCATTCATGGCGGCAATGGCAATGACGTGATCTGGTCCAATGCAGGCGATGACGTACTGACCGGCGGTGCTGGTAATGACACGCTTTATGGCGGCCTGGGCGATGATACGCTGACCGGTGGTTCGGGCTGGGATCAGTTTGTGGCGGGTGATGTTACCGGCCATGATGTAATCACCGACTTCACCGAAGGCGAAGACATCATCGATCTTAGTGAATGGAACTATAACAATTTCAACCAGATCGAAGCCGACATGCATCTTGATGCCAGCGGCCAGAACCTGGTGATTGACTTGGGCCATGATGCCTCGATCACGCTGATGGGCATTGACCACAACCTGAAAGCCGATGATTTCAACTTCCACGGATAGTTGGTTTGGCCAAACCTGAAAAAAACAAAACCCGCAGATGCCTGGCATGTGCGGGTTTTGTTTTGGGCTTTATGAGGAAATAGTTTTGGAAATTTTAAAATGTGCGCATTTCATAGAAGTTGTCAGATGACTTCGGATGTAAATTTTTGATTAATGCTTGTCTTTGTCAGTTAAGTCTTCGTCAGTGGGTTGCGTCTTTTGCATTCGATTAATGATTTCACTGAAATGTTTCTCGTACTTTAATGCCATTCGTTCGAAATCTACTCGCGAAAAAGCACCTTCGGAAAGCGTTTTCGGTTCACCATTTTGCTCTCTTAAATGTTTAACCCAAGGTTCAAGTTCTTGCCACATGAGAACAAAAGACAGTCCCCACATGTTCTTGAAGTGGATGGGGTTAATCAGTCCATTGTGCGCCATGTATCCAAGTCTTTGAAATATAGCTGAAACTCGTCGGGCTGAAGACTGGTATTCATCAGAGAATTCGTTGTGGGGATCTTTGTTATTTCTGATTACCTGAATGTCTTCTTTAATCGAATCCATCTGTTCCGCTGCCCAAATTAAGATATTGGACACATGTGCTGCCTGCCCGTCTCGGATACTGCGATATCCTATGTATACAGTGGCGAGAAGAAATATATTTATTGCAAGTCCAAGTAAAGCAGCGACTGCAGACAAGGCAGACCAATCAAATGGGTTGAAGTTATATATGAAAGGCCAAAAATTCTCAGCTGTCATGGCTTTTCCCCAAATCAATAATCATAATATTTATTTAAAAGTAATGTTTTCGTATGCAGAAAGTCAACGTTTCTGGCCATTCTACGAGGATTCGGTGTGGGCACTTGGTTTACGCTAATGTGAGAGTAGGGCTGAAGAGATGGTTGGCGGTTGGGCCTCAGGCAAAAGAATTGCCGGGATGCGCAAATTTACAAAACAAACGTCGCAAATTTTCGGTTTTTCTCGTTTTGGTTCTGCTACGGTTCTAAAAATAAACTACGGGATGTTTTTTCGCCCGGCGTTCATGGCGGTCTTTTCCTGCAGGGGCAGTCAAACGCATATGCATTTTTGACCATGACCATAACCGTGCCTTTGGCAGGTATTTGGTGCCATGCCTGTCCCGATAATACGCCGTCATAACGGGGCGTAAGCCCGCATTCATCATTTCATGCAACGCAAAGCCCGGTTTTGCGAACGGGTTTCTGTGGCTTTGCGCCTGCGGTTTGCCGTGCCGGTATTCTGTTTGGCGGCCACCATGCGCCCCTGTTTTCGGGCGGGTGAAATCACGTGTTACGCACCACGACAACAAATAATCGAAGCCCCGAAAATCAGGGGCATTTTCAGCGGAGGAAGCAAATGAGCAGTAATAGAGGTGTCGTTTATGTTGGGCCGGGCAACGTTGAAGTCCGGAATATTCCCGATCCTGTCATGTCTGCGCCCAATGGGCGCAAGCTGGACCATGCCGTAATACTGAAGGTGATTTCCACCAACATTTGCGGGTCGGACCAGCATATGGTGCGCGGTCGGACGACGGCGGAACCGGGGCTGGTTCTGGGCCACGAAATCACGGGCGAAATCATTGAAAAAGGCAGCGATGTTGAACAGCTTGAAGTTGGTGACATCGTTTCCGTGCCGTTTAACGTGGCCTGCGGCCGTTGCCGGTGCTGCAAATCGCAGGATACCGGCGTATGCCTGACGGTAAATCCGTCGCGCGCTGGTGGGGCCTATGGTTATGTCGATATGGGCGGCTGGATTGGCGGTCAGGCCCATTATGTGATGGTGCCCTATGCCGATTTTAACCTGCTGAAATTCCCGGACCGGGATCAGGCAATGTCGAAAATTCGCGATCTGACGATGCTGTCCGATATTCTGCCAACTGGTTTTCACGGCGCGGTGCAGGCCGGTGTTGGTGTGGGTTCAATCGTTTATGTGGCCGGTGCTGGTCCGGTTGGGTTGGCTGCGGCGGCATCGGCGCGCATTTTGGGTGCGGCTGTTGTCATGATTGGTGATTTCAACAAGGAACGCCTTGCCCATGCATCCAATATGGGGTTCGAGGCCGTTGATCTTTCCAAAAGTGACCGCTTGGGCGAAATGATTGCCGAAATTACCGGCAGCCCTGAAGTTGACAGCGCCATTGATGCCGTTGGCTTTGAAGCCCGCGGTCATAGCGGCGGCGAACAGCCGGCAATCGTTTTGAACCAGATGATGGAAATTACCCGTGCGGCTGGTTCCATCGGTATTCCGGGCCTTTATGTAACCGAAGATCCGGGTGCTGTGGACGAGGCCGCCAAACAGGGCAGCCTGTCGCTGCGGTTTGGTTTGGGTTGGGCAAAGGCGCAGTCCTTCCATACCGGCCAGACCCCGGTCATCAAATATAACCGCCAACTGATGCAGGCAATTTTGCATGACCGGCTGAAAATCGCCGATATCGTCAATGCGCAGGTGATCTCGCTTGAAGATGCCGCTCAGGGGTATGAAAGTTTTGACCAGGGTGCTGCCAAAAAATTCGTGCTCGACCCGCATGGTATGCTGGCAAAAGCTGGCTAAGCGGGAAAGCTTGGTGATCTGATGATGCAAACGAAAATCCCCGTCACTGGCGGGGGTTTTTGCTTTTCTACGAAGGGTGTCAGGTTGGTCTGGTTTTCGGAAATAGCCGGAAATTTAACGATATTGCCGTAAATCAGGCGGCAATTGGTTCTTCGGGTCGTTGATATTCCGGGTTTTCGCGGTCACGCTGAAGCTTTTCGCGCAATTCGCCAATCTCTCGGATACGTTTGATCTCGTCAAAGCAGGGTGAGGCCGGGCCGTGGCCTTTGCGCATCATCGAAACCCATTGTTTGATGCGTCCGGCCTGATGGTTTTCTGTCGCACCGTCCTGGGCCAGAAGGTCGATATAGGCCAGCAGAATGTCTAAAACATCGGCCCAACATTGTTTTTGCAAATCCTCGCCTGCTTCATGTGCCTTGATACGTGCGGCAAGGTCGGGGCAGGCAATGGCACCGCGCCCCAGCATAAAGGACGTACAGCCGGAAATATCGCGACAGCGGATATAATCCTCAACTGTCCAGATCTCACCATTTGCTGTCATGGTGATGGAAATGGCCTCGCGAATGCGCGCCAGATATTCCCAATGTGCAGGTGGCTTGTAGCCTTCCATTTTTGTGCGGGCATGGACGGTTAAATGCTGTGCGCCGCCTTCTTCAACCGCACGGGCATTTTCCAGAAACAGGGTTTTATCGGCATAGCCCAGGCGGATTTTGGCGCTGACCGGGATATGGCCAGGTACTGCGGCCCGCACGGCCCGCACAATGTTAAAAAGGTTTTCAGGGCATTTCAAAAGCGATGCGCCCGCTTCGCGTTTGTTGACGGTTTTTGACGGGCAGCCAAAATTGATGTCGATGCCCGGTGCGCCCAGTTCAACGGCGAAGGCTGCATTTTCACCCAGAAGGTCCGGGTCGTGACCCATAAGCTGTACCAGAACGGGTTGGCCGCTGGCCGTTTTGCAGCCCTGATGCAGTTCGGGGCAATAACGGTAAAAGACATGGGCCGGAAATAGGGTTTGGGAAACGCGGATAAATTCGGTAACGCACTGGTCAAACCCGCCAGCCGCGCTCAGCAATTGCCGAACACGCCAGTCCACAAGCCCTTCCATTGGTGCCAGCACCAATTGCGTCATCACGTTTGTTCCCTAAAGCGTATTGCTGATTTCGATCAGGTTTTCGTCCGGATCGTAAATATAGAATGACCGAAGGGGGCCAGTGGCACCTGTTCGCTTGATCGGCCCTTCAATAATTTTCTGCCCGTGCTTTTGCAGATGTTCCATCACATCGTCAAGCGGAGTTTCTGTCAAAAAACACAAATCCGCGGAACCGGGTGTGGGGTGTAAAACGTTATCATCAGGTATGGCATCAGCAGGATGGAGATTGATTTTCTGCGACCCGAAATGCAATGCGACCCGCCCCTTGCCAAAATTCTGACGCGTCATACCCAGAACGGTCTGGTAGAATTCCACCGTGCGCTCTACGCTTTTGACAGTCAAAACAAGGTGATCAAGGCTGGTTATTTTCATTGCAAAACCCTATTTATCTGATAGTCCCGAAAGGATAGAAATGCACCGGCGTCTGCGCCAATTTTGCAGGCGTTATCAATTGATTTGATTATAAAAGACACCATAAACGACGTTTTGGAGGATCCCAACGATGCTGTATATCGTGCAAAAAGCATTGGACGAATTGGAAGCTATGCCGCGCGACGAACGTGAGAGCTATTCCCACATGGACCGCGAGATTTCTGAAGCAGTTGAAAAGCTGCAGCAGCTTAAGGCAAAGCTGGAAACAGACGAAAAGAAGTAACTTTCTTTTCGTGCCAAAAACCTGTTTTCAAAAGGGGCTGCCAGCGTGCGGCCCTTTTTTGTTGCGCGGGTGGTGCTTGGCCCAACAGGCAATCACCCAAATACGTTAATTGTTGTTTTTCCCATCCACCATAATGGATAGCAGTTGTTCAACCGCCTGTGTCGGGTTGATGCTGCCATTCAGCACATTTTTTTCAAGGTCAGGCAGGGTCGATTTGACATCTTCGCGCCGGGTGAAGGTTTCCAGCAGGCGGTCGCGCAGCATGGTCCACATCCAGTCATGTTGCTGGCGGGCGCGTTTGGCGGCAAATTCGCCTTCTTTTTCCATGATCTGGCGATGCTGTTTGATCAAATCCCAGGCATCATCCAGCCCCTCGCGCGTAAGGGATGATACCATCATGGATTGCGGGCGCCAGTGGTGGCTGGTGGGCTGTAAAATACGCAGCGCCGATGAATATTCGCGTTTGGCTTCGCGGGCCTTGGCCGGGTCGGCATCGGATTTATTGACCGCAATCAGATCGGCAATTTCCAGCACACCCTTTTTAATGCCCTGTAATTCATCGCCCGCCCCGGGTAGCATCAGCACCAAAAAGAAATCGGTCATTTGTGCGACCATGGTTTCGCTTTGCCCGGCCCCCACGGTTTCCACCAGCACCACGTCAAACCCGGCAGCCTCGCACAGCAAAATGGTTTCGCGGGTCATGCGGTTTACACCACCCAAATAGCCGCTGCTGGGTGATGGGCGGATATAGGCATTCGGATCAATCGACAGGTCATTCATCCGGGTTTTATCACCCAGAATGGACCCGCCGGATCGCGCACTTGTCGGGTCAACCGCCAGCACGGCAACCTTGTGCCCCTCGCGGGTCAGTTTGGTGCCAAAGGCCTCGATAAAGGTGGACTTGCCAACACCGGGAACGCCGGTAATGCCAATGCGCCGTGACCCGCCGGTGTGGGGCATTAACTGTTCAAGGACCTGCTGTGCCTGAATAAAATGTTCGGGCTTGCGGCTTTCAACCAGGGTAATCGCACGTGAAAGAATGGTGCGGTTGCCCGCAAGAACACCTTCAACAATTTCCCCGGTGCTGAGAACGCGGCGCTTTACCCGCGCGCGCGGGCTTGTGGTACTGGTGGTGCCGGGAATGGTTCGCAGGGTTTCCTTCACCTTTTTTCCTTTCCCGTTCGCAAAATTTGTACTGCCCTTTGGTATTCCGGTGGGGTGGTTGCTTTGCTTTATCCCGCCATCATATGGCGCGGGTGCTGGTGCCAGCAAGGCGGCTTTGCGATAAAGCGTTCCATTTTGCCGCCTTATCGTCCTCTGATCGGGCTGTTGGCGAATAACGCCATTCCGTCGTTATCGGGCGAATTTCAGGTCATCGACCGGGCATTGTTTGGCCCGGTCGATATGTGGATTTAGGTTTGCTTTGCCGTCAGGCTGCGTCCGATGTCTCATCATCAAGCAGCTTTTCCAGCAATTCGCTGGCGGCTTCGGCAATGACGGTGCCGGGCGGGAAAATAGCTTCGGCCCCGGCGGCAAACAGTTTGTCGAAATCCTGCGGCGGGATCACGCCACCCGCGACAATCATGATGTCCTCACGGCCCAGCTTGTCCAACTCCGCCCGCAATTGCGGCACCAGCGTTAAGTGCCCTGCGGCAAGCGAACTTGCGCCGACAATATGCACATCGTTTTCGGCTGCCTGCCGGGCGGCTTCTTCCGGGGTCTGGAACAGCGGGCCGATATCGACGTCAAAGCCCAGATCGGCAAAGGCAGTGGCGATCACTTTTTGCCCGCGGTCATGGCCATCCTGGCCCATTTTGGCAATCAGGATACGCGGGCGGCGGCCTTCGGCTTCGCTAAAGGCATCAATCAGCTTCGCGACCTTTTCCAGTGCCGCGTTATTGGCACCGACCTCGGTTTTATATACCCCGGCGATAGACCGGATGACGGCCTGATGGCGACCATAAACCTTTTCCAGCGCGTCGGAAATTTCGCCAACGGTGCATTTTGCCCGGGCGGCCTGCACGGCCAGTTCCAGCAAATTGCCCGACTGAGAACCCGCCGCATTGGTCAGTGCGTTCAAGGCGCTTTCAACGCTTGCATCGTCACGTTCGGAACGCAGGCGTTCAAGCTTGGCAATTTGCTGGCGGCGGACTTCGGCGTTATCGACCTGCAAAACATCCACCGGGCGGTCGTCCGTTACGCGGTATTTGTTCACACCGACCAGGGTCTGGCGGCCGCTATCGATGCGGGCCTGGGTGCGGGCGGCGGCTTCTTCGATGCGCATTTTGGGAATGCCGGCTTCAATCGCCTTGGCCATGCCGCCCTGTTCTTCGACCTCGGCGATATGGCCCCAGGCCTTTTCAGCCAGATCGCGGGTCAACCGTTCGACATAATAACTGCCACCCCACGGGTCGATCACGTTGGTTGTGCCGCTTTCCTGCTGCAAAAACAGTTGGGTATTGCGGGCAATGCGGGCGGAAAAATCGGTTGGCAGGGCCAGGGCTTCGTCCAGTGCATTGGTGTGAAGCGACTGGGTATGACCCTGTGTGGAGGCCATAGCTTCAACACAGGTGCGGATGACATTGTTAAACACATCCTGCGCGGTCAGCGACCAGCCCGATGTCTGGCTGTGTGTGCGCAAAGAAAGCGACTTGTTGCTTTGCGGGTCAAACTGTTTGATCAGCTTGGCCCAGATCATGCGCGCGGCCCGCATTTTGGCGATTTCCATAAAGAAATTCATGCCAATCGCCCAGAAAAACGACAGGCGCGGGGCAAATTTATCAATATCCAGCCCGGCTGCCATGCCCGCACGGGCATATTCCACGCCATCGGCCAGGGTATAGGCCAGTTCAAGGTCGGCGGTCGCCCCGGCTTCCTGCATGTGATAGCCGGAAATCGAAATGGAATTGAATTTCGGCATATTTTGCGACGTGAAGGCAAAAATATCCGAAATGATGCGCATCGATGGTTTGGGCGGATAGATATAGGTGTTGCGCACCATGAATTCTTTGAGAATGTCGTTCTGGATGGTGCCGGAAAGCTGGGCGGGTTTTACCCCCTGCTCCTCGGCCGCAGCGATATAAAGTGCCATCACCGGCAATACCGCGCCATTCATTGTCATGGAAACCGACATTTGATCCAGCGGAATGCCATCAAAAAGCGTTCGCATGTCATAGATGCTGTCGATTGCCACACCCGCCATGCCGACATCGCCCGCAACACGGGGATGGTCGCTGTCATATCCGCGATGGGTGGCCAGGTCGAAGGCAATGGAAAGGCCCTTTTGCCCGGCGGCAAGGTTGCGGCGGTAAAAGGCGTTGGATTCCTCGGCCGTGGAAAAACCGGCATATTGGCGGATCGTCCAGGGGCGCTGCACATACATGGTGGGGTAGGGGCCGCGCAAAAAGGGCGGCATGCCCGGCATGGTGTGCAAATGGTCCAGCCCGGCAATGTCATCGCTGCCATAAACCGGCTTTACATCAATGCCTTCGGGTGTTGTCCACGGCACGGCCGATGCAGGGGCCGAAGGTGCATCACCAGTGCTGTCAAACAGGGGCAAGTCGGAAAAATCGGGGATCCGGGTCATGGTTATTTCACTCCCAGATGGTCAAGGGTTGCGGTGGTTGTGGCAATCACATCCGACCCCATAAAAATGAAATCATCAATACCAGCCGCCTCAAAGGCAGCGCGGTTATCGCCGGGATGCCCGGCAAGGTAAATTTTGCTGGCCCCGGCAGCTTTCAGGGCCTTTGCCATTTCGGCGGCATGTTCGGCATATTGCGTGTCTGATCCGCAAATGATGGCGATTTTCGCCCCGCTTTCGCCAAAGGCATTGGCGGCATCATGGCCGGTGGCAAAGCCGTTATTGGCAATTGCCTCAATGCCGCCTGCGCCAAAGAAATTGCGGGAAAAGGATGCTCGTGCCGTATGTTCGGCAACGCGGCCAATGTTGCACAGGAAAATTTGTGGTGCTTTGCCGGTTTCCTGCTGATGGGCGGATGCACGCCTGCGGTTGCCTTCAAAGGATTCAGAAAGGCGATGCTGGGCCAGCGGGGTAATGCGGGTTGGCGTTGCATCACCATAAAGGGCGGCAAAAAGCTGTGCGATATTTGCCCCTTTTGTTGCAGCGGTAACCAGATCGGCAAAACCATGGCCAATGGCACCTGTCGCCGGGGTGGGGCGTGATGCGGCGGTTGCGCGCAGGGCGGCAATATCGGGCATCTCGCAGGTCACGGCGGCTTCCTCGATATTGGGGAATTCCGAAACACCGGTTAACGGGTCGCGCCGGGTGGCAAGGCGGTTTTCGCGTTTTTGCCACAGATCGGCGATTTCGCGCGCCAGGCTGCCATTTTCAACCGCATTGGTAATGCCGCCATTACCTTCAATTTCCTGGAATTTCTGCCAGGCATTTTGCGCCAGATCGCGGGTCAGGTTTTCAATAAACCAGGAACCCCCTGCCGGGTCGATCACGCGGTGGACATTGCTTTCTTCCTGCAAAATCAGTTGCGTGTTGCGTGCAATGCGGCGTGAAAAGCTGTCTGGCAGGCCAATGGCATGGTCATAGGGCAGGCACACGACACTATCGGCCCCGCCCAGCCCGGCGGCAAAGCTGGTGACTGTTGTGCGCAGCATATTCACCCACGGATCCACCTTGGTCATGATCTGGTCGGCTGAAATGGCGGTGATGGTGACCGGGCCGTTTTCAAGGCCCGATGCCTGTAAAATGCGCCGCCACATCAGGCGCAGGGCACGCAGCTTGGCAATACCGGCAAAAAAATCGGTGCCAATGGCGGTGGTGAAGGTAATGTTCGCCGCAGCCCTGGTGCCGTCCATGCCTGCCGCCACAAGCGCACGGAAATAGGCAAGGCCGGTTGCCAGCGCAATGGCAAGCTCCATGCTGTCGGTCGCCCCGGCATTGAACCAGCAGGTGCTGTTGACATTAACCGCCGTGGCATTGGGGAATTTCGCGGCAATGCTTTGCGCAAAGGATGCCGTTTGTTCCAGCGCATCCTCGATATTGGTGGGGCAGTACCCTTCGCTTGCCAATGTACCAATCGGGTCCAGGTTAAAGGCCGGGGCGGCATCGGCAGCATTGTCTTCATGGCCCATGCGCGCAGCCAGCAAAGCAGCAAAGGGGATAGCCGCCGCCCCGCCATCAAGGGCAACGGGGGCAAGGTTGGTGTAAACACCATTTAGCGCGCTGTTGAGATCATCAAGGTTATAAATCATGACGCCGCCCAGCCCGGCATCATCGCCGCTGGGGCCGTTGCCAAACCGGGCTGCATGGTCAAGGCGCAGCAACACCGATGTTACACCATTTTCAAGGTCCTCAAGAATGGCGTCATTAACGGTTTTGGGGGAAGGATGGGCATGAAGCTGGCGAATATCCCAGCCGGTTGCGCCGCTATCATCGCCTGCGGGCAATTGTTTGCTGGTGGCAACCAGGCCGTCATGGATCTGTGCGGTGGCACCATCAAGATCATCGGCTGTGTAAATGGGCTGAACATCAAAACCGTCGCGCAGATGCGTTACCAGTTTTTTGTCAAACGGCGCGCCATTAAGGGCGGCTTCGGCCAGTTTGCGCCAGGCCGCGTAATCGGCAGGCGGAAATTCAGATGCCAGTTTCAAGCTCTGATCGGTCATGGTTGCTCCCGGTCGCGGTCGATACGAAGCACCGGTAAAAGGTCTGGTGCGGTGCCATGGGTCCCCGTCGCCCGGTACACCCCGCCCGGCCAGCTAGAGAGCGAAACAATCCCGGTAATCTGACTTGTTCCATAGTGGAGAAAGACCCTGTTTTCGGCCTGACGTTACGGAACCAACAGTTGCGGGGGCAGTTCCGGCTTTGGCTGATGCCGCACCGAATTCCCGGAAAAGGTTTCATGTCGCCTTGCTGCGACGGCCCTGTTTATAGCACCCTCCCCCAATTCAGTAAATAGGCATGGAAATACCTATTTATTCGGATGGTGCTGTGCGAAATTGCGATGGAAAGCAAAAAAATCATGTGATTTCAGGGCGAAAGACACGGTGTGTTGGCAATGTATTGCCCCAATTCGCGGCGGATGCGGGCAACCACGGCGTCAGACTTTGGTGTTATTCATCCTTGCCCGTTACAAATGCCGGTTGCGAATGGCAATGATGCTGGCGATTGCGGCAAGGGCGATTCCCGCATAGGCGACATATTGCCAGCCTGCCTGGTCCAGCATCGGTGCCAGGCCGGAACATATCGCCCCGCCCAGAAAAAATATTGCAATATAAAGGCCGTTCATGCGGCTGCGGGCCGCTTGGTTCAGGCCCAAAATTACCCGCTGGGTGCTGACATGGGAAAACTGCACACCAGCATCAATGATAATGGCGGCAACCAGCCAGGCCGCAAGGCTGGGCAGCAGCGTTAAAATGAAACCAAAACAAACCAGAATGGCCCCGGCAATACGCATCGTCGTTGTGTGGCCCCGGTCCCCGGCATGGCCGGCAATTGGCGCGCCAATGGCACCACCCGCGCCAGCAAGGGCAAACAGGGCAATGCCGGTTTGCCCCAAATTAAAGTCGCTTCCCAATGCCAGGGGTGCCGCCGTCCAGAACAGGCTGAACCCGCCAAAAAGGCAGGCCTGTGCCATGGCAAGACGTCGAAGCGGCGGATGGTTTTTAAGAAGGGCGGGTTGTGATGCCACCAGCCTGCCGTAGGGTAATGTGCCGTCGGGCATATGGCGGGGCAGGGCAAGGCGCAAAACCACAATGAACAGGGCAAGAAACAGGGCATCGGCAATATAGATGTCGCGCCAGGAAAAACGGGTGCTGATCAGGCTGGCGGCAGGCCGGGCGATCATGGCACCCGTCAGGATACCGCTGGTAATGGTGCCAACGACCCGCCCGCGCAAATGCGGGGCACAAAGATGCGATGCCATGGCAATGATGATCTGCACACCCGTTGTCATCATGCCAACCAGCAATGCCGCCACAAGCAGCATGGCGGCATTGCCTGCCATTCCCATCGTCAGCAGGCCCAATACCAGAACGGCAAGAATAATGCAGACAAGTCGCCTGTTTTCTACTCGGTCACCCAGTGGCGCAATTAAAACCAACCCCAGACAGAAGCCCAACTGCACCAGCATGATAATGCTGCCCGCATTGCTTGGTGGCAGGCCGATATCACCCGCAATGATGCCCAAAATCGGCTGGGCGAAATATCCGCTGCCCGCAATCAATGTGCATCCTGCCGCCAGCAGCAGCGTTAGCGATTTTGGCAGGGTATAACCGGTTTCCTGAATGGCATCGGCGTTGTCATTTACGGGGCTGGCGGTGTTTGTGGGCGGTGCGACCGAGATTGATGATGTTCTGTCATGTGACTTCATGGGGCGTCCATTATTTGAAATGGGTCGGGGCTGGGGCTGGGGCTGATACGGGGATGTTGATATGCAGTGACGGATGATCGGACAGACCCGGCATGTCGTTACGCCATAATGTCAGCCAGCCCGTCCGCCCGGCCGGAGTGATCGGGCCGGGCGGTGATGTGGGGTGGTGATGCCGGGGGGGGCAAAGGTGCTGGGCTGTTAGGGTCGGACGCCAGCGCGATCAGCCTGCGCGGCGGATCAGTTCGGGTAGCACATCGGCAAAGCGGGTCGTGCCTTTCAGACGGCTGCTGGCATTGCCTTCAAATTCGATCCAGCCTTCGTTAAAGCCATCGAGCATCTGCATGCGGGGTTCGGGGTTGTTCATGCCCTGGGCGCGAAACATGCTTTCCCACTGATCCCGCGGCATGATTTCGGCGGTTACGGGTTTGCCAAGGGCTTTGGCAAAGTCGGCGGTGATCTGGTTGGGGGTAATGCGTTCGGGGCCTTCCAGTTCGATGATTTTGGTGGGGCTTTCAGCCTGGGTCAGCAATTTGGCAGCCAGTTGGGCGATGTCGCGGGTGGCAACCATGGGAACGGGTTTATCAAGCGGTTGCAGGTAAGACGGGATGACGCCGGTTTCCCGCGCAGGCAGCACATCCCACAGGGAATTTTCCATAAACCATGCGGCACGCAAAAAGCTGACCGGCAGGTTCAGCGCCCCCAGTTCCTTTTCCATCAGGCCCAGTTGGCCCAAAAGGTTGGGCTGGCTTGCCTGTGCGCCAATTGTTGACAGGCAAATGATACGGGCCGGTTTTGCCTGCGTTAACGCCTGGCAAAAACTGCGAATAATCGCCCTGCTTTCGCGAAAATCGGCTGATGGGTCAAAATTGGGTGGCAGCAGCAAAAACACGCCTTCTGCGCCCTGAAAGGCCTCTGCAAGGGCCTGTGCGTCCCCGACATCGGCAAGGGCAACGTCGCATCCCTTATTGGCCCATTCCTGGCCTTTTTCCGCGTTGCGTACGACGGCGCGCACCTTGTGGCCCTGTGTCAGAAGCGTGGTGGCAAGGCTGCTTCCGACCTGCCCGGTAATTCCGGTGATGACGTACATTTTATCCTCCTTTGACGAAAAAATCGGTGTTCGGGCAGGAATATGTCGCCTTGCATTTCATTTCGCGATATCATGAATGTCATATTAAAAATGACAAAAAATCATTAAATGGCATTTGACGAACGCATGTTGAACGGAATGGGGGTCTTATCGGCGATTGTCGATACGGGCTCCTTCGTGCGTGCGGGCGATATGCTGAACATGTCGCAATCGGGCATCAGCCGGGCGATGGCGCGCCTTGAAACACGGCTGGGAATTCGTCTGCTGGATCGAACAACGCGGTCCGTAACCCTGACAGATGAAGGCCGCCGGTTTTACGAACAGGTCATGCCCCTGTTAGCAGGGCTGGAGGATGCAGCGGCCTCGGTATCGGGGGCAGCACACCGGGTACGCGGGCGGCTTAGGGTTAATATTGACCCTTATTTTTCGCGTCTGGTTTTGGGGCCGCGCCTCGGCGAGTTTCTGGATGCCCACCCTGATCTGGAGCTGGAGCTGATCACGCGCGACAGTTTGGGCGATCTGGTGGGGGACGGGTTTGATCTGGCCATTCGCTTTGGTGAATTGCAGCCATCCGCGCTGATTACGCGCAAACTGTTTGATACCCGCATTTTAACGGTTGCGGCACCGTCCTATCTGGCGCGGCATGGCACGCCGACCCATCCGTCACAACTGGCAAGTGACGGGCATGTCTGTATCCATTTTCGCGATTCGGCAACGGGCCGGCCGTTTGACTGGGAATTCCATAAAAATGGCGAGGTGTTAAACGTGCCGGTAAAGGGGCGTTTGCTGCTGAATGACGCAGGAACCCTATATAGCACCTGCATCGCGGGCTACGGCATTGCCCAGGTGATGGAAATCGGCTCGCGGCATTTTATGCGTGACGACGCGTTAACAGAATTGTTCCCGGACTGGGGCGAAGAAATTTTCCCCGCCCATGTTTATCACCCTTCGCGCCACCATCCACCGGCCAAAACCCGAGCATTTCTGGCCTTTGTGGCATCGTTGCGCGAAGAAGCCGTTTAATTGCGGCAAAATTTCGACATTTAACCAATTCGACATTTTCAGCCTCTATGGTCGGGATGTCCTGAAATTCGGAGAGAAGCCATTCATGAACGCGCTAAGCGCCGTGCCGCCCTATCCCAACCTGTCGGGTCTGGTGGCCTTTGCAGACGATAGCCCCAGCGCCAAAGCTGCGCTTGAAACGGTGTTGCGCCGTGCGGGCTATGCGGTTGCAGGATTTGATTGCGCCGATGATCTGATCGATTCTCTTGATGGCATGGCGCCCCGTGCCATTATTCTGGATCTGGAAATGCCGGGCATGAGCGGCTTTGAAGCCTTTTGTGAAATCCGTCGCCGGTTTCCCAGCTCCAATGACGTGCCTGTACTGTTTTTCTCTGCCCATTTCGACGCCGATACACGCGCCCAGGCCGAAGCCCTTGGTGCAGCTGATTTTATCAGCAAGGATTCAAGCCCGATGGTGGTGATCGCACAGCTTAACCGCGTGCTTGAAAACGTCACCAGCCACTAGGTTTTATCATCACATTCCATTTTAAAATCAGCAGGGCCGGGTTTGCTCTGGCAGGTCGTTTTTTGGGCCGGTCAGGGCAAAATAAAACCCGCCGGTCGCGATGCGACCGACGGGCAAGCTCCCTTGTCCAGGCACCTGGTTTTTAATTGGTGCCATCGAAGGCGTATCCTTCGTTACCGAAGTGATACACGCGGTCTGATGCCAAAACCCCCGAAGGTGGGATCACCGGAAGGGCGGCCAGACGCGCATAGAGACCTTCAAAATCCTGCGACGTGGCCTCGAAAAGCTGTTCGTAGCTTTCAAGGACGAAGTAGGTTTTTTGAAAATCGTCGATCTTGTAGTCTGTTCGCATCACTCGTTCCAGTGCAAATCCGATCCGATTTGGTTTTGGATTGCTAAGGCAATACAAAGTCTCGCTTTTTGATGACAACATTCCTGCGCCATAGGCGCGCAGACCATCTGTAGTTTTGATCAGGCCAAATTCGACCATATACCAGTAAAGCCGGGCCAACTGTTTCAGGGCACCATGGCGAATGGCTTCTGGCCCCTTGGCGCCATAGGCCGCCAGATAATCGGCAAAGACCGGGTCAAACAGCATGGGCACATGGCCGAAAAAATCGTGGAAAATATCGGGTTCAACCAGATAGTCGATTTCTTCGGGTTTGCGCAGCCACACCGTGACCGGAAAACGCCGGTTGGCAAGATGGTCAAAAAACGCGTCGTCAGGCACCAGGCCTGGCACAGCCACCAGTCGCCAGCCCGTGGCGGCAAAAAGCTGTTCGCTGATTTTATCAAAGCGCGGAATGGCATTTGCCGCATCCATGCGCGCCAGATTGGCAATAAAATCATCCGCCGCTTTGCCTGGCAAAATCGCGCTTTGGCGCTGATAAAGCTCCTGCCACAGGGCATGTTCGGCGTCGCTGTATTTTTCCCATTCCTGATCGACGGTGTAATCGTCATGCACATGGCTGTAATCGCCACGCAAATTCGGGGCAGGCGGCTGGTGCGCGCTTTGGGCGGCGTTGCTGCCTGCCTGGCTAAAGGAAGGGTCTTCGCTGGTGGCGGCTGGCTTCTCGGCCTGAAACTTGTTCATGACGTCCTCGCTGACTGGTTTGTACCCGGCATTCTGTGGCCGGTTTTTGCTGTTTGTAGATGTTCTATTTTACAGCAAAATTGGCGTCATTTCCCGGCGAACTGGGTGCGTTTTGGTGCTTGATATGTCATCATGTGACGTATGAATTGCAAAATGGGGTGAAAAATGACCGAAATTTCATTGTCGGCTACCGATGTTAAGATCCTTAATGCCCTGCAAAAGGATGCCGGTATCAGCAATGTCGCACTGGCTGAAATTGTTGGTATGTCACCCTCTCCCTGTCTGCGCCGGGTCAAACAGCTGGAAGCAGCCGGGCTTATTCGCAAAACGGTTGCCCTGCTGGATCGTAAGAAAATGGGTTTGGGTGTGCTGGCAACGGTGCAGGTTCGCCTGCAGCATCATACCGAAGCCGGGGCCGAGGATTTTGCCCGCGCCATGAACGATCTGCCTGAAATCCTGTCCTGCTGGGCGATGACCGGGCGGCAGGACTTTTTGTTAATGGCTCTGGCCCCGGATATTGAAAGCTTTGGAGATTTTGTAACCCACAAGCTGCTGTCCATGCCCAATGTGCGCGATGTGCAATCCAGCCTGGTGCTGAAGGAATATAAAAATGAAACCGCGATCCCCGTGATCGCCCCGCGGATTTGATGCCAGGGTTTTAGGGATGTGCCGTTGCTGGTAACCGACAAGCAACGGCCGGGCAGGGGCGCATTTGCTCCTGTCCGGCCTGTTTTGGTCTTGGCTTTTGCGTGCGAAGGCATGATCGCACCTGATGCCACCATTATTGTGTGGCGGCCTGTTGCGTGATTTGAAAAAACGGGTCGCAGCAGGTGCCTTCCGGCGTGCAGCCATAGGCCGGGGTGTCATCGGGTTTGAAATCGGCTTGTTTCCACTGTTTGTAATGGGCCGGGGTGAAATAGACCTTGTTATTGATGTAATCATAAACGATGCGGCCATCAGCGGCGGCAAAGCTGTATTGATTATCCCACTGGTCTTCCATTTGTGTGAATTCGACATATCCGGTCAGCGGGATTGTATCCTGACCGACCTTCGCAAAGCGTGCCGCGTAATAATTCCAGCGCTGGCTGTTGGTCATGCCGGGGGTGGCATTCAGTGTATTCATCACTTCGGCCCGGTTTTGGGTTTTCAAAACTTCGGTCATGTGCAGTTCGTTGTTAAAGCCCGATGTATCGAGAACAGGCAGATGATCCAACGCATTGCCATGCGGTGAACGTGCCGCATCCTGCCAGAATTCGGGGTCCAGAATGAACGGGCCGTCAATATCTGCTGGCGGATAAAAATGCCCGGCTTCCATGGTGGATAAATCGTAAGCCAGCAGCGACTTTGCCATTTGTTGCAGGCCATTGGTCAATACGGCGCGGTTAACGTCCACACTGGGAATAACCAGGCCAGAATCGGTGTTGGTTGATACGGCCTGAATATCGGCAGGTAGCGCATCCCACTGATTGCATTGATTAACCGGCCACTGCGCACCCTGCCCGACAGGGGCGCGACCCGACCAAAGCTGCGCGATGGCATCCTGCGGGTCCAGCCATTTGTCTTCGGCCAGGGCGGGGTATGCAAACCCCTGCAGCATAAAAATGCCACCCAGGGCAAGTAGCGTCCGTCTCATTTCTGGAAACTCCCGTTATGATTGAAATATCTTGTTCAATTTTTCTTATCGGGTGTTTCTGGCGTTGCCTTAACGGGTGTCGTGCCCCTGTTAAATTATTGTGTTGGGGCAGGGTGCTTCGGGTATGCGGCATGCGGTAATTTTGCTGCGCTGCGCAAGATGAAGTCTCCTTGCCAGCGGCGGGTGATTTCAGGCATAGCTGAATGCAGGCTGTTTCCTTTCATCATTACCATCAACCAACATCGCGATATTTGTGGAGCCCCCATGTCCAGCATTGCCAACCCCATTCTTGCCGAAGCAACCCGTGGCACGATGGTCGAAAGTTTTCATCGCGGCCGTTATGTGGTGATGAAGGCCGATGGCACTGTGGTCGAACAGGGGGGTGATATTGATGCGCTGATGTATCCGCGTTCTGCCATCAAGCCGCTTTTGGCCATTCCGCTGGTGGAAACCGGGGCTGCCGATGCCTTTGCACTGGAAGACCAGCATATCGCGCTAGCCTGTTCGTCCCATAACGGCGAGGAACGCCATGCCCATACGGTAACCGCCTGGTTGGAAAAGCTGGGGCTGTCGGTTGATACGCTGGAATGTGCGCCGCATTATTCGCTGCGCCTGGCATCGGCCATTGAGCAGGCCGTGGACCATGTGCAACTGACCAAGGCGCATAATAACTGTTCAGGCAAGCATTCCGGCTTTTTGACAACGGCGGTGCATCTTGGCGAAGACCCGGCAGGCTATATCGAGGAATCCCACCCGGTACAGCAGCGCCTTATTCGCGTGCTTGAAGAAATGGGGGATTGCGATTTATCGGCAACCCCGCGCGGTATTGATGGCTGCGGTATTCCGGTTATCGGCATGCGCCTGCGCGATCTGGGCCTGGCAATGGCCCGCATGGCAGATCCGGCAGGGCTTTCTGATGCCCGTAAAGCAGCCGTGGAGCGGGTTCGCAAGGGTTGTGCCGCTGATCCGTTTATGGTGGCTGGCACGGGCCGTTTCTGTACCAAAATTATGGAAGTCTGCGGTGAAGATGCCCTGATCAAGGTGGGTGCGGAAGGCGTTTATTGCGCAGCATTCCCCAAACAGGGGCTGGGTGTTGCCCTTAAAATCGATGATGGTGCACAGCGCGGGGCGGAGGTTGCCATGGGTGCCCTGTTGCGCCGTCATAGCGTGATCGACGATGCCAGGGCCGAGATTTTAAAAGATAGCCTGACCCCGGTTCTGACCAACTGGGCGGGCAAATATGCCGGTGATTTGCGTCCGGCCTTTTAACGGCCGGGGGGGGGGCTGCGGCTTGCCATCAATTGGTAATTATCAACGGCGCAGGCGCATCTTGCGGCCAGCAAACGTGCATGTGCTGACGGCCAGCCGTCATTGGTGGCGTAATCTGTGCTATAAGGCCGGGTCTTTGTTGGGACGGGGCAGGTGATGTCCGTGCTGCTTTATGTGGCGGCTGCCATTGCCGAAATTGGTGGCTGTTTTGCCTTCTGGTCGTGGTTGCGGGCCGGAAAATCGGCGCTATGGCTGGTGCCAGGGCTTTTGGCGCTGGTGGTTTTTGCCGTGTTGCTGACCCGTGTTGACAGTGCCTTTGCCGGGCGGGCCTATGCGGCCTATGGCGGCATTTATATTGCCGCCTCTCTTGGCTGGTTATGGCTGGTCGAAGGCATGCGCCCGGACCGCTGGGATATGGCCGGGGCCAGCCTGTGCCTTGTCGGGGCGATGGTTATTCTGTTCGCCCCGCGATAACGCAACAGCTTGATAGCGGCAATAGGCCCGATGGCCGAAGCTGCCGCTATTTCGTCCGCCAACCAGTTATTTTTTGTCTGCCGGGGTGGCTTTGGTGCCGCTGCGGTCGTCACCCGGCAGCAGGACATGGAAGGTAGTGCCTTTGCCCATCTGTGTTTCAAACCAGATCCGCCCGCCATGTTTTACCTGCACGATATCGTGGGTAATCGACAGGCCCTGTCCCGTGCCCTTGCCGACTTCCTTGGTCGTGAAAAACGGATTGAAGATTTTTGATCGGTTTTCCTTGGCGATGCCGGTGCCATTGTCGCTGATGCTGACCAGGATCTGGTCATCAATGGCGGTGGTTTTCACGTGAATATGCCCTTCCTCAACGCTTCGGCCCGACATTTCAATCGCCTGGGCCGCATTGACGATCAGGTTCAGGAACACCTGGTTGATTTCGTTCACAAAACACGGAATGTGCGGCAGTTCGGGGTCAAGTTCTTCGGTTAGTTCGGCGCTGTGTTTCCATTCATTGCGTGAAATGACAATCACGTTGGAAAGGATACGGTTAATATCGGTTGCCGTTTTTTCGCTGCTGCCGGGATGGGAAAATTCCTTCATCGACAGTACGATCCGCGCTACCTGGTTAATGCCATCAAGCGATTGCTGGGTGGCATGGGGAATTTCATCAAGCAGGAATTCAAGGTCGGCATCGCGCATCTGTTTGGAAAACTCGCGAAAGGTGCCTTCGGGCAGGGAGTCACGATGCTTCCACAGGGTGTTGAGGGCGGAACCCAACAGGCGCGATAGCGAGCCATAACCATCATTCAGGAATTTCAGGTTATCGCGGATATATTGGCTGGGCGTGTTGATTTCGTGCGCAATACCGCCCGCAAGATGGCCGATAGCCTCCAGTTTCAGGGCTTCGCGCAATTCGCCTTCCAGCTTCTTTTGTGATTCTTCGGCCTGTTTGCGCCGGGTAATATCGCGAAAGATATAGAGAAAGCTGTTTTCACCCATGAAATGGGCCGGGCTGACAATGATTTCCATGGGGAAACTGTCGCCATCGCGGCGCTGGCCCATGGTTTCGGTATAGTCATAGCGCAAAATGCCGCTGCTGATATTGATGCAGCGGTTCAGCAATTTGTGGCGCACGGTGTTTTTGCGGTCGATAAACATTTCTTCCGCGCCAGAATCCACCAGGTCATCATGCTGGGCGCGCAACAAAACACAGGCCGATTTATTGCAATCCTGCACACGACCCACGCCATCGACAATCAGGATGCCTTCAACAACACTGTCCAGAATCGTCTGAAGCCGCTGGGCGGATTCCCGCTGGCGTTTTTTCTGTGCCTCGATCAGCAGTTCGACGCGGGCAGAAATTTCATCGGGCAGGCCCAGTTCGCGCACGGCAGCGATCAGGTCAAAATCGGCCTTGTCGCTGGACGATAAAATGTCTTTCGGCTCGGCGGGCGCATCAAGGACGCTTTCGGGTGTCACGGCAGAAGCAGTCATATGTGTCAGGCCTTTGGTTCATGCGCGTGCGGGGCAGGGTCGGTATGGGGCTGTGTGCCTTCAATCCCGGCATGTTCGGTTTCACGCGCCTCGCGGGCTTTAGAAACATCGGTTCCCCGGCGAAGCGTGCGCCCACCCCGGCGTACTTCAATCGGTTCGCGGAACTTGTGAAGCCGTTCAAATATTCTAAGGCGCTGTAGCTGTACTTCGGAAATGAAATTTCCATGCGTCAGCAAAATCCGGTCTTCCTGGGTTTCCAGATCGGTCAGCAGGTAATCACCGACCCGCAATTCCTTTAGGGTGATGGTCAGTTCCTGCCCGTCGGGATAGATGGTTTCATCATAAACCGTATCGACCACAGCAAGCAGCGAGCGCAACTGTGTCAGCAAATCCAGGTCATAACGGTTTTTATGATAAAGCAGTTCGTCGAAATTATGGGTGACAAGGGTATCGCCACGTGCACGCTCGGCAAGCGCGTTTAAAATACGCAAAACCCTTGCCCCCAACGGGATTTCAACACCCGTTGGTCCCTTTTCAGGGAAGCCGGTGCCATCAAAATTGCGGTTCTGCATGCCGACAATTTCTGCAACATGTTCAAGGCGCGGGATATTGGCAATCAGTTTGGCGGCGACCTCAGGCGTGCGTTTGACGATATCGCGTTCCAGCGGTTGCAGGGGCTTGTCACCTGACATACGGCTAAGCAGATCGGGCGGTAGTGAAACCATGCCAATCGGGCACAGAAGGGCGGCAAGGCCCAGTTCCCAGGGCTGCGGATATTCAATCGCTGCGGCGATCTGGTCACACCATTGTTTGACGCGCATTGCACGGCCAAAAATGGTGGGGTTCAATTGCGCCAGCACATCGGTCAAAACCTTGATGCTGCCAGCCAGGGACTGTTCGATCAGGTTGCGTTCGGCCGTGATCAATTGATACTGGCGCAGGGCGGCGCGAATGCCGCTTTCAAGCATGGCATCGTCACAGGGCTTGTTGAAAAAACGGAAAATACTGCCCCGGTTGATCGCCTCGATCGCGGTGGCCTGGTCGGCATTGCCTGTCAGCATGATGCCAACCGTTTCCGGGTATTTTTTGGAAATGGTTTCCAGCAACTCAACGCCGGTCATGCCGGGCATACGCATATCGGCAATACACACGGCAAAGGGGCCGTCTTCGGCCAGGGTTTTTAAGGCCTGTTCCCCGCCCACCGCAATCGACAGGTTGAATTTGCCGCGCATGGTGCGGCGAACACCGCGCAGCAGGTTTTCATCATCATCAACAAAAAGAACCTTGTCCGTTTCCATCGCACCCTCCTTTTCAGTTACCTGGTCAGGGTTTTGTATTGTTCATTTACCTTGATGGCGATTTCACGCCACATTTCAAGCCTGTCGGTTTTGCCTATTTCGGCCAGATAGGCAGTGTCTATCTGTTCGGCGAAGGGTTTGGCCCGTTTCTGGTTGTTGATATCGCGGCATAAAAGCTGGGCGAAATAAATGGCGGCAAGGGGCGTCATGTTGCGTTCGGGCACGCGCCACGGGCTGTGGTGAAAGGCAACCGCCTGCACCACCGGCCCCGGAAAACCCCATAACCCCAAAAGATAGGCGCCAATTTCCGGATGGGCCGCGCCAAACTGTTCGGTTTCGGCATCAATGATCGATACATCTTCATGTTCGACCCGGGCGACCACATCCTGCATTTCGCTGGTTTTGTTCATCATCAGAACCAGGCTGCCAATATGGCTGAGCATCCCGGCCGATGGCACCATTGCGGCTATCTGTTTACCCAGTCCTTCGGCCTCGGCGATCAGGGCGGCGGTAACGCCGATCTGCTGGCTGCGATGGCACAGAAGTTTCAGGCGCTGGGTAATGTGGCCTGGCCCTGTGAAACTTTGAAACAGGCCAATGAAAAGGGCCAGTGATTTTAACGTATCCATGCCGATCATGCGCACCGCATGTGACACCGAACTGATTTTCTGGGTAATGGCAAAATAGGCCGAATTGGTCAGTTTCAGGACTTCGGCCGTCAGGGCGATATCGGCCGACACAATGGCGGCAATTTTATCATTGCCGGTCATCGGGTCTTCCAGGGCCTGCACCAGGCGCATATAGGTATCGGGCGGTGATGCAATGGCATCAATGCCCGACATCAGCGCGCGCAAGCCCGGGCCCTGCAGCATGTCCTTCATTTCAAGGGCATGTTCGATGGTATCAACCAGAAGGCCTTCATCACAGGGTTTCGCCAGATATTGATGCGCCGGGCCAACGGTGCGCAAAATTGCCTCGTCCTCGGCAAAACCGGAAAGAATGATGCGGGTTGTCGCCGGGTGGGCAATGCGGATCTGTTCAAGCAGGGCCGATCCATCCATGCCGGGCATGCGCATATCGCTGACAACGACATCCATATCGGTGCTGTTGCACATTTCCAGCGCCATCTTGCCACTGGTGGCAAAATGGGTCTTCCAGGCGGGCCGCCGTGCATGCAGCCGGCGGCGCAATCCATTCAGTATGTTTTCGTCGTCATCAACGAATAAGACCTTATTCATTCAATAGCCCTGCTAACCAACGCATCCTGTCCTTTGTTATCTGGGGGTTCGCACCGTTGAAATAAAGGTAAGGACAGGGGAAATACCGTTTTCTGAGTATACGCCACTTTTTCTCTTTATTGGTGTAATTGCTTGGCTTTTTTTGATTTTTAATCGCATTACAGTGTGGCAGAACGCGTATCGGTCTGGCAGGTGGGTAAAAAATTCGCCACGTCAATCACAGGGTTTGCGCGCCAGTTGATCAAATGCTGATGAAAGGACGCCCGTTAACGATGCTTTAACGTTGTCGAATGCTGCGTCTATTGTATAATTTTAGCCGTACAAAAGGGAGTATGACCTGGTCGGGGACATCAAGACAGGCCGGACATTCGGGAACCGATAACAAGAAAAGCCGGTTTGGTTATGTGGGGGGCCTATAGCGGTGATGACGCGCGAAGAGCTATATGAATCCATCCGCCTGCATCAGGCGTTTGTCGCGCGAAAACCGGGGGGCAAGCGTTTGCAGGCGCGTAATGCCAATTTGTCCCGGTTGAAAGTCCGGCGGATCACGCTTGAAAATGCCGTGCTGCCTGGCACCAATTTCATTCAGGCGGTCATGCATGATGTCCGTTTTGATTTTGCCGATCTGTTTGCCAGCAATTTTGTCGAAGCCGATCTTGAAGGGTCGTTTTTCAATCGCGCGGATATGCGCGGTGTGAATATGGCGCGCAGCCGTCTGTGCGACACCGACTTTACCGAGGCCGATTTGCGCGCGGGCTCCATTGTTATTCTTGAAGCCGGGCGTGAACGCCAGATCAGCCGGCGCAGCGATTTAAGTGGCGCGGACCTTTCGGGTGCCAAAATGTGGGGCACCAACCTTGCCAACGCCAACATGTCCAATACCAAGCTTCACAATGTCGATATGAGCGAAGCCAACATGTTTGCCGTCAATCTGGAAGGTGCGGACCTTAGCGGCTGTAAAATGACAGGGGTGAAGCTTAAAAACGCCAATCTGAAAGGGGCGCGCCTTAAATATGCGGACCTGACCGGGGCGGATTTAAGTGGGGTGAACCTGCGCAATGTCGATTTGTCGGAAGTTGATCTTAGCCGTTGTAACACCAATGGCGCGATTGGGTTAAAACGCGGGCCGAAATTGCCGGACCTTATTCAGGAACGCATCGACCAGCATGCCGCCTGGATCAGCAGCGAGGGGCAAAATGGCAGTCCGCTTAACCTGTCGGGCGAGGATTTGGTCGGCATTGATCTTTCAGGCAGCGACCTGACCGGGGCCTGTTTTGACAATTGCAATTTGCGCGATGCCAAATTTATGGATGCAGTGCTGATCCTCGCATCCTTTCGCAATGCCAGCATGGAAGGTGCCAAGCTGACCGGTGCGCATTGTTCGGGTGCGCGCATGATGGGGGCAAAGCTTGACCGGGCCGTGTTGCTGGGCGTGCAGCTTGGCCCGGTGGCGCAGCGTGATGCGTCGGGGGCTGCCACGGGTGATAGCTGGAAAGCCGATATCAGCGACGCCAGCCTGCAGCAATGTGATTTGCGCAATGTGAAATTTACCGAAACCCGGATGCGTAATACCCGGTTTCACGGGGCCAATTTTTCGGGCGCCAGTTTTAAAAATTGCGATACCGAAGGTGCGGATTTTGAGGGTTGCAACCTGCATGCCGCCCTGTTGCCGCCCAAGGACAAATTGCCGGAAAAACCGAAATAAAAACAGCAAAGGCGCCCGCGGGCGCCTTTGTCGTCTTATTGCCAGGCAGCGTTAAATCAGCTGCGGTAATCGGCATTGATGGAAATGTAACCATGCGTCAAATCGCAGGTCCACACCGTCGCGCTGCCATTACCAAAGCCAAGATCAACATCAATTTCGATATACTGGCCTTTGATATGGGCGGTTACCGGGGCTTCGTCAAAATCGGCAACGCGTTCGCCCTTATGGGCCAGCGGAATGCCGCCAATTGAAACTGTGAGCTTGTTGGGGTCGGCCATGACGCCGCATTTGCCAACAGCCATCACGATACGGCCCCAGTTTGCGTCTTCACCGGCAATTGCGGTTTTCACCAGCGGCGAATTGGCAATGGCCTTGGCTGCTGTTTTGGCTTCGCCATCATTCAGGGCCGAGGTGACATTGACGGTGATGAACTTGCTGGCACCTTCGCCGTCACGCACGATCTGGTGGGCCAGATCAACCAGGACGGCTTCCAGCGCGGTTTTAAATGCAGCCAGGTCCGGACCATTGGGATCATCAAATTCGGCATTGCCAGCGGCACCTGTTGCGGCACACAGCAGGGTGTCGGAAGTTGATGTGTCGCTATCAACCGTAATGGCATTGAAGCTGCGGCCATTGCAGTCTGCCAGCATGGCCTGCAGGGTCGCATGCGGGATTTTGGCATCGGTAAACACAAAGGCCAGCATGGTTGCCATGTTCGGCTCGATCATGCCTGAACCCTTGGCGATACCCGCGATTTTAACCGTGGTGCCATCAATTTCGGCACTGGCGGTAGCACCTTTGGCAAAGGTATCGGTTGTCATGATCGCACGGGCCGCATCGCTCCAGGATGCGGTTTCTGCCAGCATGGCGGGCAGGGCATCGGTAATGCGGTCAGCCTTGGCCGGTTCGCCGATTACGCCAGTCGATGCGGTGAAAATTTCGTTTTTCTCGCAGGACAAAAGTTTGCTGGTGGCAGCAACTTCATCAGCGACAAACTGTTCGCCAGCCTTGCCGGTAAAGGCAATGGAATTGCCCGCATTTACCAGAAATGCCCGTGCCTTGCCGCCGCGCAATGCCTCGCGGCCCCAGCGCACCGCAGCCGATGCAGTGGTTGATGTGGTGAAAACGGCGGCAACGGCGCTGCCTTCGGCCAGTTCTGCCAGCAGGACGTCCGGGCGGCCCTTATAACGGATACCAAGGGTCGCGGTATGCAGCTTCACGCCATTGATTGCGGGCAGTTCGGGAAATGCGGCCGGGGCAAGCGGCGAAACGGAATGTGCAGCCATGTGTTTAATGTCCCTTGTCTGGCCGGGGTTACCGGCAATGCGAAAACGGATGAACCAATGCCATCCGAAAGGCTGTCTCTTGTAAAATAAAAACGGGGCAGGCCATTGGGCCAACCCCGTTTCGTCATCTGCAATCAAGCATCTGGGGTGCCGGTTGGCACAACCGCTGGCTTATTTGCTTTCTTTGGCTTCCGGGGTTTCCAGGGTGTTGTCGATCTTCGCATCGGCGCGAAGGTCGGCAATAAGCTTTTTATAGGCATCCTGGGTCAGTTCTGCGGCCAGCTCGTTACGCTTTTCTTCAAAGCTCGGCTGTTCGCCTTTTTTGGTTTCTTCAACCTTGATCACGTGCCAGCCAAACTGGGTTTTAACCGGTTCCTTGCTGTAGCTGCCCGGTTCCATTTTGAACGCGGCATCGGCAAATTCCGGCACCATCTGGTCATGGGTGAAAAAGCCCAGATCGCCGCCATTCGGGCCGGACGGGCCGGTTGATTTTTCTTTGGCCAGTTCGGCGAAATCCGCACCACCATCAAGTTCCTTGATTACGGCTTTGGCGTCGGCTTCGTTTTCCAGCAGGATGTGGCGAGCATGCACTTCGTTTTCCGGTTCGTTGGTTTTAACGAACTCGTCGTAACGTTTTTTCACGGCATCTTCGGTCACGATCTTGTCGATCTGGCGGTCAAGATAGGTTTCAGCAACGATGCGGCGCTTCATGGCTGCCACGCGGTCTTTGACCTCGGCATCGTCGTTCAGGCCGTCTTTTTCGCCAGCCATGGTCAGCAGGCGCTGGCTGATTTCACGGTCCAGCAGCATCGGCTTCAGGGCTTCAAACGGATACTGGCGGTATTGTGCCGGAAGACCCTGCTGCGTTGCGCGGACTTCGGATTCCATGATTTTTTCGCCGTTGACGGTTGCCAGAACCTTGTCTTCAGCCGGGGCGGAATCCTGCGCCATGGCCGGTGATGCAAGAAGGACCGAGGCCAGTGAAGCGGCAAGAAGGGTTTTACGCAGCATGTTTTCTCCAGATTTATTTATTCGGGGCCATAGAGGCCCTGTTCCTGATATCTAACGGGTAAATCATATCCTTTATCACGGCACAAGAGGCAGCCGCCAATGTCACGGTTTTTTCCCGGTTGGCTGGCGTAAACGTGATAATGCGACAGTCATTTCCCGTTCCCTAACGGTATAATGCGGCAATTTAAGGGAGCTTGCGTGCCAATCAGGTGCGCTTTTCCGGTTTTCGCCCCAAAGGCCACGCCGTTTACATGGTTTGACAAAACCAACCTTTGTTTTTTGCCAGGCAGGAATAAAGGGCGGGGCGGGATTGATGGAAAAGCATATGTGAGCGGCAAACAGGCCGCCAACAGACGCCGGGCAATGGGATTTGTGAGCAAATTTTAGACCGGATTGGCAATCGCGGATGGGATGCGTCATTCACCAATGACATGTAATGCCCGCTTCATACGAAAGCAGGCATTGTCACGCCTGCATGTCGAGCAGGACTTCGCCGGTTTTGCCAACGCTGCCATCATCGCGCACAAATTCGCCTTCGGCTGCCAGTGTGCCGCCGACAAGGCGTTCGGATAAGGGCGTAATGGCGGAAACACGAATGCTGGCAATGCCTTCGTCGCTCAGGCTGGATTGCGAGCCATCGGCATGGAGCAGGATCAGCGATGAAAACACCTTGTCCTGCGCATCGATGGTGCCATCGCTGTTATCATCATAGGTTGCCAGTTCGGCAAAACCGTCTTTGGCACCATTCTGATCGCCAAACAGTTCGGTGCCATCATCGATCTGGCCGTTTTTGTTTTTATCGAGTGCCAGCAGGGCATCATTGCCGGCAACCCATGCCACGCGGTCCTTTGTGCCATTGCCATCCAGGTCAAAAACTGCCCCGTCGCGCAGGCTGGTAATATCAATGCCATTGCCATCCAGGTCCAAAATCAGCGGGTCCTGCTGGGTGACATTGCCAATTTCCATGCGAATCTGGCTGACGCGCATTTGAAAATCGCTCACCGAAATGCGGGTCACACCACCATTGCTGCTGCTGGCCTGAATGTCGGTCTGGCTGACCTGCAATTCGACGCTGCTTGCCACCAGCGAAAACCCGCCGGTTCCCTGGCCCGCATTACGAAGCGCAGCATTGAAACCCTGATGGTTTACGACGGCATCTGCTGTCCCCGAAAGGTCTTCCGCCATTTTGCGGGCCTGTTCGGGCGGAACGCCAAGCATTGCAAAAACAATCAATGCATCGCGGTTCATACGTCGCGATGCATCATTGACCACATCGCCGCCATTCACGGTTAGATGAAGCTGCTGCGATATTTGCGAGGATGCACTGGCCCCAACCGATGTGGTGCTGGCATTGCCTGCCGCGCCCTGTGCGGTGCGCGCGGCACTGGTTGCGCCATTCGTGGTGGCATTAATGCTGATCGCGCTTTGGCTGCGCGTGGAGGCGCTGGCCTGCAGACTGGCACTGCCGCCGTTACCGGCTTGCTGGGTGGAAAGCAGTGCGCTGGCGCGGCCCTGTGCCGCGCTATTCATGCCAAGTGAAACCATCGGCTGTCTCCGTTATGACAGCGTTTCAGGAAAAGGCGGTTTACGCGTTCAGGCCCGATGCATCATCGCCCGGGGCAATTGCAACCTTGTTGCCATCGGGCATCTGGAAGGTTGGCGATGTGCCATCATTGCCCGCACGGCCCAGCGGCAGCATCAGTTCGATCCCCAGTTTGGTGATCGGACGGTCAACGCCGTTTTCATCGGGCTGCATCATCTGCTGGACTTCACGCACAATCACTGCGGCCTGTTTCATCAACTGGGATTGCAGGTCGCTTGCATGTTTCAGGGCCAGATCAGCGCTGCTTGGCCCAGCCTGGCTGGTGCTGGCTGCATTTGCATTGCCTGCGGCGGCATCGCCCTGCTGGTCGGTTGTTTTGGCGGCGGCGCTGGAATCCCCGGTGGTTTTTTCCAGAAGATCCTTGATGAAGTCGGCAACGCCTGTGCCGTTCATATCAAACAGAAGCCCGCCCGTGCCTGCCCCGGCCGACTGGCCAAGGCTGTTAACCAGCCCGCCACCCGAAAGCCCGTTAAGGGCCGTGCCCAATGCGCCCATGGCGGCACCGGCGCTATTGCCAATGGCGGCAACCGATACGCGGGAAACTTCCAGCTTGGCGGTATTGTAACTGAATGAAAAATCGCCGGTGGTATTGTCGATGCTGATATCAAGCGACTGGGCGGCAAACATGGCAGACTCGGCAAAGCCCGCTGCCGATGCATTGCCGTTGCTATAGGCAATTTCACTGCGCGAATGGCTGGCAATCGCCTGTTTGAAGGAAAAATCAAAGCTGTCAGAGCCTGATGCCATTTCCTTGATATTGTCAAACAGCGACTGGGTCGCGGCTTTGGCGTCGCTATCGCTCATGCCGGAAAGGGCAAACATTTCGGTAACGCTGTCGCGCACCAGTTCCAGCGCCGATGACAGGGCATCATTGCCCAGTCCGTCAGCCGAAACCAGCGGGTTTGCGTCTGTTTTGCCCGATTTGTCGCTGGCCTGTGCCGCACTTACGGCCTGGGGCGAAAGCGACAGGCGGTCAACAGCCTGAGATGCCGGGCGGCCAAGACGCGTGCCTGCTTCGGAATCTGTGCCATGCCCCTGGGTCAAACGGGCATCCGTATTGGGAATCGATCCGCCACGCAGCGGGCCAAATGCGGATATATCCGCCATGATATCCTCCTCCTGAGGCACGATATCGCGGGATCATGGCCGGTTTTGCCGGATCGGGCGATATGTTCGGGCTACTTGCCCGCTTTGAAAACTTAAGGTTTTACCATAATGCCTTTTTACGCCCATCTCAAGAACCAAAAAACGGGCAGATTTATACGGAATGGTATGAATGCGGGCATATCACATGCAAGTTAGTGGTTCGTTCCGTTGACAGATCAAAGTCAGGGTTCTATCTGTGATCGGGCCCGGTATTATCCCGGAACCCGTCTGTTTGTTATTTTCATTTTATCCAGGAACGTTTTAATGCTCGGCGTCATTGCCCGGAAAATTTTCGGTTCAGCTAACGATCGTGAAATCAAAGCCCTTCGGGCCACGGTCGAGCAAATCAACGCCTTGGAACCCGAGGTCGAAAAACTGTCTGACGAAGACCTGCGCGCCCGCACCGAATGGCTGCGCGATCGTCTGAAAAACGGTGAGACCCTTGCCCAGGTTCTGCCCGATGCCTATGCCACGGTGCGCGAAGCCGCAAAACGTGTTCGCGGCGAACGTCATTATGATGTGCAGATGACAGGCGGCATTGTTCTGAATGACGGCAAAATCGCCGAAATGAAGACGGGCGAAGGTAAAACCCTGGTTTCGACCCTGCCGGTTTATCTTAATGCGCTCGAAGGCAAGGGCGTTCACGTTGTGACGGTCAACGATTATCTGGCCCGTCGTGACGCGGAATGGATGGGGCAGGTTTACGGCTTTCTGGGGATGTCGGTTGGCGTGATCATGCATGGCATGACCGATGACCAGCGCCGCGCGGCCTATCGCTGTGACATCACCTATGCCACCAATAACGAACTTGGCTTTGACTATCTGCGCGATAACATGAAATTCCGTCTGGAAGACATGGTTCAGCGCGAATTCAACTATGCCATCGTCGACGAAGTTGACTCGATCCTGGTTGACGAAGCCCGTACCCCGCTGATCATTTCCGGCCCCGCCGAAGACAGCTCGGCCATGTATCAGGCGGTTGACCAGCTTATCCCCAAGCTGACCGACGAAGATTACGAAAAAGACGAAAAAGCCCGTGCCGTGACCCTGACCGAAGAAGGGACCGAGCATGCCGAACAATTGTTGAAAGAAATGGGAATCCTGACCGAAGGAACCCTTTATGACATCAACAATATTCATCTGGTGCACCACACCAACCAGGCTTTGCGGGCGCACAAGCTGTTCCAGCGTGATACCGATTACATCGTCAAGGACAACAAGGTTGTCATCATTGACGAATTTACCGGTCGTATGATGGAAGGCCGCCGTTATTCCGATGGCCTGCACCAGGCGCTTGAAGCCAAGGAACGCGTCGAAGTCCAGAACGAAAACCAGACCCTGGCCTCGATCACCTTCCAGAATTATTTCCGTCTCTATCCGAAGCTTTCGGGCATGACTGGTACGGCCATGACCGAAGCCGAGGAATTTGAAGAAATTTACGGTCTGCGCGTGGTTGAAATTCCGACCCATCGCCCGGTTGCCCGTAAAGATTATGACGACGAAATCTATCGTACTGCCGAAGAAAAATGGGATGCCATTGCCGACCTGCTGGTCGAATGCCATGACCGCGGCCAGCCGGCCCTGGTGGGTACGGTGTCGATTGAAAAGTCGGAAATGCTCAGCGCGCTTTTGAAAAAGCGTAAAATTCCGCACGAAATCCTGAACGCCAAGCAGCATGAGCGCGAAGCCTATATCGTTGCCCAGGCTGGTGCACCCGGTGCAATCACGATTGCCACCAATATGGCCGGTCGTGGTACCGACATCAAACTTGGCGGTAACGTTGAAATGCGTGCCGAACTTGAACTGGCCGATGTTGAGGATGCAAAACGCGAAGAAGGCATCGCCCGCATTCGCGAAGAAGTCGCTGCCGACCAGAAAAAGGTTCACGAAGCTGGCGGCCTGTTTGTGATTGGTACTGAACGCCATGAATCGCGTCGTATCGATAACCAGTTGCGTGGCCGTTCGGGCCGTCAGGGTGACCCGGGGGCATCGAAATTCTTCCTGTCGCTCGAAGATGACCTGATGCGCATTTTCGGTTCTGAACGCATGGACAGCATGCTTCAGAAGCTGGGGCTGGAAAAAGGCGAAGCCATTTACCACCCCTGGATCAACAAGGCGCTGGAAAAGGCACAGCAGAAGGTTGAAGGCCGCAACTTCGACATTCGTAAGAACCTGCTGAAATTTGACGATGTCATGAATGACCAGCGTAAGGTGATTTATGAACAGCGCCGCGACCTGATGCAGGCCAAAGACGTTGCCGAAGACGTCGCGGAAATGCGCGCCGAAGTCATCGAAGGTCTGGTTGCCCGCCATTGCCCGGAAAAAGTTTATCCGGAACAATGGGAAGCAACTTCGCTGCATGAAGAATGCCTGCGCCTGTTCGGCCTTGATCTGCCGGTCGAAGACTGGACCAAGGAAGAAGGCATTGATCCGTCTGTCGTGCAGGAACGCATCGAAAAAGCCGTTGATTCCAAAATGGCCGCCAAGGTTGCCAATTATGGTGCCGATATCATCCGTCAGGTCGAAAAAAGCCTGCTGTTGCAGTTGCTTGACCAGTCATGGAAAGACCACCTTCTGGCACTTGACCATCTGCGTCAGGGCATTGGCCTGCGTGCCTATGGTCAGCGTGATCCGTTAAACGAGTTCAAACGCGAAGCCTTTAACCTGTTTGAAGGCATGCTGGGCATGTTGCGTGAACGTGTCACGCAGATGCTGTCGCATGTTGAATTGCAGTCTGCCCCGCGCCCGGAAGACCTTGAACCGCGCCGCCAGCAGGAAATGCACGAAAGCCACCCGGCCCCTGAAAGCGATGCCACGGCAGCAACCGCCGCCGAGGAACGCATGCAGGACACTGCGCAGTCCCGTCAGGCAACTGGCCCGGTTGACCCGAACAACCCGGCAACCTGGGGCCGCGTTTCGCGCAATGCCCCGTGCCCGTGCGGTTCAGGCAAAAAATACAAACATTGCCACGGTCAAATCGGCTGATTGACCTTTGCCAGATTAAAAACGCGCCGCTTCGTGTGGCGCGTTTTTTTTTATGCCCGGAATGCGGTTTTAAGAGAGTTTGCGTGGTGCGGTGCGGGTGCGGTGTGATGTGATCGCCGCTTAATTGGCAGAATGTCGCAAGGCTGCGGACCCGGGCCCGGATATGTCCTTACCGTACGCGGTCAGGCCTTGGTTTTAGCCTCAACTTCAACATCCAACCCGGCCTCGTCGCGCAACCATGCCAGCAGGCTGGTCATTTGGGCATTTTCCGGGTCATCCTTGCGATAACACAGGCAAAAGAATGCGCCCGATGGCACAAATCCCAGCGGGGCATGCAGGCGGTTGCGGTAAAGCTCCTGTGTGACCAGAAGTTCCGGCGCAATGGCAATGCCAAGCCCGGCAATGGCTGCTTCCAGCATCAAACCCAGATGGTCGAACTGTCGGCCCGTTGGGCTGATGCTGGCGCTGGCGGTCCTGGTACTGGCGGGGTTTGGTGTCTGGTTCGTTTTTAGGGCCTTTACCCAATCTGCCCATGCGCCGGGGCGCGAGGATGTATTTAATATGGCATGGTGGCCAATATCGGCCGGGTTTGTGATTTTTTCAGCCAGCGTTGCTGCACAAACTGGGCCGATGGTTTCGGCAAATAGCGGAACGGCAGTCACGCCCGCAGGCCAGTTCGACCCGGCCAGAATAATCGCATCGACATTGTGGTTTAAAAGATCGGCAATCGATGTGCTGGTTTGCAGTTTCAGGGCGATGTCAGGATGGTGGTTTTCAAATTTTTCAATGCGCGGAATAAGCCAGTTGGCAAGGAAACTGGCCGGGGCACCCAGGCCCAGGCGGGCCGGTTCACGCCGTGTCATAATTTCAATACAGCGCGTTTCCAGCATACCAAAGGCCTGCTGCGTGGTTTGTTGCAGGCTTTGCCCCGCATCGGTCAGGCGCACACCCCCGGCATGGCGCACAAACAGGGTGCATCCCATCCAGTCTTCGAGATGGCGGATCTGGTGGCTGACCGCACTGTGGGTGACGCACAATTCCTTTGCCGCCAGTGAAAAATTCAAATGGCGCGCGGCAGCGTTAAAAACGCGAAGGGCGTTAAGCGGCGGTAATCTTGACATTTCTAGATGTTATTTTTTCTAACAGCATTAGGCAAGAATTTGTCGATTCCGCATCTCTACCGTTTTGCCTAGTTTGTGCCCAGAAACGGATCACGGAACGAGGAAACACTGCGATGCAGCCCGCGACAGACCATAATTTTCATCATGAAGAACCCGATGAACTGGGCCAGTTTGGCGACTATGGGGGCCAATATATGCCTGAAACCCTGATGCCCGCCCTTCGTGCCCTGGAACAGTTTTATGAAGAAGCCCGCAATGACCCGGCCTATTGGGCCGAGCTGCAAGAAATTTTAACCGACTTTGTCGGTCGGCCCAGCCCGCTTTTTCATGCCAAAAATGCCACCCGCGAATTGGGTGGCGCGCAGATTTACCTGAAACGCGAGGATTTGAACCATACCGGCGCGCACAAGATCAATAATTGCATGGGGCAGATATTGCTGGCGCGCCGCATGGGGAAACGCCGCATCATTGCCGAAACCGGGGCCGGGCAGCATGGGGTGGCAACCGCCACGGCCTGTGCGCTTTTCGGGCTGGAATGCGTGATCTATATGGGGGCCGAGGATATTGCCCGCCAGCAGGTCAATGTGCAGCGCATGAAAATGCTGGGTGCCACGGTAAGCCCGGTTCATGCGGGCACCGCAACCCTGAAAGATGCGATGAATGACGCCCTGCGCGACTGGATCACCAATGTCGCCGATACCTATTATCTGCTAGGTACGGGGGCCGGGCCGCATCCTTATCCGCGTATTGTGCGTGATTTGCAGCGGATCATTGGTCGCGAAACCCATGCCCAGATCCAGGCGAAAACCGGTCGTTTGCCAGATGCAATGGTGGCCTGCGTTGGGGGTGGTTCCAATGCGATCGGGTTTTTCTATCCGTTTCTGGCACATAAGGATGTGAAACTTTTCGGGGTCGAGGCTGGCGGCCACGGCATTGAAAGTGGCGCGCACGCTGCCTGCATCGGTGCCGGGGAAACCGGTGTTTTGCATGGCTGCCTTAGTTATTTTCTGCAAGATGATGACGGGCAAATTCGCAATGCCCATTCCATTTCGGCGGGGTTGGATTACCCCGGTGTTGGCCCCGAACACGCCCTTTTGCACGATATGAAACGGGTGATTTATCCATCAGTTACCGATGACGAGGCCGTTGATGCCTTCCACTGGTTAACCCGGCGCGAGGGGATTTTACCCGCCCTTGAAAGTTCGCATGCCCTGGCCTTTGCCCGCAAACTGGCACCCACCATGCGTCAGGACCAAAGCCTTGTGATTTGCCTGAGCGGCCGCGGCGACAAGGATATGGCAACCGTTTTGCGCCATGGACAGGAAAAGGCAAAGCAGCCCGCCAATAACAATACCACCCCGCAAGCGGAGGACCAGTAATGAACCGCCTTGATCGTAAAATGGCCGAGTTAAAAGGGCAGAACCGTGCCGGTCTGGTAACCTATTTTACCGGTGGTGACCCGGATTACGACACCACGGTAGAACTTTTGGCCAATCTTGGTGCTGCCGGGGCGGATGTGATCGAACTGGGCATGCCCTTTAGTGACCCTGTCGCAGATGGGCCGATTTTGCAGGCCGCCAATATCCGCGCCCTGCAGGGTGGGCAGACCATAGAACGCATGATGGCAATGCTGCGCGAAGTGCGGGAGCGTGATGATGAAACGCCCATTGTTTTGATGGGCTATTTCAACCCGGTGCGCCGGTATGGCACCGCGCGCTTTTTTGCCGATGCCAGTGCCAGCGGGGCTGATGCCATTATCATCGTTGATTTGCCGCTGGAACATGCAGGCCCCTGCCGTGCGCAGGTCGAACAGGCTGGGATGCATCTGATTGCGATGACAGCCCCTACCAGCCACGACGAAAGGCTGGCAGCCCTGCTAAAACCGGCCAGTGGGTTTGTCTATCATATCGCCATTGCCGGGACGACCGGGGCCGCCACCCCCGATGCCAGCCAGATACAGGAGGCTGTCGGCCGCCTGCGTCGCCAGACGGACCTGCCTATTGCGGCTGGTTTTGGCATTAAAACGGCGGCGCAAATTCGCGAAGTGGCGCAATTTGCCGATCTGGTTGTGGTGGGGTCGCGCCTTGTAGATGTTCTGGCCCGCGAAGGGCGTGATCAGGCCCTGGGCGAAGTTGCATCCCTGGCCGCCGCCTTGCGACCAAATGCCGCCTGACGGCTAAGGTTTTTATGGATGTGGCAGGTTGCTTTGGTGTGTGCAGGCGCGGTTGCTAAGGCCGCTTCTGCGACATCGAAACGGCCTGCCCCCGTTCGCCCGTGGGGGCAATATCGTGCAGGAAGGTCTGGATCGGGGCTGTTACCCGCACGTCACCGGTTAAAAACGTTCCCAGTGCGACCACGGTGCCCACATGGCCCATATCGGGGATTTTAACCAGTGTGGCCTGTGGTGCCAGTTCGGCCAGTTTGATGGAATTGCGTGGAAATACCGTTCGGTCAGCCTCCCCGGTGATCAGCAATAATGGCGGCATGTCTGTCAGGTCCTGGTTTACAGGCTGGCTATCATCGGCAGGGGTGTCGCCAAAGGCAATTTGCGTGGCTGCGACGTCATAGGGGTAAAAATCATAGGGGCCGGAAAGGCCGATGATCCCGGCGATATCATCGCGCGTTAGCCCGGCTTCGTTTAAAAAGGCCGGGTTGGCAACAATTTGCACGGCATTATAGGCCCCGGCACTGTGCCCGGCCAAAACCAGCCTGTCCCCGGCAATTTCGCCGGGGTGATTTTGGGCAAATTTTTGGGCGGCGGCCATGGCCAGTGCGCCATCCTTTACAAAATCGGGATAATGGATTTCGGGCACAAGCCGGTAATCGGGGATGGCGACGCCATAACCCATTTCAACAAAGCGTTTGGCGACAAAGGCGTATTTGGCTTTTTCCCCCGAATCCCATGACCCACCGTAAAACCACACAATTAACGGGGCAGGGCGCGCCTGTGGCCCCGGCAGGTAAATATCCATTTTCTGGCGCGGGTCGGGGCCATAGGGCAGGTTGGCAATATCGGGTTTGATATCGCCTGCCTGCAGGCTGTTAAAGGCACCCAGCCTGTCGCACCCCGCCAAAATCAGGGTGGCAAACAGGGCATTGCTGGCAAGGATCAAAAATCTGGGGCGGGGCATGGCGGGCTTCGTTGTTATGGATCTGTTTTATATACGCAAAAAAACGCAAACGGGATTGCATCGTCTCTTGGCGGAAAAGGGATGGCGCGATAAAACCGTGTCATGACAGTTCAAAAACCAGATAGCGGCTGCATGTCAGTCGATTTGCGCCAGGGCCGCGTGCCGGAACGCACCGTCTTTGTCAGTGCCGTGGCACTGGTCGATATTGACCATCGTGTGCTGATTGCCCAGCGCCCGGAAGGTAAATCCATGGCCGGGCTGTGGGAATTTCCCGGGGGCAAGGTTGAATCTGGCGAAACCCCGGAAATGGCGCTGGTGCGCGAACTGAAAGAAGAACTTGATATCGATATCACCGAAAGCTGCCTGGCACCTTTCACCTTTGCATCCTTCACCTATGACGATTTCCACCTGATGATGCCGCTTTATCTGTGCCGCGTCTGGAAAGGCGAAGTTCGCCCGATGGAAGGCCAGCAGGTCAAATGGGTGCGCCCGGTGCGCCTTGGCGATTATCCGATGCCCCCGGCCGATGTGCCGCTGGTGGCCATGCTGCGCGACTTTCTGTAAGGCTGCTTTTGCGCCCACCTGTCCGGGCCGTCTTGTATGTCTGCATGATTGGCCAATGGCAGGCATGTTGCGCTGTCATTGATTTTTTCCTGCCCGCCTGCATGGCTGGGCGGCATTGGCTGGCGCTGACCAGCTTTGATGAATATGTGCGTTTCAGGCTGTGCCGGTCCCGGCATGGCAATTTCAGATGATGAGGGTGTCATGTCCAAAACCGTTCGCGCCTGCCTGTTAATTATTGGCAATGAAATTCTGTCGGGCCGTACGCATGATAAAAACCTGCCCTACCTGGCCGAACAGTTGAACGAACTGGGCATTCGCCTGGCAGAAACCCGCGTCATCCCTGATATCGCCCAAACCATTATCGATACTGTTAATGAATGCCGGGCGAAATTTGATTATGTGTTCACCACGGGCGGTATCGGCCCGACCCATGATGACATCACATCGGACTGTATCGCCGAGGCCTTTGGCGTGCCGCTGGATTTGAATGACGAGGCGGTGCAATTGCTGCGTAGCAATTACGCCAACCCCGATGTGGACCTGAACGAAGCCCGCCTGCGTATGGCGCGCATTCCACGTGGTGCCGAACTGGTTGAAAACCCGGTCAGCAAGGCGCCGGGCTATCGCATGGAAAATGTTTATGTCATGGCCGGTGTCCCCATGATCATGCAAGCCATGTTCCAGGGTATCAAACACCAGCTTGTTGGTGGTCGGCCGATGATTTCGCGTTCCGTTGGCGGCTATATCCCCGAAGGGACGATCGCTGAGGCCCTGGGTAAAATCCAGGATGAATTCAAAAATACTGATATAGGGTCCTATCCCTTCTTGCGGGAAGGAAAGCTAGGGACCACATTGGTTGTACGTGGTGAAGAACAGGCCGATGTGGACGCCGCCATTACCCGTATTACCGATGCCATTATCGGCTTTGGCCGTGAAGTGATCGCCGAAGACAGCGCCTCATAACCCGCAGGCCCAACAGGCCGCCGAGATCGGAGAGGTTTTCAGCATGATGCCGGAAAAACTGAATGCCGGGCCAAAGCCGCAAAAACGCGGCGAGGAACTCAAGATCATCAAATTCATGCTGACGCATCTGATGTATGGCGGCGTTGGGTCGGTCGTTTTTGGGGTGCTGGTGCTTTATTTTGATATCGGCGGCATATGGACGCTGGCCTCTGCCTCGCGCGATACGCTGATTTTCATTTTTTTGCTGTTCTTTGGCATGTTCATAACCTTTGGCGGCATCAGCATGGGTGCCGGGGTTATGATGCTGGGCGGCTTTTCCGATAATGACGATTACTATGATGAACGTCGCTATAACCACAAAGATGATGGCGCAAACTGACAGGTTTGCGCCATTTTTTGCTGGCCTTGACCGGAATGCGTCAAAATCGGGTTACGGGCGGTCGCCACCGGCTTTTTTGCGCACAAAATGGGCGATAACCATGCCGACAATCCAAAAGCCCAGCGGAACGGAAAAGATGTAATCAAACATCGGATCGCTGGTGTCACCCTTGGTAATCATGACGATATAGCCAACCCAGCACGCGGTCAGAAGGTATCCCATGATCTTGAAATAATGGCCGTTTGGCAGCTTCTTGTCCTGCGGTGCTTCGGTGTTTTGTCCGGCCGGTTCGCCTGTCATTTTGTCATTCCCTGATATTTGAATATGCCAATCCGCGTTGGCTGTTATCTGCTATCTGTCCAGCGTGACGTCGCGCGGGTCGATGCGGTCCTGCCAGCCATGGCGGACCAGTTCGGGCACGACATGGTCTTCTTCCGGGTAGCCAATGCACAAATAGGCAATCAGCCGCCAATGTTCGGGCACATCCAGCGCCTGCTGGACGACATTGGGTTCAATAATGCTGACCCAGCCCACGCCAATCCCCTTGACCCGTGCCGCCAGCCACAAAAGCTGCACGGCAGCAACGGCCGAATAATCCAGCATTTCGGGCATGGTTTTACGGCCCAGGCCCATGCCGGCTTCGGTTTCTTCGTCGGCAAAAACGGCAAGCTGCACCGGTGCCTGGTCCATGCCCTGCAGTTTCAGCGATGCATAAAGCCGGGCGCGTTCGCCTTCATAATCATCAAGGGCCTGCTGGTTCGCACGTTCAAAACTGTCGCGAATGGCGCGGCGGCGTTCGGGTGCGTTAACCTTTACAAATCGCCAGGGCTGGCAATTGCCCACCGATGGTGCCAGGCAGGCTTCGGCAATCAGGCCATTAATATCGGCCGCCGGGATCGGATCGGTGCGAAACCGGCGCACATCGCGCCGCCATAACAGCAGGTCAATGAATTGCTGTTGAAAGGACTGGTCAAAAACCGGCGGGGTCAAATGCTCGCTGCCTTTGGGGCCGGTTGATGCCGTGTCATCGCCAGTGTTGTGCGGGGCTTTGGTGCTGTCGGTTTCAGTCATGCATGTTACCTGGCAGGGTAAATTAAATCTGTTCGCACCCTAGGGGCTTTTGCCTGCAAATAGAAGCAATCAGTTCACATTTGTCGCCCGAAACACGCTTAATTTCGGCTCTATCTGCCAAATTGCATCCGTAACGGGTAGGGGCGGATATTTGTGGCGATTACCCTGTGGAAAATTGGCCATCAACCGCGCGGCTTAAAGAAAGCCGCTAGCGAAAAGCCAGGGCAGATTGGGGGACAACGGTTAAGACGGTTTGCTGTAAAACAGAAAAAGCGGCGACAAAAAGGATTTGCCGCCAATACCACCTGTGGCCTGCCGTTACATATTAAAGCTAAGCGTCACCAGCCCTGATAGCGGGTCTTTGTCGGTCTGATCAAAGGTCACTGTCTGGTTGATCTGCACGCCGACATGCCCGGCAAATTCGCTCCAGTAATGGTCAATGCCGCCGCCGACTTTTACGGCATCGGTATCACGTTCGGTATTAAGAAACGGCTGAAGGGTGCCGTAATCACGCGGCAGCTTGGTGGAAAAGCGCAATTCCCCCTTGATGCCCTCATAGGTTTCTTCGCCGGGGTTGAATTCGCGAAAAGCCTGCAACGACGCATTCAGGCTCAGCGGGGTATAGGCATAGTCGGTGCCGGTGAAATAACGCCGGCTTTGATCGCGCCCGAAACCTTCATTCAAAACCGACATGGTCTGGTTTTCACCAAAGAAGGGGGTGAAGATATGTTCGCCCATTTCAATGCGATAGCGCGCTTCGGCCTCGGAATCGAACAGGGTTGATGTGGCAACATGGCCCGAAACAATTTCGCCGTTAGGGGTGAAATGCTTGCCATAGGATTCGCGCGCGCTGATCAGATTGCCGCTTAACCGCAGGCTTAGCGGTGTTTGGCCCAAATTCTGTTCGGCATCAAACCCGACAGACCCGGAATAGGTCATACTGGAACTGGTGTTTTCGTAAGAACTTGAAAGGCCGGTGCGCGTAATGTCGCTGCTGCCAATGCCCAGGCTGCCATTCAGTTTCAGCCAGTCGGTCATACGGGTCAGAAAATAGGGGGAAAAAGTAACGTTGTTTTCCCGATACAGCGTCTGGCGCGATGCAATGTCGCTGGCTGTGCTGCCCCAACCCAGTGCGACCCCGACAATGGTCGATGTATCGATGCGATAATCAACGCCGGTATCAACCGCGATCACATCACCATTCAGGCCGGGATTAAACCCGTCATCGGCAATGCGGTTATCAATGCTTTGGCGTGTGCCATGAACCCAGATGCTGATCGCACGTTCGGTGGCGCGGTCCTGGGTCGGGAAGGAACCATTGGCGCTGTCAAAATCAATGCGTTCAGCAAGGGAACCCAGGGCATCACGCCCGCTGTGGCTTTCGATCTGGCTGGCAACATCGGTGCCCATTGCAAGGGCACCGGGCGGTTGGTCGCTGGCCGGGGTGCTGCCATCCAGAAACAGGGGCTGCAGATTATTGGCAACAAAGTTGCCATCCAGGCGGTCCGAGAGGCGGTCAAGGTGCCCCAGTCGGTTTTTGGCGCGCGTCATGGTTTCAGTGCGCAGGATGGGCGATTCGGTCGTGCGCGATGTTTTATCCTGGGCAGCAAGGGCGCTGTTTATCCACGGCGGAATCACCCTGTCCGGGGGCAGGGTTGAAACGGCAACGCAGGCTGTGCCGATGGCTATGATGCTCCAGCGCAGTTTCATTGTCTGTTGTTTCTCGGCTCGCGGTTACACGGCAATTGCCGCCCGTAAAAATCACTACCGGTCCCTGATGGTAGTGAAACTTGCGAAATTGACGGACCTTAGGTCCGGCATGTCATCTGCGATTCATTCGGTGATAGCGCAGGGGAGTTACCGAAATATAAATCCGTGCAATAGAATGTTGCGTCACGCGCAAAGCCGCGCTAGAAACCTGACCTGTCTTTGGGGCGAACAGCCCCTGGCTTTTCTGCCAAGTTCTTGCGGGCGTGGCGAAATTGGTATACGCAGCGGACTTAAAATCCGCCGGTCCTAACAGACCTTGCCGGTTCAAGTCCGGCCGCCCGCACCACTTCCTTTTCCATTCATCGCTGTTTTCCCATTCCCGTAAGTGCAAATTATCTTGCGCTGCTATGCCGATTCGTAAGGCCCCAGGGCGCCTTATGTTTCCAGCAGCAATGCGTTAATGGGCCCCAAAACCATGTTGCAGGCCGCGAAAGACACACAAATCCCGCATCTGGCGGCTTAGCAAAACGCGCCAATGCGGTCGTTTCTTCCCAAAAAATTGCCTGTCGCAAGTTATTGTTTGCCATATCAAAATGGCTGCTTCATCGGGGCAAAAACCAGTGTTTCCGCCCGCTGACAGGCAAATGTGGCGGGCGATTGATCCAAAGATCGTGCTGTTTCCCTAACCACAATGCGCAATCCCCGATCGGGCAATTACGCCACGCAAACCAGCCATCGCCGGTGCACTGCGTGAACCTATCAGATATGCATTGATGTCGGAAGTTGCAATTGCCGGTCATGGCAATTGTGGCAGATTTACCGGATGTAAAGGCGTTGCCCCGCACTGTGCCAGCGATAGGGGATCAAACAGGGTTACAAACGAAACAATGGCGGAAAATGACGACGACCAACCGCGAAAAAAGGAACGGTTTGGCAAATATGTCGCCCCGGAAGAACGCGCGACCAATATTGTACGCCAACTGGACGATTTTTTGCGCAAAGGCCCCAAAAGCGGCCTGAAATATACCCGCTGGCAACAACTGGCATGGTATGAAGTCGTTGATGAAATCAAACGTGCCGAAGCCGCCCAGAAAGGGCAGGACAGCCTGGTAAAGGCCGCGTTTTTAAGCCTGGCGATCGGGTTTGGCACCATTGGTTTCTGGGGGCTGGTTTTGCTGGCTGGCACCCGGTTGGGGTTTATTGCTGCTGGTATAATTCTGGTGGCGGGGCTTGTGATCTGGCGTGCGCTGGCAAAGGCCAACTGGTTGAAATAGGCATGAATGATGAATAACGACGCTGCTGAAACCCTTGCCATTCAGGCAATCGCCTTTGTCGCCGGGGATGAGGAATTATTGCAGGGCCTTTTGATGCAGACCGGCATGGATCTGAACGATCTGCGCGCAGGAATTGGCAACCGCGATGTGCAGCGCGGGGTGCTGGAATTTTTGCTGTCGCATGAACCGTTTTTAATGCGCCTGGTTGAGGCCATTGATTGCCCGCCAGAAATGCCCGCACAGGCCCATATGGTTTTATCGGGCGGGCCGATCTGGCAGGATTGATCGTACCTTGTCCCTAGGTGGCGGCTGGACTTGTCGCCTTGATGGTGGGCGGCACGTACATTGCCAGCCACTGCCAAACACGGCCACGACAGGACATACACAGAACGGGGAACGGAGCATCGCCATGCAGGTACGCCGGATCGTTGCCAATATTGCATCCCAGGACCTGGAAAAGGCTGCGGCCTTTTACCGTGATATTCTGGGGCTGGATATTTTGATGGATCACGGCTGGATCGTGACATTTGGCAATCAGGCCAGCATGACGGTGCAGCTTAGCATCGCCAGTGAAGGGGGTTCGGGCACGCCCGTTCCCGATCTGTCGATTGAGGTTGATGATATCGCCGAAGCCGAACGGCGGGTACGTGCCGCTGGCATCGTGCCGGAATATGGGCCGGTGAATGAAAGCTGGGGTGTGCGCCGCTTTTTTGTACGCGACCCGTTTGGCCGTTTGCTTAATATTCTTGCCCACGCAGGCTAACCTGCCCGGCGGAAAAGGCAGGAAGCGACGATATTTGCCGCTTCCTGCTTTTGGTGTGACAGGTTTATCTGGTGGCCCGCGTGCTTAACTGCCGTGTGTTATGCCGCATCATCGTCATTTGCGCCGCGATGTTCGAGGATTCGGTCAATCAGCCCCCATTCAAGGGCCTGTTCCGCCGTCATGAAGCGGTCGCGGTCCAGGGTGCGTTCCACTTCTTCATAGCTGCGGCCGCAATGTTTGGCATAAAGCGTGATCATGCGCTGTTTGGTCAGGCGCATTTCTTCGGCATGGATCAAAACGTCTGATGCCTGGCCCTGAAAACCGCCCAGGGGTTGGTGGACATGCAGGCTGGCATTGGGCAGGGCCGCGCGAAAACCCGGTTCGCCCGCCATTAACAGGAAAGACCCCATTGACCGCGCCGTTCCCATGCACAGGGTATGAACCGGTGACTTGATGTAACGCATGGTATCATACATCGCCATGCCGCTGGTCACCACACCGCCAGGGGAATTGATGTAAAGATGGATCGGCTTTTTTGAATTTTCTGCTTCCAGAAACAGCAATTGCGCACAGACAAGCGATGAAATCGTGTCGTTTACTTCGCCATTCAGAAAAATGATTCGTTCGCGCAAAAGGCGTGAATAAATATCAAAGGACCGTTCTCCCGCGCTGGTCTGTTCAACCACCATCGGGATCAATTGCATCATTTCGCGCATGGGAAGGCTCCGGTTCTGGTAATCCGTTTGGGCCAAGGGGCTGGATGCGATGGCAGGCGTTATGCCGCGCACATCATGGTCGGGGTATTGCTGTTGGCGGGTATTGGTGGCGTAATGCATCTTGCATCGGTCAGTTCATGGATAATGCGAAGGCGGGTCATGTTTTCGCCCGTTTGCGCAATGTGAAAGGTTACGATACTTTCAAGATGGGGTGGCAGCGGGTCGCGCATCTGATAGGTCACTTCCTTACCGGAAATTTCCTTTATCGGTTTTGCATCGCGCAAATTTGCACCGGGTAGCCAGCTTTCGCGAATTTCTGCAATGCTGATCGCGCGCCATACTTTCTCGCTTGGGGCATCCAGCCGGTATTCAAATTCCAGCCGGTGCGATGGCCTAGGTTTTCCGGGTTTGGCGCTGTTGCGGTTGGCGCCTTTGCTGCTTTTGCGATCACTCACTGGTCCATCTCCTTTAGGGTTTGGCGCAGGGCATCCACACGTTCCGGCCAGAAGGTGCTGTATCTGGCAACCCATTGCACAATCAGGTCCAGGCCTTCGGGGTTGATCCGGTAATTCACGAACCGTCCCTGCCGTTCTTCCTGCACAAGCTTTGCTTCGCGCAACACGGCCAGGTGCTGTGACATGGCAGGCTGGCTGATGCTCATGCCATCGCGAAGGGCGCTGGCATTCATGCCTTGCGCGCTGGCAAGCTTTTCAAAAATGGTGCGCCGGGTCGGATCGGCCAGGGCTTTGAAGATATCGTTTTCCATCATGCAAACACATAAGCACATACTTATGTGTTTGGGCAAGCAGATTTATGGATGGGGATTTTTGCGTGAAAACCGGGACAGGCGAGGTGTTAGGGAAGTAGCCGGGGATTAGCTGATGTTTCGCGGTACAGGCACAAAAAACGCGAACCCGGTTGGATTCGCGTTTGAAAATCAGGATATGTGCCGCGTATGCGGCGACCTGCCGCGATACGCCTTAAAACAGGGTATCAAGCGGGGCGGTGCCATACCCGTAAACCCAAACCAGCAGGGCCGCACCGAGCAGGATGCGGTAGATAGCAAAGGGGGTAAAGCTTGCGCGTTTTAACCAGGACATCAGCACGGCAATCGTGATCAGCGCGGTGATGAAGGAAAAGCCGATCGCCATCATGACTTCGCGGTTCAGTTCCATATTGCCCGCTTTATGCAGGTCCAGTCCGGCCAGGAGGCCCGCACCCAGAATGACGGGAATCGACATCAGCATGGAAAACTGTGCGGCGTCCGACCGTTCATAGCTCATCAGGCGGGCAGCCGTCATGGTGATGCCCGACCGGCTGACGCCGGGAACCAATGCAATCACCTGTGCCAGACCAATAAAGATCGATCCGGCCCAGCCCATATGTTCGATCCGGTTGATCGTCATGCCAACCCGGTCGGCAACCCAAAGGATGATGCCAAAAACAAGGGTGGTCCAGGCAATGATCTCGACAGAGCGCATCTGCTCCTCGATGCCGGATTCCTTAAGGTAAAAGCCAACGGCCACCACGGGAATCGTCGCAACAACAATATGCAGCGCCATGCGCGCACCCGGTGTCATGCGGCCGGTAAACAGGCGGAAAAAGCCAATGATCATGGCCAGGACATCGCGCCAGAAATAAATCAGAACCGCAAGCAGTGTTCCGACATGAACCGAAACATCCAGCAGAAGGCCCTGATCGGCAGTGCCGGTAATGGCGGGGGTCAGGACAAGATGGCCAGATGAGCTGATGGGCAGGAATTCAGTAATACCCTGAACGACTGCGAGAAGGATTATGTGCTGAAGAGTCACACCTGCCTCGGTGCTGATTTATGAAAGGAGAAATGCTTATAGCAGCTTGTTTTCTCTAGGCGAATAACTGAATTAGTACCATTTTGGTACTAATTAAACTTTTTTGACACCGGAAAATCCCTCTAAAACCCCAGCTTTTGTCTGGGCTTTTTGGTAAATAAGTCAGTATAGTTGACCTAACGTGCATTTTGTGCTGGATTCTCATTTCGCCCGCAGGTATATAAGGGTCCACTCCCGCAACAAAACAGCCTTTTTGGGGGGCTCAATGACAGAAAAGATGCTTAAGTTTGTCCATCTTGAACAAAAATATCCTCAGAAGCGTGAAGCCGCTGAGCGCCGGACAGACTTCGATGAAATTTATGCCGGCTTCGAACCCGATGCTGCTGCCGACCAGGCTGCGCGTTGTTCGCAGTGTGGCGTGCCGTTCTGTCAGGCCCACTGCCCACTTTATAATAACATCCCTGACTGGTTGCGCCTGACAACCGAAGGCCGGATGGAAGAGGCCTATGCCATTTCATCGGCCACCAACAACCTGCCGGAAATTACCGGTCGCATCTGCCCGCAGGACCGCCTGTGTGAAGGCAATTGTGTGATTGAACAATCCACGCATGGTGCGGTGACCATTGGTTCGGTCGAAAAATACATTACCGATACCGCCTTTGAAAATGGCTGGGTCAAGGCCCCGGTGCCTGCATCGGAAAACGGCATGTCGGTTGGCATTATCGGTGGTGGCCCTGCTGGTATGGCTGCAGCCGAACAACTGCGCCTCAAGGGTTATGAAGTCCATATCTATGACCGTTATGACCGCATGGGCGGCCTGCTGGTTTATGGTATTCCGGGCTTCAAGCTGGAAAAACACATCGTCGAACGCCGCATCAAGCTTCTGGAAGAAGCTGGCATTGTCATGCACACCAACTTTGAAGTTGGCCGGGATGCCTCCCTTGAGGATCTGCGCCGCAAGCATGACAGCGTTTTGATCGCAACGGGCGTTTACAAGGCACGTGACCTTAAGGTGCCCGGCGTTGGCCTTAAAAACATCTATCCGGCGCTGGAATATCTGACCACGTCGAACCGTCAGGGTCTGGGCGATAGCGTCCCGGCTTATGAAGACGGCACGCTTAATGCCAAGGACAAACATGTAGTTGTCATTGGTGGTGGCGATACCGCAATGGATTGCGTGCGTACCGCCATTCGCCAGGGGGCAAAGTCGGTGAAGTGCCTTTATCGCCGTGACCGCGCCAATATGCCCGGTTCGCAGCGCGAAGTGGCCAATGCCGAGGAAGAAGGCGTTGAATTTGTCTGGCTGACCAACCCGGAAGCCTTTGTCGGCGATGACACCAAAATCACCGGTGTTCGTGCCGTGAAAATGCGCCTTGGCGCCCCGGATGCCGGTGGCCGTCAAAGCCCGGAAGTCATCGAAGGTTCCAGCTACACGATGGAAGCCGACATGGCGATCCTGGCACTTGGTTTTGAACCCGAAGACCTGCCGACCCTGTTTGAAGCCCCGGAACTGGGTGTTTCACGCTGGGGTACCGTGAAAATCGATTTCCGTTCGATGATGACCAATCTGGATGGCGTTTTTGCTGCAGGGGACATCGCACGGGGTGCGTCGCTGGTGGTTTGGGCGATCCGTGATGGTCGCGATGCTGCCGATCGCATTGACGAATATTTGCTGGCGCGGAAAGAAGCAGCCGCCTAAGCCCGCCGCCGCATTTTGGAGAGACAAAGCCATGAACGAAATTATCAAGGATCACGGTGCCGAAGAAATCGCCCGGTTCGAGCGTAACGCCGAACACCTTTCGGCAGCAGGCCTGTATGATGTCGAAGACGAACACAGCAGCTGTGGCGTCGGTCTGATCGGTGCTATCGATGGCAAACCGCGCCGCGAAGTTGTTGAAGCCGGTATCGAAGCACTTAAGGCGATCTGGCATCGCGGTGCTGTTGACGCCGACGGCAAAACCGGCGACGGCGCGGGTATCCACCTGCAGGTCCCGCAGGATTTTTTCAAAGCGCACCTGAAACTGATCAATCAGGAAGCCCCGGATTCCATGATTGCCGTGGGCCAGGTTTTCCTGCCGCGTATCGACATGGCTGCCCAGGAGCGCTGCCGCGCCATTGTTGAAACCGAAATCCTGAAAATGGGTTATTCGATCCTTGGCTGGCGCCAGGTGCCGGTCAATGTGTCGGTGATCGGTGAAAAGGCAAACGCGACCCGCCCGGAAATCGAACAGGTTCTGGTTGGTGGCCTTGCCACGGTTGATGAAGAACAGTTTGAAGTTGATCTTTATGTCATTCGTCGCCGCATCGAAAAGGCGGTGATGTCGGAATCGATCAAGGACTTCTATATCTGCTCGCTGTCCTGCCGTTCGATCATTTACAAAGGCATGTTCCTGGCCGAACAGGTCGATATCTTCTATCCCGACCTGCGTGACGAACGCTTCATTTCCAATTTCTGCGTTTATCACCAGCGCTATTCGACCAACACCTTCCCGAGCTGGCCGCTGGCACAGCCGTTCCGCGTGCTGGCCCATAACGGCGAAATCAACACGCTGCGCGGTAACGTCAACTGGATGAAAAGCCACGAAGCCCGCATGGGTCACGAGGCATTCTCCAGCACCATCGAAGATGTCAAACCCGTCATTCAGCCCGGTTCGTCGGACTCGGCTGCTCTGGATGCCGTGTTTGAACTGATGGTGCGTGCAGGTCGCGACCTGCCGATGGTTAAAACCATGATGGTGCCGGAAGCCTGGTCGAAAAAGGCAACCACGCCTGATAGCTATAAAAACCTGTATGCCTATTGCAACGCGGTTATGGAACCGTGGGATGGCCCGGCGGCACTTGCGGCCTATGGTGGTAAATGGCTTTTGGGCGGTACGGACCGTAACGGTCTGCGTCCGCTGCGTTATGCTGTTACCGGCAATGGCCTGCTGATTGCGGGTTCTGAAACCGGCATGGTCCATATCGACGAGGAAACCTGCGTTGAAAAAGGTCGCCTCGGGCCGGGCCAGATGATTGCGGTTAACCTTGAAGAAGGCAAGCTGTACCACGATACCGAGCTTAAGGATAAGCTTGCCCATCGTCGTGACTGGTCGAAATGGGTCGGCCGGACCAAGGTTCTTGACGATCTGGTTTCCCCGGAAAAATCCGAACCGGCCAGCTATGGCAAAGAACAGCTTTTGCGCATGCAAAAGGCGATGGGTCTTTCGCACGAAGATCTGGAACTGATCTTGCATCCGATGGCTGAAGACGCCAAGGAAGCCATTGGCTCCATGGGGGATGACACCCCGCTTGCGATCCTTTCGGACCGTTATCGTGGCCTGCATCACTTCTTCCGCCAGAACTTCTCGCAGGTGACCAACCCGCCGATCGACAGTTTGCGCGAAGCCCGCGTCATGAGCCTGAAAACGCGTCTGGGCAACCTTGGCAATATTCTTGAAGAAGATGAAAGCCAGTGTGACCTGCTGCAGCTCGATAGCCCGGTTCTGACCACCGGCGAATACGAAGCCATGCGCGATTATATGGGCGAAAGTGCTGTTGAAATTGACACCACTTTTGACATTCAGGCTGGCCCGTCGGCCCTGCGTGATGCGATTACCCGCATCCAGAAAGAAGCCGAAGAAGCCGTTCGCGGTGGTGCCCTGCACGTTATTCTGACTGACGAGCGTGTTGACGAAAACCATGCCGCCATTCCGATGGTGCTGGCAGTTGGTGGCGTTCACAGCTTCCTCGTCAAAAACTCGCTGCGGACCTATATTTCGCTTAACGTGCGTTCGGCCGAATGCATGGATGTGCATTACTTTGCCGTTCTGATCGGTGTTGGTGCGACCACGGTGAACGCCTATCTGGCCCAGGAAGGCCTGTTGGACCGTTACGCCCGTGGCCTGTTCCCGAACATCCACAGCACTGCCGAAGTCATGCAGCGTTTTAAAACCGCGATTGACCAGGGCCTGCTCAAGATCATGTCCAAAATGGGCATTTCGATCATCAGTTCCTATCGTGGTGGCTATAACTTTGAAAGCATCGGGCTTTCGCGTTCGCTGGTGGCTGAATTCTTCCCGGGTATGCCTTCGCGCATTTCGGGGATCGGCCTTCAGGGTATTCAGCGCCGCACGATCGCCCAGCACAAAGATGCCTTTGCTGGTAATGTTGTCAGCCTGCCGGTCGGTGGTCTGTATAAATACCGCCGCAGTGGTGAACGCCATGTCTGGACCGGTCCGCTGATCCATACATTGCAGTCTTCTGTCACCACCGGCAGCTACAATACTTTCCGCAAATTCAGCGAAGGTCTGCGTCAGCGCGAACCGCTGCATCTGCGTGACCTGCTGGACTTCCGTTCTGATCGCAAACCGGTCCGTCAGGAAGAAGTCGAAAGCATCACCGAAATCCGCAAGCGTTTCGTTACGCCCGGCATGTCGCATGGTGCCCTTTCGACCGAAGCCCACGAAGCCCTTGCCATTGCCATGAACCGGATCGGTGCGAAATCGAACTCCGGTGAAGGCGGGGAATCGCGTGAACGTTTCCGTCCGCGCTCCAACGGAGATAACGCCCGTTCCTCGATCAAACAGGTGGCATCGGGCCGCTTTGGCGTGACGGCTGAATATCTGAACAACTGCGAAGAAATTCAGATCAAGGTCGCCCAGGGGGCAAAACCGGGTGAAGGCGGGCAGTTGCCGGGCTTTAAGGTAACGGTTGAAATTGCACAGCTGCGTCATGCGACACCGGGTGTGACCCTGATTTCGCCGCCGCCGCACCACGATATTTATTCTATCGAAGACCTTGCCCAGCTGATTTACGACCTTAAGCAGATCAACCCGCGTTGTCGCGTGTGTGTGAAGCTGGTGTCGCGTTCGGGCGTTGGTACGATCGCCGCTGGTGTTGCCAAGGCAAAGGCCGACGTGATCCTGATTTCCGGTTATGATGGCGGTACGGGTGCAAGCCCGCAAACCTCGATCAAATATGCCGGTATTCCGTGGGAAATGGGCCTGTCGGAAGTCAACCAGGTTCTGACGCTCAATAACCTGCGTCACCGCGTGAAGCTGCGCGTCGATGGTGGTTTCAAAACCGGCCGTGACGTTGTGATTGGTGCCATGCTGGGTGCAGAAGAATTCGGTATCGGTACGGCATCGCTGATCGCGCTGGGTTGCATCATGGTGCGTCAGTGCCACTCCAACACCTGCCCGGTGGGCGTTTGTACCCAGGACCCTGCACTGCGCGCCAAATTCAACGGCACCGCAGACAAGCTGGTCAACCTGTTCACCTTCATGGCCGAAGAGGTCAAGGATGTGCTTGCAGAACTGGGGTATGACAACCTGCAGGATGTGATTGGCCGTTCCGACCTGCTTCAGCAGGTGCACCGCGGCGCGAAAGACCTTGTTGACCTTGACCTGAACCCGCTTCTGGCACAGGCTGATGCCGCAGGGCACCCGCGTTACTGCACCACCGAAGGCCGTAACGAAGTTCCCGACACCCTTGATGCGCAAATGATCAAGGATGCCCGTCCGTTGCTTGATGACGGCGAAAAAATGCAGCTGCAGTATAATATCCAGAATACGCAGCGTGCCATCGGCACCCGCATTTCCAGCCTGATCACGCAGAAATACGGCATGTTTGGCCTGAAACCCGGCCATCTGCATGTTCGTCTGCGCGGCTCGGCCGGTCAGTCACTTGGGGCGTTTTCGGTTCAGGGCCTTAAAATCGAAGTACATGGCGATGCCAACGACTATGTTGCCAAGGGCCTTTCGGGCGGAACCATCGTTCTGCGTCCGCGTCCGTCCAGCTCGCTTAAAACCAACGAAAACACCATCATCGGTAACACCGTCCTTTACGGGGCCACCGCAGGCAAGCTGTTTGCTGCTGGTCAGGCTGGCGAACGCTTCTGTGTTCGTAACTCCGGTGCAACCGTGGTTGTCGAAGGTTGCGGTTCCAACGGTTGTGAATACATGACAGGTGGTACGGCAGTCATTCTCGGCCAGGTTGGTGAAAACTTTGGTGCAGGCATGACCGGCGGTATGGCCTTCATCTATGACCGTGACGATCAGTTTGGCGATGTCGTCAATGATGGTTCGGTTCTCTATCAACGTATTGAAACCCAGCATTGGGACGATCTGTGCCGTGGCCTGATCGAGGAACATGTTGCTGAAACCGATAGCGGTTTTGCCCGCAACATCCTTGATAACTGGGATCGCGAGCGCGGTTACTTCTGGCAGGTCGTGCCGAAGGAAATCGTCGACAAGCTGGAACACCCTATTCGCTCCGAGAGCGAAGACCAGGCAACTGCGTGATTACCCTCACGCAGCTTGCGTAAGCTCCCTTGTCCAAACACCCGGACAAACCAACTTACCCCGCATCTCGGTGCGGGGTATCTTTTTTTGTGCTGTGTAAATCATTGCTATGGGCTGCTGGGGATGGGGCATGGGCTCGGCTGGCTGATCCAGCGATCAATGCTCGTAAACCACATTTCACGTCACACGGGGCTAGCCAGCCTTGTGTATGGAAACCGGTCTGATCTGTATGGGGATGTGCCTTTGATGCTATCTGGCAAGACGAGGCCGAAGGATCAAACGCGAAAGACGCGTTAAAGCAGCAGGTCCAGATAGGTGCCGCGCCGGGCGGAATGGTCGATCTGGTCGGATGCGATAAGGTTACGCAGGCGGGCAAGCTGGCTCAGGATATCAAGTTCGGTAGATGGGCGATCAACCACTGTGCGGCGAGCACCGGGCGTAGACAAACGTCCCGGACCGGATCGGGTCGGGGCTTCGGTAATATCGCCTGTGCTGGTGCGCGAACTGCCAAGCGGGGGTAACGCCATCATTCTTCCCTTGTTGCCATCATCCTATTCTAGGGGATTTTAATTGAAATCTGAACCATTCAGTTTGCCTGATGCTGTGTCGTCTGGTTCATGCCCCATGCCCATTAATTTGTGCATTTAGGGCTGGGGATCAAGCCTTGCGGGTATCCCGGCTGTTGATACGGACTGTCGGTGCGGTGCCTGGTATGGGCGGGATGGCTGCGCAAAAGAAAAGGGGCAGCGCGTACGCTGCCCCAGTAGAAGCCAACGGGGAGGGAGGCAATAAACCTTGATGCTCACGTCACGATATTAACGCGCGTTCCGCGGTGGCCGCTGGTTTCCAGCGGCTGATAATCTGTCACGATGGAGGCGATGCTTTCCATCAGACCTTCGGCCTTTTTCATCGATGCCCCAGCCGAGCTTAACGGCGCGCCATCTGCGCGTTGCGGCGTAATCCTGTCTGACAGGGCCTGCTGTGCCGAACTCAAGCCTGAACCGATTGAACCAACCATGGTCTGTGCTTCCTCGTCTGTTTTGCCGGGCGGGTCCGGATTGGCCCCTTATGTTACCGGCAAGTCCATCCTGTAACTTAGATATAGGACTTTCTTAACCATTTTGAAGTGACGGCTGTCACAAAGCAGCGTGAAAATAAACTAACCCGGCATTTCGCGGGTGGGGTGAGGTGAAAGTGCTGTGTTCACGTTTGGGACACTGCCATACACCGCTCAGGCGTCAGCAGCCCCATGCATGCCCCGGCAAACGCGGTGAATATCACCGCATTTGGGCCTTACCATTCAAGGGCTGGCTGGCAATAAAGGCCATATCGATTGGCGGGATTAATGGTCCTGCAGGTCGCGGTCGCGGCGGCGTTCGGTTTTCTGGACCATGGCCTCGTGGATGGCTTTTTGCAACTGGGCCGGGCGGAACGGCTTTTTAACGAAGATATATTCGCCCAGCATTTTTTCCATTTCCTGACGGGTCCGCGCCGGATAGCCCGACATGAAAACGATGCTTAGATGCGGGTATTGGCGCAATGCTTCAATGGCCAATTGCGGCCCGCTAAGGCCGCTCATGACAACGTCACTCAGGATAACGTCAATCTTTTCGCCGTCTTTTTGTTCGGCCAGAATTTTAAGGGCGGCATCGGCATTTTCCGCACAGATGGCGTTAAAGCCGGCATCCTGCAAAATGATTTGCGCTGTTGTTCGCAATGACGGTTCATCATCAACAATCAGTACGCGTTCGCCATTGCCGGGATGATAGCTGATGGTGTCAATCGGCTGGGCGGTGACGGTGCCCGGTTCACAGCGTGGCAGATAGATCGAGAAAGTCGTGCCTTCACCCTCGACCGTTTCAACATCAATGCAGCCATTGGATTCTTCGACCCAATTATGCACGATCGACAGGCCAAGGCCCGTGCCTTTGCCCGGTTCCTTGGTCGAATAAAATGGCTCGAAGATATGATCGAGGATTTCATCAGGAATGCCGGTGCCGGTATCCTGCACCGTGATCACCACATAATCGCCCGGTGTGCAATCGGGATAGGTTATTTCATCCAGCGGGTCGCGCTGGTCTTCCGGCGGAATGGTTTCGTATGAGCAGCTTATTTGAAGATCACCGCCATTGGGCATGGCATCGCGTGCATTGATGGCCAGGTTCAGGATACAGGCCGAAAGCTGGGTCGGGTCAACGCGGGTATAAAGCGGTGTTTCACAGGTCCAGATTTCAAGTTCGATCCGGTGTTCCAGCAAGGTGGTCAGAAGTTTTTCCATCTCGAGGACGGCATCATTGACCTGAACCACGGTTGGCTGTTCGACCTTGCGGCGCGAGAACATCAAAAGCTGGTCGGCAACACTGGTTGCCCGTTCGCCAAGCGAAATGATGTGGCTGATATATTCTTCAACCCGTGCCGGGTCATCAATGCGCGCACGCGCCACTTCGGCAAAGCTGAGAATGCCAGCCAAGCAGTTATTGAATTCATGGGCAACCCCGCCGGCCATCTGACCCACGGCTTCCAGCTTTTGCGAGGTGGCAAGCTGGCGTTGCAGGGCGTGCTGTTCTTCGGTGGCCTGGTGTTGTGCGGTAACGTCACTGCCTGTGCCGCGATAGCCCTTGAATACGCCATCAAGGTCAAATACCGGCACGCCGTTAATGCGGCCAAAATGAATTTCGCGGTCTTTACCCTGCCAGGAAAATTCAAAATTCTGAAAGGCAAGGTGGCTTTCAAGGCGGCTCATCAGCACGCCCCAGCTTTCATGGTCGCGCGCAGTCAGGCCCAGCGTGTCAAACCGCTGTCCTTGCGGGGAACCATGCAGTTCCTCGATCAACTGATAGAATTTATAGGACGCAAAGGTAATGCGCAGGTCCGGGCCCATTTCCCAGTACCAGTCCGCCGATGACAGGGTAAAGTCGCGGAAGCGTTCTTCGCTGTCGCGCAGGGCATCCTGGGCGATCTGGTGCTGGCTGGTGCGCCGTTCCAGGCTTTCGGCCATCGCATTAAGGCCGCGTTCGAGCGAGCCGATTTCGTCGCGGCTGGCCGGGCGCAGGCGGGCACCGATTTTTCCAAACTGAATATCGCTGACAAATTGCGCCATGCTGGTCATGCGGCGCAAAACCGTTTGCTGCATCAGCAAAAAGATCAGGCCCGATGTCAGGATCAGGCACATCACCGACCCGATCAGCAGCACCGATTGCATGCGCTGCTGGCTTTCTTCAAGGCCGACGGTCGATACCTTGAAATACACAAACATGAAGGGCTGTGTCGCATTCAGGCTGAAAAGCGGCGTGATGCTGACCATTTGCCGCCCCGACGCATCATGAACGGTAAAAAGCTGCGGCTCGACAATATCCGAGCCAAACCAGCGCGACGGGAAATTTTCAAGATCGGAGATATTGTTGCCGATAAGGGCCGAGTCCATGGAATGATAGATGGTGCCATCAAAACCGACCGCCATTGCATCAATGACATGCGGGCCCAGCAGCCGACGGAGCTGCACCTTGTCACTGATAATGGAAATCTTAAGCTGTTCTTCCTGGATCAGCCGCCCAGGAGCACTAATTTGTTCTGCCGTGCGACGATCAATTTCCGCCCCGAAATACTGGATGTAATATCCACCAAACAGACCAAGAAAAATGGTTTCAACGATCACAATCGCAAAACCAATTTTGAACGCCAGACTGCCAAACAGCCGGTCGAACAGTTTTTTCAAGCTACCCTCTACGCCCTGATCCGGTCGTCCCCCGGCCTTTTTCTATCACTTATCCTCAATGTAATACTGCGACGGGTTGGTTGGTGCCGGTGTGGCAAAACTCCAGGCTGCAGGTATTACCTTGGGTACGTTTTTAAAGTTGTTCGCAACTATGCCCTTGCGATTTGGCGGTAAAGCCACCCCCATAACATAAAACTGATCCGCGCTTATGTCGAGTATCGCCCGCATCAGGTCTTTCTGTTGTTCTGCATCTGCGGTTGATTTCAGCTTGTCATACAGCGACAGCTGTTTTTGCACGACCCGCGGCGGTACAACGGCCTTGGCATTGTCATGGTCAAGATACCATGCTGCCCATGCCGGTGCGAACCAGGAATCCTTTGAAATCGGCAGATAATTGATGGGAATCAGCATGGCATCAAGCCCGCCATCACCACCCCATGCCGTGGCATCAAAGCTGTTATCGCTGCGCTGTTCGTAAAACTGGTCACGCGGTACATCGCGCGCATTCACATCAATCCCCAGTTTCCGCCAATAGGCGGTTACGGCCTGCAGCATTTCAAAGCGTGACGAACCCACGGTGTCGATATTGAACGTCACCCGATGACCATCGGCGGTTAGCAGGAAACCCTGGCCATCGCGGTTCACAAGGCCAGCCTTGGCAAAGTAATCCAGCGCCAGGTCCGGGTCATAGGTGATGAACTGGCGCGCCAGAACCGAATGGAAAAGCGGGCTTTCGGGTCGGGGGGCTGCCTGGTGGGGCAGGGCCTCGGGCATGAACTGGTCAATAATGGCGTCGCGGTCAAAGGCATGCGACAGCCCGACGCGAAAATTCTTGTCCTGGAACAGGGTGCGCAGCACGCGGTTCGGATTGTTCAAATTCAGCGACATGGTCATCTTGTTCATGTCGCTTTCAATCAGGGTAAAGGACGACATGTCCTTGCGCCGTGCGAGAATTTCATCGGTGCTGTTGCTGATATGGCGTTCCTGCATGTCGATCTGCCCATCCATCGCCAGTTTGATGGCTTCGGGCTTGCTGCCGACAAGTTTGAACGAAACCGTGTCAATATAGGGCAACTGGCGGCCTGTCGGGTCGATCTTCCAGTAATACGGGTTGCGCGTGGCAATCAGCGGGTCCTGCTTGCCATAAACCCCGGTCATGACCCAGGCATTCAGGGTCGGTACTTCGGGGTGAAGCCAGCGCGACGGATCATCGATGCTGCCGGGGTGGCCAAAAACATCGACAAAACGTTCTTCCCAACTGCCATAGCCAAGACGGGCCGCTTCGGCCTCGGCCTTGGGGTTATATTTGGGCAGGTATTCTTTCAGATAGTGTGCCGGATAGGATACCGGCTCTACACCTTCAGGCTGTGCAAGGAAGGTTGAAAACAGGCCGTAGGGTGCTGCAAAATGGAACTTTACCGTATAATCATCGACCTTTTCCACCTGCACCGGCTGCCCGCCACAGGTCAGCCAGTCGGGAATGATCTGGGTTAGCGCCGGGTTTTGAAGAATGTCTTCATACCAGAAAACAATGTCATCGGCGCTAAAGGGGTGCCCGTCCGACCAGCGCATGCCAGGGCGCAACCGAAAGGTGAAATCAGTTGCGTTATCGTTGGTCTGAAAGGACAGCGCGACATTGGGGATGATCCCGGTCCATTGCGGAGTCCAGCGCAAAAGCGGTTCGTAACCTATGGTTCTGATCAGAAGGGCATAGTCGCGCTCTGCAAGCTGCGCCATATGCCAGGTGCCACCATAATTTCCCAGATTATCGACAGGCGATACAATCATCGGGGTACGTGGCAGGCGGTCTTCAACAGGGGGAAGATGGTTGTTCTTTACCTGGTCGGCAAAGAGTGGGGCCTGTCCAAACTCGACGGCATGGCTGCTTTTCGCGCCAAACGCGAATGCAAGGACCACTGCCATGATTAAAGTGCGGGTTTGGAATTTGATCCGAGGCACGAATGGCTCCACTGATTTTATGCTTTTGTATTATAACAAGCTATAGGTATCGTATCCGCTATCCATAGGTGGTGAGTAAAGAAAAAATGTATCAAGGTAAAGTTTTGATGGCATTTAATGGATTGTGTTCGCGAAAAAGTTACCGGAATGGTTTTATGAAAAACTGTTCTTTATGGGGTAGTTAGCAGGTGCCTTGCGGCCAGTGCCATTTCAGGATGAATTATGATGATTGATTACAATAGTCTGATAAATAAGCAATTTTGCGCCTTTGATCAAAATTATATTTCGCAACAGAAAAAATTTGCCAGCCAGCTTTCACCTTTGGAAGAAAAGCTTTCGCGCCTGCAGGCGCAGGGTAACAGCATGGCCGCGTCCGACCAAAGGATGATTGAGTGCAAATGGTTGCTTCAATACACGGCAGACTGGTCAACGCTGCAAAAGGCGATTTCCGACCTTGCCGAGTCGCTTAAAAATACCGATCAGGATTGGGCCGAAGAACAATCCCCCGTCGATGGATCATGGGGGCCCTGTTATAGCCAGTGGTTCCTGAAGGTCGATGCCATGATCGATGCGGTCAATGAAATGGCCGACGAGGATGAGGCACCCGAATACCCCTTTGATTTCATGGCGCCGATTGCCACCATCGAAGGGATGCAGAACTGGCTGAATGACCAGCGCACATCAAAAATCTATGCCGATGGCCTGGACCGTCGCGATGCGCTGGGCGCGGTTAGTGCCGCCCTGTCGGAAATGTGTTTCAAAAGCGAGATCCGCGATTATTTCCGCCAGTATGTGAAGGGCTTTGATCTGACCGATGATTACATCGCAGCCTACAAAGCCTGGCTGGATGACTGGCAGGATTCCCAAAGCGGCTATTGGGGGGCGTGGTTTGACCAGGCCGATGGCCCCCTTGTCAAAAGCACCGACCTTAGCCTGACTTTCCACAATATTTCCTATCAGCATGGCAAGGTCGCCTATTGGCCGCAGATTTTTGCAACCACCCTGGCCCTGCGTGACGGCGCATATCCTTATGGCTGGAAGCATAATGGCGACTTTAACAACCATAATAATTACGACGTTGCCAAAATTTTCGCCCAAGGCTGGTCCAGTGTTGATGACGCGGCCCATCAGCAGGCCAGTACCGATATTGGCGAACTTCTCGACTGGTGTCTGAATGTTTCCATGACAGCCGATGGCGGCTTTATTGACGATACCAGTTTTTATAACTCGGTCGGGGCAGCCTATTATTATGGCGTCTCGTTCCTCGACGAAATCGGCTATTTCGACCCGTCAAAATGCTTCTGGACCGACGAAACCTTCCCCGAAGGCCAGTCGCTATGCTGCAAAATCCAGAAAAACATGAAGGCACATCACCTTGATGATGACGAGGCCGAGGCCGCAATGGAAAAGCTGGTTGCAGCCTGCGGTGATTGCACCAAAAGCAAAAAGCGCCGCATGCTGCACTAAGCCCTGGCGAGTAAGCTGACACTTTGCCAACGCATTGCCGGGTCAAAATGCCCGTCAGTGCGTTGGTAATTCCGCCGTCCATCGGAATTATGCGAGGGGAATATCCCAGTGCCAAGCGGGCCGATACCGGGAGCTGTGCGACAATTCACTTGTTTAAGGCCATTATCGGCGCAACAATTGCCCATGCACCCAGATGATGACGATAAGCCGGTAATGCCACTGGCTGCCAAACCTGCACCGCCCCTGCCGCGTGACCTGCCGGGGCGCACGCCCCGTTTAACGCCGGTGGCAGGGCAGGTGCAGCCAGTTGTGCCGTCTGCTGCCCTGGTCGAAGGCGCTGCCCCGGTGACCCTGTCGCTGGAAGGTATCGAAGGGCGGATTGAACAAAATCTGGTCAAGCGCGCCAGCGCCCTTGTCGATAGCGACCCGGACCGGGTGGTGGCGGTGCTGCGGCGCTGGCTTGCTGAATAATCATTACACCTGCCTGCATTTACACCAGCTTTTAAGGATAATGTGAACAGGCGCATGGTGTGTTTGCATTGTCAAAATGCTGATCATCCCCCATCTGTGTTTCTTCGGCCGGTTGGTAAATATCGGCATTTTCAAACAGCCAGATCCGGCAGGTTTAAGTAAAGCCAAGGCAGCAAAAAGCATTATAGGTCGGGGGGATATCGGCGGTGAGCGCCAGATTTCAGGCAATGCAGATTGGTAAAGGATTTGGGGGATTTCTGGTGCGTCGCGGCCTTCGGGTAACGGCCCTTGCAGGTTTTGTTCTGCTGGTGATACTTGGTGTGGTGGCCTTTGGCGGGCAGGGCGCATATGCGGCATCCTGCCCGACGGTAACGCCCCCAAAAATCACCTTCGATTTTGAACCCAAATCCCCACAGCTTGATCGTAACCGTTCGGTTCGTTGGCTTAACAGCAAAACCACCCATAGTGCCGACTGGTTTGTAACCGGGCTGACCAGTTATGCCATGCAGGCCAAATTTGAAATGCGCATTGAACCGGTGGCTTTGGGCAATGGGACTTATTGCCTGTTACCGGCCCTGATCCATCCAACGGTAAGTGTGACCGAACATCTGGTTTATATTGCCAGCGAATTGCCCAAAGGCAGTTGCGAGTATGATGTGGTCTATGCCCATGAAGGCCAGCATGTTGCCATCAACCAGCATATGGAGCTTGATATTCGCAATGCATTGCCTGCTTATCTAGCACAGGTGACAGATGATTTTGCCCGTATGCAGCCCTTGCCCGCGCAAATGGCGTCGGCGCGTATTCGCAATCTGCTGTCAAAATACGGGCGGGAATTTAAGGCATTGCTGGCAAAAATCGATGCCACCCGCCAGCGCGACCACGCCAGGATCGATACCGCGCAGGAATATGAACGCCTGTCCCATGCCTGTGGTCCCAAATCAGCCTTCCAGACAACCCTGCCTGCGGCCATGCGCCGTTAAAAGCCCTTGGCAAAGGGACGAAAGGCAGCGCCAATGACGCTGCCTTCTATTCTTGCCCAATCAGAGGAAGGAAGGGTTCGGGCGGCTTAGGCCGCGCAATCTTCGATCCCGGCAAGATTGCGCATGCTGTCGATATTCATCGAAAATTCGCGCCGGGAATGGGTGGTCAGCAGGCCCTGACGGCGGAAATCGGCGATAACGCGGCTGGCGGTTTCGGTGGTAATGCCCAGCATCGCCCCAATATCTTCGCGGCCCGGCAAATGGCAGGCAGCAAGGCCTTCGTCATCTTCGGCCAGAAACAGGCACAGGCGCGCCACACGTTCACGCGCAGACCCGGTGCACATTTGCGTCAGCCAGTAATCGGCATCCATCACGGTCTGGTGCCAGCGGGTTAAAACCTGTTTGTGCAGGCGCGGGCTTTCACGGTCCAGCTTTTCAACAACCGAAACCGGGATGCGGCACAAGACACTGTCCTGCAGGGCTTCGGCGTTATGGGCGAATTGGCCCGCAACCAGTGCTTCCAGGCCAAGGGTCCCACCCGGTCGTACCAGGCGCACCACGCGCTGCGAACCATCAATCAGGTAATGTGTCATCTTGATCAAGCCGGACCGCAGGGTAAACAGGCAATCGGCCCGGTCATCGGCGTGATAAAGTACATCGCCCTGCGCAACCCGGACTTCATCAACCGGCTGGTGAACCAGTTTGAAATCCTCGTCGGTCAGGTCGGTAAACAGGGCAAGCTGGCGCACACCGCAGCTTTTGCAACGCAGCATGTCGGGTTTGGGTTTGGTAAAGCCGGTCTGGGACACGAATACCCCCTCTCGCAGATGCGGGTCAGCCCCTGATCCCGCAACTTCATATGGCGTGAATTTAAATCACTACAATCTGCTGTACTATTTAGCATTCGTGAAATCAAATTCAATTGCCTGTTTTTCTAAAAACTGTTTCAGAAAAGCCAGGGAATAGCGGTAAATGCGGGCTTAACCCGCTGCGCTATCAAGCGTAACCAAGCCCTTTTCAATGGCATAACGCACAAGACCTGCCGAACTGTCGATGCCAAGTTTGCGTTTGATATTGCGGCGGTGGGTTTCAACCGTACGAACGCTGATATCAAGTTCGCGCGCGACATGCTTGTTACTGGCACCACGCGCGAGCAAACGCAGAACCGTCCGTTCACGGGTGGTCAGCGGCATGCCATCATCGCTGGCATCTTCGGTGGCGTCGATCTTGTCAAAGGTCGGGCTATAGGCCTCGCCGCCACTGGCAATGGCTTCAAGTGCGCGGACCATATCGTTTGATGAAACATCTTTCAGGATAAAGCCGCGTACACCGGCCTGTTTGGCGGTGCGCAGATATTCCGGGTTTTCATGCATGCTTAGCATGATCACCTTGATATCGGGCAGGGTATCGCGAAAGCGCTCTGCTGCCTCAAGGCCATTCATGACCGGCATGGAAATATCCATCAGCACGATATCAGGATGAAGGTTGCCCGCAAGATCAAGCGCTTCCTGTCCGTTGCTGGCCTCGCCGACTATCGAGATATGGGCATAACATTCCAGACGGGAACGGATGCCATCCATTACAAGGGCGTGATCATCACATAGCAGAATGCGGATCGGGCGATCCGGGGAAAAAGCAATAGCGTCACTTGTCATCGTCGTCGTCTCGGTCCCTGTCGGTATGGTCGGTGCGCTTTCTGGGGGAAAGTTACCGGGGAAGGTTCAATTAGGCATAAAAAAGCCGATGGCGCAGCCCCAAAATGCCAAAAAAGCCCGCATTATGCCTTTAATGCCGGGGGTAATGGGGGTGTTCCGGGGGTAACGGGCACATAAGCAGTGATTGTTGTGCCATCATCCAGCTCGGATGTGACACTTAACCCGCCGCCGTGAAATTCCATACGTTCGCGCATATTGCGCAGGCCAATGCCCGCGCGCGGGTCGCGATTGCGGATATAGCTTTTGGTTTCAAAACCGGTGCCATTATCGGCCACCGTCATCACAACGCTGCCGCCATCCCGGCGAATGCGCACATTAACGTGGGTGGCATCGGCATGGCGTTCAATATTGGTCAGGCTTTCCTGCAGCACACGGTAAAGCGTTGTTTTCTTTGCCGGGTTCAGAGCATTTTCAATCGGATCACATTTCACCGTAATCTGCATGCCCGAACGGTCCTGTAATTCGCTGCACATGCTTTCTATGGCGGGTTTCAAGCCCAGATCATCAAGAACGGCAGGGCGCAAATCGCGCGAAATGCGCCGTACTTCCTGAATGGCGTCTTGTAATCGCTTGGCAGCTTTTTCAATCGGTATGGCGGCGTCCGACATATTCTGGCGCATACGATCACTTGCCAGTTCAATGGAATATTTCACCGAAACCAGTATCTGGCTGATGCCGTCATGCAATTCACGCGAAACACGCAGGCGTTCTTCTTCCTGCACATCCACCACGCGGTGTGCCAGTTCTTTTAGTTTGGCATCGGCCAGCTTGCGTTCCGACAGGGTAACAACGGTGCCCGAAATCCCCACCAGCAACACAGCCAGCACCGTAATGCCGATAATCGAAATGGTGGTTTCGCGGATATGGGCGGCAACTTCAGTTTCAATTTCCGTGACCTGCTGGGAAATATCGTCAATGTAAATCCCGGTGCCAATCATCCAGCCCCATTTATCAAGCATCAGCGAATAGCCGATCTTTTCGGCCGGTTCCCCGGTGGAGGGTTTGTCCCAGATAAAGCGTAGAAAATCGCCGCCATTTTCGGCGTTTTTGATCAGGGCCTGAATAACCGAATTGCCATTCAGGTCGCGCAAATTCCAGTATGTTTTGCCCACGCGCCAGGGCTCGGGCGGGTCTACAAGGGCGGTGCCATCGCGGTCATAAATAAAGAAATAGCCATCCTTGCCATAGGACAGGTCATTGATAATCGCTTTGACCCGTTCCTTTGAAACCGCATCCAGCGGGCTTGCCACCGAATAGATATGGTTGATCGATGCCATCGCGAGCTGAAGATAGCTTTTCAGCTCTTCTTTGCGGGCTTCGACAATATTGCGTTCAAAGGTGCGTGTTTCCGCCTTGGCCAGCCGTTCCGCCTGGGCAAAAACCAGCCCCGAAATCGCACTTGCCGCCAGCAGAAGCGGCAGGATCGACAATAACAGAAATTTCAGGCGCAAATTCAGTTTGGGCATGGTCGGGCGGTTTTCAACTAAAGAATAATGGAATGGCTCCCCAAAAGCGGCGAGACAATAACACATAACAAGGGAATGTCTGCGTTTGAGAATGAAAAAACGTAATGGAATGGTCGGTTTTTTGCGGTTTTCGCAACAAAGTTGTTTTCACATCGTGGAAAGCTTGTGGCGCCGAAATTCCAAAATTGGTATTACCAGTTGAAATTACTGTTTTGACAGAGGCCGGGCATTGGGCATATATCAAAAGCGTCGCCTGCCCACCAGGCGCCAGGAACTTCGGATATGCAATTCGCGTTTAACGTTCATTCATATCTGCATTCGCCACTCAGGATACGGTGTTGCCGGGTTTCCGCACCGCAACACAGTACAGGACCGTATCGTGGCGTTTCTCTTGGCTTTCGGCAGGGGCGTTCAGGGCCGCTTTTGCCAATCATATCTGGTAGGAGTCCGGTCGTAAATGTCACGTCCAGCACCCAAGAAAATCCGTAAGCTTCTGGTTGCCAATCGCGGTGAAATTGCGATTCGCGTTTTGCGTGCCGCCAACGAACTTGGCATTCGCACAGTCGCGATTTTTTCTGATGAAGACCGTTTTGCCCTGCATCGGTTCAAAGCCGATGAATCCTATGGGGTTGGCAAGGGTAACAAACCTATTCGTGCCTATCTTGATATCGAAGATATTTTGCGTGTTGCCCGCGATGCCGGGGTAGATGCCATTCATCCGGGTTATGGCTTCCTGTCTGAAAATCCCGATTTTGCCGATGCCTGTGCCGATGCCGGCATCACCTTTATCGGCCCGGATTCCGAGGTCATGCGCACATTGGGCAACAAGGTTGCTGCGCGTAACCTGGCCGAAAAGGCCGGTGTGCCTGTAATGCCTGCATCCGCTGCCTTGCCCGATGACATGGACGAAGTCACCAAAATCGCCCAGCAGGTTGGTTATCCGATCATGCTTAAGGCAAGCTGGGGCGGTGGTGGCCGCGGGATGCGCGTTATCGAAAATGGCAAAGACCTGGCAAAGCAGGTTCTGGCCGCCAAACGCGAAGCCGAAGCCGCCTTTGGCAATGGCGAGATTTACTTTGAAAAACTGATCCGCCGTGCCCGCCATGTGGAAGTCCAGATGCTGGGCGATACCCACGGAACATTGGTGCATCTGTTTGAGCGTGACTGCTCGGTGCAGCGCCGCAACCAGAAAGTGGTCGAACGCGCCCCGGCGCCTTACCTTGACGAAGACCAGCGCGCCGAGCTGTGTGATGCCGCGATGCGTTTGGGCAAGGCGGCAAATTACGTTAATGCCGGCACCGTCGAATTCCTGATGGATGTTGATACATCCAAATTCTATTTTATCGAGGTCAATCCCCGCATTCAGGTCGAACACACCGTTACCGAATGCGTCACCGGCCTTGATCTGGTGAAGGCGCAAATCCTGATCGCGCAGGGTGGGCGAATTGGTTTCCCGTCCGAAACGGGTATTCCATGGCAGGAAAAAATCAAGCTGCGCGACCATGCCCTGCAATGCCGTATTACGACTGAAGACCCGGAAAACAGCTTTGTCCCTGATTACGGGCGCATCAAGGTCTATCGCGGGGCGAACGGTTTTGGCATTCGTCTGGATGGTGGCACGGCGTATTCCGGCGCAGTCATTACGCCGTTTTATGATTCAATGCTGGAAAAAGTCACCGCCTGGGGCAGCACGCCGCGTGAAGCAGTGGACCGTATGGACCGTGCGCTGCGCGAATTTCGTATTCGTGGTGTCACGACCAACTTGGCCTTTCTTGAAAACCTGATCAACCACCCCAAATTCCGCGCTGGCGAATACACCACCCGCTTTATTGACGAAACGCCAGAGCTGTTTAAATTTGCCCGCCGTCGTGACCGTGCAACACGCCTGTTGCGCTTCATTGGCGAAGTCAGCGTTAATGGCAATCCCGAGGTTGAAGGCCGTGCCGAACCGGCCAATTTCAATCCGCCGGTGATGCCAAAATCCATCGACCTCAAGGAAATCCGCCCGGGCACCAAACAGAAGCTTGATCAATTGGGGCCGGAAGGTTTTGCGCGCTGGATGAAAGACCAGAAGCGCGTCCTGATGACGGACACCACCATGCGTGATGCCCATCAGTCCCTGATCGCAACGCGCATGCGCACCTTTGATATGTTGCAGATCGCGCCGTATTACGCGCATGGCCTGTCCGACCTGTTTTCGATTGAATGCTGGGGCGGGGCCACCTTTGACGTCGCCATGCGGTTTTTGAAAGAAGACCCGTGGGACCGTTTGGTAAAGCTGCGCGAAGCGGTGCCAAATATCCTGACGCAAATGCTGCTGCGCGCGTCTAACGCGGTGGGTTACACCAACTATCCCGATAACGCGGTGGATTATTTCGTCAAACAGGCCGCCGAACATGGCATGGACCTGTTCCGCGTGTTTGATTCCCTGAACTGGGTTGAAAACATGAAGGTGGCGATGGATTCCGTCCTGCGCACCGGCAAGCTGTGCGAAGGGGCCATTTGCTATACCGGTGATATCTATGACAAGGACCGGTCCAAATATAACCTGGACTATTATGTTGATATGGCCCGCCAGCTTGAGGCATCGGGCGCGCATATTCTGGGCCTGAAGGATATGGCCGGTCTGTTGCGTCCGGCGGCGGCAACCACACTGTTTAAGGCGCTAAAGGATACGGTCAATATTCCGATCCATTTCCACACCCATGATACCAGCGGCATTTCGGCATCTACCGTGATGGCCGCGATCGATGCCGGTGTTGATGCGGTCGATGGCGCGCTTGATTCCATGTCTGGGCTGACGTCACAGCCCAATCTTGGTTCCATTGCCCAGGCCTATCGCGGCCTGGACCGCGATCCGGGGCTTAATTATGAAGCCCTGCGCGAAGTTTCGACCTATTGGGAACAGGTGCGCCGTTATTATACCGGCTTTGAAAGCGACATTCGCAGCGGTACGTCGGACGTTTATGTTCATGAAATGCCGGGCGGCCAATATACCAACCTGCGCCATCAGGCCCGTGCTGTCGGGCTTGAGGAACGCTGGCCCGAAGTTTCCAAGGCCTATGCCAAGGTCAACCGCATGTTTGGCGATATCGTCAAGGTTACACCAAGTTCCAAGGTGGTGGGTGATATGGCCCTGATGATGGTTACATCCGGCCTTAGCGAACAGGACGTGCTGGACCCGAAAAAGGACATCGCCTTCCCCGATAGCGTGATTTCATTCTTCCGGGGTGAAATCGGCCAGCCGGTGGGGGGCTTCCCGCCCGCTTTGCAACGCAAGGTGCTTAAAGGTGGCGAAGCCCTGACGGATCGTCCGGGCAAGCATATGAAACCGATCGATTTCGCCGCTACCAAGGCCGAGATCGAAAAGAAAACCCATCGCAATATCAGCGATGCCGAGGTCGCATCCTATGTGATGTATCCCAAGGTGTTCCTGGAATATGCCGAACATCGCAGCCACAATGCCGATGTGTCGATTTTGCCAACCCCGGTTTTCTTCTATGGCATGAGCCAGGGCGAAGAAATTTCGGTTGATATCGAAAAGGGCAAAACCCTTGTTATCCGTTATCTGGCAACGTCGGAATTTGGCGATGATGAAGGCCAGCGCACAGTATTTTTCGAACTGAACGGCCAGCCGCGTACCGTAAAGGTTGCTGATAACAAACTGGCGGTTTCGGGTAAATCACGGCCCAAGGCCGAAGATGGCAACGGCCTGCATGTCGCAGCCCCGATGCCGGGTCTTGTGGTCGAGGTTTCGGTCACCGAAGGCCAGAAGGTCAAGGCGGGTGATGTGATTTGTGCGCTTGAAGCAATGAAAATGGAAACGGCCGTGCATGCCGAAAAAGACGGGACCGTGGCGAAAATCCACGCCCCGGCGGGCACGCAGGTCGACAGCAAGGATCTGCTGGTTGAACTGACGGAGTAACCATATGCTGAAAATGCCTGAGCCGGACCAGTCCGTTCTTGCCCGGCGCAAGGAAATCATCGCAGCGATGCGGGCCATAGTGCCCGCATCCGGTGCGGTCATTGCCGAGGAAGATGCGCTCAGGCCTTATGAATGCGATGGGCTTATGGCCTATCGCCAGTTGCCGATGATTGTGGTGCTGCCCGACAATACCAGGCAGGTCGCGGCAATTTTGAAATATTGCCATGAAAACAAAATTCGCGTGGTACCACGCGGGGCGGGCACCGGTCTTTCGGGCGGTGCCCTGCCCATGGCCGATGCCATCACCATCAGCATGATGAAATTCAACCGCGTGCTCGATATCGACTGGGATAATCGGGCCTGTGTCGTTCAGCCCGGTGTGACAAATCTGGGCATTACACGCGCAGTCGAACATCGTGGTTTTTATTATGCCCCGGACCCGTCAAGCCAGATCGCCTGTTCCATTGGCGGCAATATCGCCGAAAATTCTGGCGGGGTGCATTGCCTTAAATACGGGCTTACCACCAATAATGTGCTGGGCATTGAAATGGTCACCATCGAAGGGGACATTTTGCGCCTGGGCGGCAAGGGCCTTGATACACCGGGATATGACCTGATGGGCATTATCACCGGGTCCGAAGGGCTTTTGGGGATTGTTACCGAAATTACCGTGCGCATTTTGCGCAAACCCGAAACCGCGCGCGCCATGCTGCTGGGCTTTCCCGATAATCAATCCGGCGGGGATTGTGTGGCAAAAATCATTGCCAGCGGCATTATCCCCGGTGGGCTTGAAATGATGGACGCGCCCGCCATCCGCGCGACCGAGGATTTTGTCCATGCGGGCTATCCGCTGGATGTGGAATCGCTATTGCTGGTCGAACTTGATGGCCCGGTAATCGAGGTTGACCATTTGATCGACCGGGTTGGCAATATCGCGCAAAAATGCGGTGCTGTTTATTCGCGCATTTCCGAAAGCGAAGAAGAACGCGCCCTGTTCTGGTCGGGCCGGAAAAACGCCTTTCCCGCCATTGGCCGCATTTCGCCAGACTATATATGCATGGACGGCACCATTCCGCGTGGCCGTCTTTCAGATGTGCTGACGGGAATGCAGGTGTTTTCACAACGGCATGGCTTGCGGGTCGCCAATGTTTTTCATGCCGGTGATGGCAATTTGCACCCATTGATCATGTTTGACGCTAACCAGCCCGGCGAGTTGGAACGGGCAGAGGCCTTTGGTGCCGATATTTTGAAATTGTGTGTCGAGGTTGGTGGCTGCCTGTCGGGTGAACATGGCATTGGCATTGAAAAACGCGACCTGATGCCGGAAATGTTTACCGAAGATGATTTAAAGCATCAGGAACGCCTGAAACTGGCCTTTGACGAAGACCAGTTGCTGAACCCCGGCAAGGTTTTTCCCGTTCTTCATGGCTGTGGAGAGCTTAAAACCCTGCATGCGCGGGCTATTGCGGCCAAATTTCCCGATATTCCCCGCTTTTAACCGGCAAAAAGCCGGAACAACGCATAATAAACGCTAAAAACGCCGTGCCAGGTTCCCGCAAAACCGGCATCGCGTCTCAGGAGAGGAAGCCGCCATGGCTGAAACAATCACCCCGACCAGTTCGTCGCAATTGCGCGATGCCATTGCCTGGGCCGTTGCGGATAAAGTGCCGCTTGAAATTATCGGTCAGGGCAGCAAGCGTGCCTATGGCCATACGGTTGCGGCATCGCATGTGCTGGACCTGTCAAAGCTGACCGGCATTTTGTTTTACCAGCCCGAAGAACTGGTCATTTCTGCCCATGCGGGCACGCCCATTGCCGAAATTGCAGCACTGCTGGCCGATAAAAACCAGCAATTCCAGTTTGAGCCGGGTGATTTTCCATTATTACTGGGTGATGGGATGACTTCGCATTCCGGGACATTGGGCGGGCTTGTGGCCTGTAACCTTTCCGGCCCACGGCGGTTAAAATCCGGTGCGGCGCGCGATCATGTTTTGGGGTTCGAGGCCATAAGTGGCCGGGCGGAGGACTTTAAATCAGGTGGCCGGGTGATGAAAAACGTGACCGGCTTTGATCTTTCCAAATTGATGGCCGGGTCTTTCGGCACATTGGCGGTGATGCATACCATAACCCTGAAGGCGATGCCCCGGCCCGAAACCACCCGCACCGTTATTATCCCCTGTGATGATGTCTCATTTGCCGGGCGTGCGATGACATTGGCAATGGGCAGCGAAAACGAAGTTTCCGGCGCGGCCTGGGTGCCAGCATCGCTATGTTCGGCGTGTATTCATGATGGTGCCGCACAGGAAATTGCCGCATCTGCGCAAAACGCTGTTGCCCTGCGACTGGAAGGGCCTGAACAATCCGTCATCTGGCGGGCAGAGGCACTGGCGCGGCTGCTGGGCGATATTGGCCCCAATGCCATTTTGCCAATGGCGGACAGCCTGTCACTGTGGCAGGCCATTGCCGATGTAACCCCGATGCAGGGGAACGCTGGCATTTTATGGCGTCTATCCGTGCCACCGGCATCGGGGGCGGCGGTTGTTACTGCCTTGCGGGCGCTGGTCGGGGCGGGCGAGGTTGATTTTATGCTCGATTGGGCCGGTGGGCTTATCTGGGTGCGATATGTGCATTGCGATATATCGTTGGCATCGCATATTCGCGAAATTGCCGGGCAGGCGGGCGGTAATGCCACGCTGATACGTGCGCCAGAGGATATGCGACGGGATTTTCCCATTTTTCATCCGGTTTCGCCTGAAATTTCGCGAATTAACCATAAAATTTCCGAAAATTTTGATCCGTTCGGTATTCTCAACCCCGGGCGTATGGCGCCGCTTTCACCGGGGGCGAGTGTTTTGGCCGATATGAAGGCGGGGGCGTAAATGCAAACAGGTTTTACAGCCCGGCAGCTTGCCGACCCGGCCATTGCCCAGTCCGAACAGATTTTGCGCAAATGCGTCCATTGCGGGTTTTGCACGGCGACGTGCCCGACCTTTGTTACCCTGGGGGACGAGCTCGACAGCCCGCGTGGCCGCATTTACCTGATCAAGGATATGCTGGAAAATGACAAACCGGCCAATGAACGTGTTGTGCGCCATCTGGACCGTTGCCTTTCCTGCCTGTCCTGTATGACGACCTGCCCATCGGGTGTGGATTACATGCACCTGATCGATCATGCCCGCGCCCATATTGAAAAAACCTATCTGCGCCCGTTCGGGGATCGCTGGTTACGCAAACTTCTGGCCTGGGTGGTGCCGCGCCCGTCGTTATTTCGTGTTTCCCTGCTGGGGGCGAAACTGGCGGCACCCTTTGCGGGGCTGTTGCCGGGGCGTTTGCGAGGCATGGTAAAAATGGGCGCGCGCCCGTTGCCGCCGCCCAGTTGGGTGGACCGGCCCCAGGTCATTCCGGCAAAGGGAGAACGCAAAGGCCGGGTTGCCATTTTGACCGGCTGCGCCCAGCAGGTGCTTGAAACCGATATCAACGAAGCCACGGTCAGGCTGCTGACCCGGCTGGGGATAGAAATTGTTGTCGCCAAGGGGGCCGGGTGTTGTGGCTCGCTGGTGCATCATATGGGCCGCGAAGACCAGTCCCATGCACAGGCCATCGCCAATATCGCCGCCTGGCATGCTGAATTAAAACAATCCGGTGGCGAAGGCCTCGATGCCATTGTGATTACCGCGTCGGGCTGTGGCACCACGGTCAAGGATTACGGCACCATGCTGGCCCAGGATAGCCAGTGGGCGGCAAAGGCCCGCCAGATTGCAGGTCTTGCCTGCGACATTACCGAATATCTCGCCCGGATCGACCTGCCAGCAGATATCGTCTCGCCTGTTACTGCGCGCGGTGATTATGGTTTGGCATCGCTTGCGCACCATGCCGGCTGGTCCGCTTTTTCTGCACCGAAAACCGGGCCGTCACCTGCGCCATCGCCTGCGCCCGCCTCTGTATCCGAAGGGCGGGGGCAGGCTGTTTCGTCAGTTGCGTCTGCAAACACCAAGGCGACTGATGCCAGTAGCATTGACCCGTTTGATGATCGCAAGCTGCGGGTGGCCTATCATTCCGCCTGTTCGATGCAGCATGGGCAAAAAATCATTCATCCGCCGCGCGAATTGCTGCGCAAGGCCGGGTTTGATGTGCTTGAAATTGCCGAGGGGCATTTATGTTGTGGTTCGGCAGGTGTCTATAACCTGTTACAGCCCGAAATCTCCACCCAGCTTCGTGATAGAAAGCAGGGAAATATCCGCAATACCCGCCCCGATATCGTGGCAACGGGCAACATTGGCTGCATGATCCAACTGGAAACAAATGATCTGAAGGTTATTCACACCGTCCAGCTTCTCGACTGGGCTACGGGCGGTCCATGTCCGTCAAAGCTGGCTGGTCATGGGTAACGGGGAAGCTTCCTGCGTTCAGGCCCAGGGGAGGGTATTGATTGAGCTGGCTAGGGCAATGCGGTGTCGGTCCGCTGCCCGGCCGCCATCACCACTGTTATGCACCATATATATAAGAGGGCGGTTAACCCTAATTATTTGCCAGAAAATCGCGGGCGATGGTTTCGGCGGCGGATTCGCCATGTTCGGGCGATGAAAACTCGGCCGTTTTTGCCCGGATCCAGTTGGTAACGGCCTGCTGGTCAATCTCGATATTGGCCAGCATCGCCGCAATAATGGCTTCCATCGCCAGGGTATGGCTGGCGACATTGTTTACCGCATCATGCAGTTCATCAAAATGCTGGGCTGCCATTTGCGACATTTCACCCATCTCGCCCGATAGCTTGTCCAGGCTGGCCTTTAACGCATCAATTTGCGAATTCACCTTCATTCTCCCCATCACGCGGTGGCCGTTGTGGCCTGCCGTTATCCCCTGTTTGATTTGTTTTATTATCGGGTCTTTTGCTTCTGCCCTGCGCACCCCTGCGCATGTGCTCCGCACCGCATTGCTTTGCGACACCATATATACCTGAATTGGGGACTTTTCACCTGCGCTAAAAGAGGCCGCCTTGCGAATTTGCCTGCAATCCCCGCCAGGGCGGATTTGTGGTTGTCCGCATAGTGGTTTTAGGTCGCAGCGGGGCCGGGAAGACGGGGTGCCGTTGCGTCCAGCCATTATTCTTTGTTTGCGAAACCATAAAAGGAACGACTCATGGTTCCTGCTGACCCTGAAGTTGAGGAATGACACTGTAACATTTGATGACACGTAGCTGTTCATTTGATCATGGAATGCCGGAAAATCCGGTTTTTCGCGCATTTGTGTCTTAAATTATCCTATTGAATTGATTGTATTATTTGGCTGTTTTTGTGGGTTTGAGTCACTGTAACATAACCTTCACAAAACTGACGCAATACGGTAAAAGCATAACTGTAAAGTCCGCCTCGCAGATCGTTGCACAGTTCCCAAGACGGGAACGACACAAATGGGGATTTACATGAAGAAGACACTCGCTATTGCAGCACTCGCGAGCGTTGCCTTGACCGGCGCCGCACATGCGCGCGATCAGATTCGTATCGTTGGTTCGTCCACCGTGTTTCCGTTCGCAACCGCTGTCGCGGAAGAATTCGGCAAGACCACTTCTTTCAAAACACCGGTTATTGAATCGACCGGTTCAGGCGGTGGCTTGAAGCTGTTCTGTGCTGGCGTTGGGGAACAGAACCCCGACATCACCAATGCTTCGCGCCGCATTAAAAAGTCCGAAGTTGAAACCTGCGCCAAAAACGGCGTTGAAGCCATCACCGAAGTTAAAATCGGTTATGACGGCATCGTTCTTGCCAACTCCAAAGAAGCTCCGCAGTTCGAGCTGAGCAAAGAACAGATCTTCCTGGCACTGGCCAAAATCGTTCCGTCCAAAGACGGCAGCGAGCTGATCGAAAACCCGTACAAAAACTGGAAAGAAATCGATCCGTCCCTTCCGGATGAAAAGATCGAAGTTCTCGGGCCGCCCCCGACCTCCGGTACCCGTGATGCCTTCACCGAGCTGGTACTCGAAGAAGCCTGCAACGAATTCCCGGCAATTGCTGCCCTTAAAGACAGCGATAAAGCCAAGCACAAAGCTGTTTGCGCCGGTGTCCGTGAAGACGGTGCCTATGTCGAAGCTGGCGAAAACGACAACCTGATCGTTCAGAAACTCGAAGCCAACCCGGTTGCCCTGGGCATCTTCGGCTTCTCGTTCCTCGACCAGAACGGCGACAAACTGCACGGTTCGAAAATCGGCGGCGTTGAGCCGACCTTCGAAGCCATTGCTGACGCTTCCTACCCGGTTTCGCGTTCGCTGTATTTTTACGTCAAGAATGCCCACGTTGGCACCATTCCTGGCATGGAAGAATACATCGCACAGTTCACCGCCGACAAAGCCTGGGGTGACGAAGGTTACCTGGCAGATCGCGGTCTGATCCCGATGGAAGCATCGGAGCGTGAACAGGTTCGCGAAGCTGCGAAAAACCTGACCCCGCTCAGCATGTAATCTGATATTGAGCCGGTGGCAGCCCTGCGGGTTGCCACCGGTTTCTTTCGTTTAAGAATTGTATTTTTGACTATTTTGCCCCACTAGCACTGGGAACGCCTATCCGGTACCGGGTTCCTTCAGGCAAATGGAATAACATAATGTCTCTGACTTTCTTGTTGCTGGCGATTGCGCTGCTGTGTGCGCTCTCTTTCGTCTTCGGACGCAAGAGGGCTATTGCACTTTCTGGCGGCCGGTTTAGCAATCTGCATTCACTGCCGATCCATTATGGCACTTACACTGCCCTTTGGTGTGGCCTGCCGGCACTGGCATTGCTGATTGTCTGGTATGCGTTGCAGGGCCCTGTGACCGAGGCACTTGTGATCAGTGACCTGCCCGTGGAAATTACCTCCGATCCGGGCAAATTGTCGCTGGCACTTAATGCCATCTCGCTGATCGCTGCCGATAATGGCCATCATCTTGATGTGGCCCCGGAAGTCATTGAAGCCGGTCAGCGTCTGGCTGTGCTCCATTCCATTTCCAATACGGCACTGATTGTTGTGCTGCTGGCTGTTGCGCTGCTGGGTCTTGGTTTTTCCTATCGCCGCATCCTTGCGGATATGCGCGCACGCAACAATGTCGAACGCACCGTTCGCTATTTAATGATCGGTTGTTCGGCGATTGCCATTCTTTCAACGGTTGGCATTGTTTTCTCGCTGCTGTTTGAAGCCCTGCATTTCTTTAGCAAGATCAGCCCGATTGAATTTCTCTTTGGTCTGGAATGGAGCCCGCAAACCGCGATCCGTGCCGACCAGGTGGCATCGGACGGCGCCTTCGGCATGATCCCGCTTTTCGCCGGGACCCTGCTGATCACCTTTATCGCTATGCTGGTGGCCGTGCCTGTCGGCCTGTTTTCGGCGATTTATATGGGTGAATATGCATCACCCCGCTTCCGGGCCTGGGCCAAACCGGCACTCGAAGTCCTCGCTGGTGTGCCGACGGTCGTTTACGGTTTCTTCGCCGCATTGACGGTCGCTCCCTTCCTGCGCGATAGCGGTGCGGTTCTGGGCCTCAGTGTCAGTTCGGAAAGTGCGCTGGCGGCCGGTCTGGTCATGGGGATTATGATCATCCCGTTCGTATCCTCGCTGTCGGATGACGTGATGTCGCAGGTGCCCCAGGCATTGCGCGATGGCTCCTACGGTCTTGGGGCAACCAAATCCGAAACCATTCGCCTGGTTATTTTCCCGGCTGCACTGCCCGGTATCGTTGGCGCCATCCTGCTGGCGGTGTCGCGTGCAATTGGTGAAACCATGATCGTGGTGATGGCTGCCGGTCTTGCCGCCAATCTGACGGCAAACCCCCTGCAGGCCGTAACCACCGTGACCGTCCAGATTGTGACCCTGCTTGTGGGTGACCAGGAATTTGACAGTGCAAAAACCCTGTCGGCCTTCGCTCTTGGTCTGGTTCTTTTCCTAGTGACCCTGGGCCTGAACGTGTTCGCCCTGAAGGTTGTGCAGAAGTATCGCGAGAAATATGACTGATATGGCATCCTTGATGGAAGATCGCGCCGCTGGTTCCGATGCTGCCAACCTGCGCAAGCCGGTTGACTGGGACAGCGCCCACATCGCCCGCAATATCAAAAAGCGTTATGCCGCCGAACGCCGCTTCAAGGCCTATGGTCTTGCCGCGATCATGCTGGCACTCGCTGCCCTGGTCATGCTGGGTTATTCGATTGTCTCCAAGGGCTATAGCGCCTTTGTGCAGACCTTTGTCCAAATCGAAATCACCTTTGACCCGGCTACGATTGACCCGGACGCGACCCGCGACCCGGCAGTAATCGGCCGCGCCAATTTTGATGGCCTGATCAAGGATGCCCTGCGTGCACGCTTCCCTGAAGTCACCTCGCGGTCGGAAAAGCGCAAGCTTTATGACATCGTTTCAAGCGGTGCATCCTATGACCTGCGTGAACGCGTGCTCGATAATCCGTCGCTGATCGGGCAGACCCGCAAGGTCTGGCTGATTGCCGGTGATGATTTCGACATGCTCAACAAGGGCTATATCAGTGCCGAAACCAGCGAAGCCAGCCGCCGTCTTGATGACGACCAGATCGGCTGGTTCCAGTCGCTGACCGATAGTGGCGCGATTGAAAAACGTTTCCATACCCGCTTCTTCACCAATGGTGACTCCCGCGAACCGGAACTTGCCGGTATCTGGGGGGCGGCCGTGGGGTCGTTCTATACGCTGATCGTTACGCTGGTTCTGTCCTTCCCGATTGGTGTGGCTGCGGCCATCTACCTTGAGGAATTCGCCCCGAAAAACCGCCTGACCCAGGTTATTGAAGTCAATATCAACAATCTGGCGGCTGTTCCGTCCATCGTGTTTGGTCTGCTGGGGCTGGAGCTTTACCTCAATGTAATGCATCTGCCGCGTTCGGCCCCGGTTGTCGGTGGTCTGACCCTGGCCCTGATGACATTGCCGACCATCATCATTGCCGCACGCGCGGCGATCAAGGCTGTACCGCCGTCCATTCGTCAGGCTGCTTTGGGCCTTGGGGCATCGCCGGTGCAAACGGTCAGCCATCATGTGCTGCCGCTGGCAATGCCGGGCATCCTGACCGGGACCATCATTGGTATGGCCCAGGCACTGGGTGAAACGGCACCGCTGCTGATGATCGGCATGGTGGCCTTTATTGTTGATATTCCGGGCAGTGCGATGGATGCGGCAACGGTTCTTCCGGTGCAGATCTATCTGTGGGCAGACAGCCCCGAACGCGCCTTTGTTGAAAAAACCTCTGCGGCGATCATGGTATTGCTGGCTTTCCTGATCCTGATGAACGGGTTGGCCGTGTTCCTGCGCAAGAAATTTGAACGGAAGTGGTAAAATGGCTGTTGTAACTGCTGACGCAATGACAAACGCACCGCACACGCGCGGCAAGTCCAAAATGGCGGCCCGCGAACTGAACCTGTTCTACGGTGATGCCCAGGCGCTTTATAATGTCGATCTTGATGTTGTCGAACGCGAAGTCACCGCCCTGATCGGCCCGTCGGGCTGTGGTAAATCCACGTTCCTGCGTTGCCTGAACCGCATGAACGACACCATCGATGGCGTGACCATCAATGGCAAGGTCACCCTTGATGACCGCGATATTTACGATAAATCGATCGACGTTGTGCAGCTTCGCGCCCGTATCGGCATGGTGTTCCAGAAACCGAACCCCTTCCCGAAATCGATTTTTGATAACGTGGCCTATGGCCCGCGTATTCATGGTCTGGTCAATTCCCGCGACGAACTTGACGAAATCGTCATGACCTCGCTGGAAAAAGCCGGCCTGCTTAAAGAAGTTAAAGACCGTCTTTCCTCACCGGCAACCGGTCTTTCCGGCGGTCAGCAGCAGCGCCTTTGCATTGCGCGTGCGGTTGCTGTCAGCCCTGAAGTCATTTTGATGGATGAACCCTGTTCCGCGCTTGACCCGATCGCGACCGCCAAGGTCGAAGAACTGATCGACGAGCTGCGTTCGAACTACACAATTGTCATCGTCACTCACTCCATGCAGCAGGCCGCGCGTGTGTCGCAGCGCACGGCTTTTTTCCACCTGGGTAAACTGGTGGAAGTCGGCGAAACGGACCAAATCTTTACCAACCCGCGAGACGAACGGACCAAGGGTTACATCACTGGTCGCTTCGGCTAAGCCGGGCAGGAGGTAATTCGATGAGAAAAGAAGAAAGCCATATTGTCAGTTCATTCGATGATGAACTGACCCGGTTGAACAATATCATTTCCCAGATGGGCGGCCTGGCCGAAAGCCAGCTGATTTCGGCGATCCGCGCGATTTCCAAGCGTGATTCCGAACTGGCTGAACAGGTCATTGTTTCCGACCTGCGCATCGACAAACTTGAACAGGAAGTTCAGGATTTCGCCGTTCGCGTTCTGGCACTGCGCCAGCCGATGGCCGATGACCTGCGCCAGGTTGTGACCGCGCTCAAGCTGTCAAACGATCTTGAACGTATTGGCGACCTTGCTAAAAACATCGCCAAACGTGCCCAGGTTCTAAACCAGATCCCGCCGATCCGCCCGGTTCAGGTCATTCCGAACATGGCCCGTCTGGCACAGGAAATCATCAAGGACGTTCTGGACGCCTATATCGAAAACGATGCTGAAAAAGCACAGCGCGTTTGGGCCCGCGACCAGGAAGTCGACGATATGTACAATTCGCTGTTCCGCGAATTGCTGACCTACATGATGGAAGACCCGCGCAATATTACCGCATCGACCCATCTTTTGTTCATTGCCAAAAACATTGAACGCATCGGTGACCATGCCACCAACATTGCCGAAACGATCTATTACCGCATCAAGGGTGAAGATCTGCCGGTTGATGGCCGTCCCAAAAATGATGCTGCCAATTTCGCTGTGATTGAACCCAACGAGGCAGGGGAATAACAGGATGGATCCTACGGTTCTTATTGTCGAGGATGAAGCCGCCATCGTCACGATGCTGCGCTACAACCTCGAACGGGAAGGCATGAATGTTGTCGAAGCCGGTGACGGGGACGAAGCCCTGAAAATCATGGCTGAAACCCATGTTGATCTGGTCCTTCTGGACTGGATGCTGCCGGTCATGTCCGGGATCGAAGTATGCCGTCAGATCCGCCGTAAACCTGAAAGCCGCGATTTGCCGGTGATCATGGTGACCGCGCGTGGTGAAGAAGGCGACCGTATTCGCGGCCTCGATACCGGGGCCGACGATTACGTGACCAAACCCTTTGCCATTGGCGAATTGCTGGCCCGTATCCGTGCGCTTTTGCGCCGCTCCGGCCCGGCGCAACCACAGGGGCAGTTGATCTATTCCGATATCGAAATGGATCTGGCTGCGCATCGCGTCAATCGCAGCGGTAAACCCATCCATCTCGGGCCGACGGAATTTCGTCTTCTGCGTTATTTCCTGGAGCATCCGGGCCGGGTTTTCTCGCGCGAACAGTTACTTAACGCTGTTTGGGGGCCGAATATCTATGTCGAAACCCGCACGGTGGATGTGCATATCCGTCGTCTGCGCAAAGCCCTGAACGATGTCAAAGGCACCAAGGACGTTATCCGCACCGTTCGCGCGGCCGGTTATGCCCTGGATGATGACGCGGCTGCCTGATCGGCCTTTTTATTTATCGTAATTGTGACAGAATTTCGCAATTTACACTGAAAATACAAGGCCCTGTCACATTGGCAGGGCCTTGTTTTATTTCTGCTGGCAAGTTGATATTCAGCGCCGCGATGTATGTTGTCAGGCAAATGACACTGGCTGCTGTTCATGGGCCTTGGTTCTCGGCCCAGCATCTACGCTTTGTTACCGGCCCCGGTGCCTTTGGTGCCCACAGGGGCCGTTTTCGTTGCGGAGGCGGATGAATGTCCTGACGACCGCGGGGCCAGTTCATTCATCAGCAGCATGTCCGCCCGGCGGAATTTGGCAATTTCAGCATCAATTTCATCCTGCGGTACATCACAGGCTGACAGCACATGGTCCGACAGGCGCAAACCCGTTTCCAGCACTTCGGGGATGGCAGCATTGGCACCGCTGCGCGACAGGGCACCAATATGGGAAATATCCTGTGCGCGGGCGAAAATCTTCAGATGTGGGTAATGCTGGCGCAGCAATGCCACGGTTTTTTCGGTTTCATGCGGCGAACCCATGGCAACGGCGGCAACATGGGCCTGTTCTGTGTGGGCTGCCCGGAAACTTTCCGGCCTGGAACCATCGGCGAAATAAACCGGCAATCCTTCGGCCCGGCCGCGAGCCACCTGTTGGGCGTCGGATTCCAGAACGATAAAGGGAATGTTGCGGGTTCTTAACAACCGTGCCAGCACCCGGCCAACACGCCCGCAGCCGATAATCAGCACATGGTGTTCCACACCTTCGGTATGGGCTTCAATATCGCCAAGCTGGTCGGTTTCACGCGGATGCAGGATATCTTCCAGCTTTTTGCCCAGGCTGATCAGGCTGGGTGTTACGGCCATGGAAATGGCAACAATCGGCACCAGAATGGCGGCAAGTTCGGGGGTAATGGCACCGTTTTGGGCGGCCAGTGTAAACATCACAAAGGCAAATTCGCCGCCACCGGCCAGCCCCATCGCAATGCGGATCGAAACCGCCCGGTCAAACCGGGTTGCCAGCGACAGCACAAACAGGATCGCCGCCTTTATCAATAGAAGGGCAACCACGCCCATAACCACCGTAATCGCGTGGTGGTACACCACCCCGATATCGACCGACATGCCCACCGACATAAAAAACAGCGACAGAAACACCCCACGAAACGGGGCAATGTCTGCTTCGATCTGGTGGCGAAATTCGGTTTCGGCCAACATCACACCGGCAATAAACGCACCCAGCGCCATGGAAAGCCCGGCCATTTCCGTAAGCGTACTGGCCGCCAGCACGGCAAACAGGGTGCCAATGGCAAACAGTTCGGGGTTATGCAGGGCGGCAATGGCGCGAAACATCGGGCGCAATAAATATCGCCCGGCCAGCAATAACACCGCAACCGCCCCAACTCCGGCCAGGATGCTGACCCAGGGGCTGGTGGTGCTGGTGGTGTTGCCTGCGGCCTGCACCATAATCAGGAACGGGCCAACCGCCACGTCCTGCAACAGCAAAACCGCAAGGGCTGCGCGGCCAAACCGGGTGTGAAGCTGGCGTTCATCGGAAAGCTGTTTGAGGATAATCGCGGTCGATGACAAAGCCAGCGCGCCGGCAATCACCAGCGCACTTGGCAGTGGCAGATCAATCGTCATCAGCGCGACAAAACCGATGCCCAGCGTGACAATAATTTGCAAAACACCAAGGGCGGCAAATTTACCGCCAATCACGCGCAACCGTTCACGCGACAGTTCCAGCCCGATCATGAAAAGCAGGAAAACAACGCCCAGTTCGGCAACGGTGGAAATGTCCCTGTTGCTGGGAATAAGCCCCAGCCCGAACGGCCCGATCACCAGCCCGCCAATCAAAAAACCAATGATGGAATTGGCACGCAGGCGCTGGGCAATAGGCACTGCAATCACCGCAGCACTTAAAATCAGGAACAGCTCGAACAGCACATTGCTATGGGGCATGAATAATTATCCAGGGGCGTTGAATTTCAGGCCAGTCACCAAACGTTCCCGGTTATTCTTACCATAGCGCAATGCAATGAAAAAACGATGTAAATCTGGGATATGGATTTGCCGATGGCGACGGTGAGGGCAGCGAAAATCGGGCAGGGCGAATTGATCAAAATCGATGGCTGGTGGCGGTGCCGTTGTGGGCTGGCAGTGAACCTTTCGGATTTTTGGATGCCGGGGGTAACAAGAAATTCCGCACCCGTTTCTGGCAGGAGAAACACATGACCCGCCCAATTGCCATTGTGCTTTGGGGCGATACACATATCTATTGGCACATCGCGCGACAGCAGGCTGTGTTTTAGGTAACAACGCCAAAATATGCCCCTGTTCAAGCCGGTCTTTGTGCCGTTATCTGGGGGGAGATTGCTTGCGTTTGCGGGGTGGCAATGCCATCTTGCGCGGCAGCGCCCGGTAAACAGGGCGCAATTTTTTTAATGATAAATGGCGGACCGGTTTTGGAACAGCTTATACCCTATTTGCAAATCGTTGGCGGACTTGTTCTTTTGACGGCCGGGGGCGAATTCATGGTGCGGGGCGCGGTGGGCCTTGCCCTGCTCATGGGGATTTCCAAGGTCATTGTCGGGCTGACAATTGTTGCCGCGGGCACATCGGCACCTGAATTTGTCGTGTCGCTGAATGCAGCCCTGGCCGGGTCGGGCGACATTGCAATGGGTAACGTGGTTGGCTCCAATATTGCCAATATCCTGCTGATCCTGGGCGCTGTCGCCGTGTTAAAACCAATTGCCGCCAGCCGCACCACCACAATCCGCGACGGCGGGGCGATGCTGCTTGGCACTGTGCTGTTTATTGGCCTTTGCATGTGTGGTGTGATCGAACGCTGGGCCGGTGCGGTGATGTTGGCGGTGCTGATCGCGATCTGGTATTTCACCTACAAGCATGACAAAAAAAGCCCGGGCGATGCCAGCTCGCTGCATGAAGACGAAGCCGATGAAGTTGGCGAAGTCCCCAGTGGCTGGTTCAAACCGATCATCGCCACCGTTATTGGCATTGTCGGGCTGACCTTCGGGGCGGACCTGCTGGTGGATGGTGGTGTCACGGTTGCCCGTGAATTCGGGGTTTCCGAAGCCGTTATCGGTTTGACGCTGGTCGCCTTTGGTACATCGCTTCCGGAACTGGCGGCATCGATGGTTGCGGCATTCCGCGGGCATTCCGACGTGGCGCTGGGCAATGTGGTGGGGTCAAATCTTTTGAACCTGCTGGTTATTATTGGCGGTGTTTCGATCATTTCGCCCATTGCCGTGCCCGCCCAAATCGCACAGTCCGATATGTGGATCATGCTGGGTGTGACGGTGGCACTGCTGGTGGTGGCCTATAGTGCACAGCGCATTGGCCGTATTACCGGTGCCGTATTCATGGCGGCCTATGCGGCCTATGTCGGTACGCTGTTTGCAGGATAAATGTTAAAAACGAAAATCACCGTGCGCCCTGGTCTTTGGGCCGGATTGGCAAGCTTTACGGGATTTGGCAGGAAACGGATGGTCACAGCATGACGGAAAATATGCCCAAAACCGCCCTGATAACCGGGGCCGCCAAACGGATCGGCCGTGTTGTCGCGCTTGATCTGGCGGGGCAGGGCTATGACATTGTCCTGCATTGCAATCGCTCGCGCGAGGCGGCCGATGAACTGGCAGGCGAAATTCGCGATCTGGGCCGCAAATGCCATGTGGTTTGCGCCGACCTTGCCAGCGAAACCGAAACAGCCGGTATCATGGACCAGGCAACACTGGCCCTGGGGCCTGTCGGGCTTCTGGTGAACAATGCCTCGACCTTTGAATATGACGATGTGAAAACTGCAACCCGCGAAAGCTGGGATTTTCATATGGAAGTCAATTTGCGGGCACCTTTTGTCCTGTCACAGGATTTCGCCCGCCAGCTTCCCGATGACCGTTCCGGGCTGATTGTGAATATCATTGATCAGCGGGTCTGGAACCTGACGCCGCATTTCACCACCTATACCCTGTCCAAGGCGGGGCTTTGGACATTGACGCAAACCCTGTCGTTGGGCCTGGCACCGCGCATTCGCGTTAATGCCATTGGCCCGGGCCCGGTATTGCCCAGTGTGCGCCAAAGCCAGGAAGATTTCGACGCCCAGTGCCGTAAAACACCGTTGGGGATTGGGACGTCCCCGCAGCAGATTTGCGACACGATACGGTTTTTCCTTGCAGCACCTGCCGTCACGGGGCAAATGTTAGCCCTTGATGGTGGACAACATATGAATTGGGCCCCCTGCGACAGGAACGAATTGCCTGTCGAATGATCCGACCACCGATAGCTGGTGGTTGATGCCAGTTGTCCCCTCCCGCGCAGCACGAAGGATACCCATAATGACCGCAGGTCTGAAACAGGACGATAATATTACCACCCTGCCTTATGCCGATCAGGCAGGCAGCTTGCGGCGCGTCTTTGTGCGCGACATGGTGATCAACACCTCGATCGGTGTTTACGATTTTGAAAAAGAAGCCCCGCAACGGGTGCGCATCAATCTGGATCTTTCGGTGGTCGAAGGCGAAGGCCCCAAGAATGACGACCTTGATAGTGTGCTTTGTTACGAGGAACTGGTCAAAGGCGTGCGCGCAATTTGTGCAGACGGCCATGTGAACCTTGTGGAAACCTTAAGCGAAAACATCGCGGCCATGTGTCTGACCGATCGCCGGGTTCGCAAGGTGTGCGTCCGGGTAGAAAAGCTCGATGTTTTTGAAGATGTCGGCGCGGTCGGGGTCGAAATCGAACGCTTTAATCTCGCGCGCTGATTGGCGCGATTTGAAGTGTATAAATTTCGATGTGATGCCCATGATGATGGCGAATCTGTGATTCCCTAAGGGCGAATCGTTTGGGCCAATTATTCACAAGCATTCTTGGCGACAAAAACAAAGAGGAAAAAAGATATTTTACGGTAAGATTACGGAATGTTTTCAGGTTGACAGTATTTTTTCTGAATTATTTCAATAACTTAGTAATTATGCCTAAAATATGGGCAATTCATAGAACGTTAAGACTCTCAACGGCTCTAGAGTTCAGCCCCCCTATTACCCACATACTTATCCACAGGCTTGGTGGAAACTTTTCCCGGGGGGCGATTCCCTCCCGGTACTGTAATTTTCTAATCAGATTCGGCTAAACCATCGTATAGAAAAACTCGCCTTTGGGCTGCTTTTGCTCGGTTTTTGTACAATTCAGGACGTATTGATGACTTCCCCGGCAACGCCATCTTCCACACCGCGCGATATTGACCTGTCGCTCGACGATCTTCATGACGGAAAAGCCGGTCGCGGGGTGGCAGCCATCAAACATGCGTTAAAGACCATGCCAGGGTCTCCGGGCGTCTATCGCATGATCGACGAAAAGGATCGGGTCCTTTATGTCGGCAAGGCCAAGAACCTGAAAAAACGGGTGACCAGCTATACCCATATTGCCCGTCTGCCCCTGCGTATTGCCCGCATGGTGGCGCAAGCGGTGCGCATGGAAATCATCACCACCCACACCGAAGCCGAAGCCCTGCTGCTTGAGTCAAACCTGATCAAGAAGCTTAAGCCGCGCTACAACATCCTGCTGCGCGATGACAAAAGCTTTCCCTATATCCTGATCACCGAGGATCACGGTTATCCGCGTATTGTGAAACATCGCGGGGCGCGGGCAAAGGATGGCAGCTGTTTTGGGCCTTTTGCCTCGGCCTGGGCGGTGAACAACACCATCAATCATTTGCAGCGGGCCTTTTTGCTGCGTTCCTGCACCGATGCTGTTTTTTCCAACCGCTCGCGTCCGTGTCTGCTGTATCAAATCAAACGCTGTTCCGGCCCGTGTGTGGACCGCATCTCCAAACCCGAATATGACGGGCTGGTTGATATCTGCCGTGATTTCCTGTCGGGGCGCAGCAAGGCCATCCTCAAGCAGCTCGAAGCCAGCATGCTTGATGCCTCCGAACAGATGGAATTTGAAAAGGCAGCGATGTATCGCGACCGTATTCGCGCGCTGTCGCAAATTCAGTCGCATCAGGACATCAACCTTGAGGGGCTGGAAGAAGCCGACGTCATTTCCCTGCATCATGAAGGCGGGCAAAGCTGTGTGCAGGTATTCTTTTTCCGCAGCGGCTCGAACTATGGCAACCGGTCCTATTTTCCAAGGCACGAACAATCCGCCGAAATACCGGAAATTCTATCGGCCTTTGTCGGGCAGTTTTATGCCAATAAACCCGCCCCGCGCCAGGTGCTGTTAAGCCACGAAATCGAAGGCCAGAAACTGGTTGAAGAAGCCCTGGCCATCAATAACGGCCACAAGGTGGAATTGCTGGTGCCCCAGCGCGGCGGCAAGCGCAAGCTGGTCGAACATGCCCTGACCAACGCACGCGAAGCATTGGGTCGCCGCATGGCCGAAAGCGCATCCCAGCGCAAGCTGCTGGATGGCCTGGCCGACAAGCTGGACCTTGATAGTCCGCCAGAACGCATTGAAGTTTACGATAACAGCCATATTCAGGGGACGAATATGGTCGGTGGCATGATTGTGGCCGGGCCGGAAGGCTTTATGAAAAATGCCTATCGCAAATTCAACATCAAGGGCGATATCGCCCCGGGCGATGACTTTGCCATGATGCGCGAGGTGCTGACCCGCCGCTTTGCCCGTGCGCAAAAGGAAGACCCCGATCGTGAAAATGGCAGTTGGCCGGACCTGTGCCTGATCGACGGTGGTTTGGGTCAACTTGGTGTCGCGATGCAGGTGCTGGAAGATCAGGGCATTGATGATGTGATGCTGGTTGGTGTCGCCAAGGGGGTGGACCGAAATGCGGGCAAGGAAGTGCTGCATATCCCCGGCAAGGAACCCGTGCGCCTTGATCAGAAGGACCCGGTTCTTTATTTCATTCAGCGCCTGCGCGATGAGGCCCATCGCTGGGCCATTGGTACGCACCGCGCCAAACGGTCAAAACAGATCGGCAAAAGCGTGCTTGATGCCGTGCCGGGCATTGGTGGCGCACGCAAAAAGGCGTTGCTGCATCATTTTGGTTCCGCCCGTGGCGTCGCCGATGCCGGCCTTGCCGATCTGGAAGCGGTCGATGGCATCAGTGCGGGTATCGCCAAAAAGATCTATGACCATTTCCATGGTGATACTTAAGGCGATCATCGGCGCAGTGCGCGGCGTTGCCTCCCTATTTCAAATTTATATCAGGCAGCCATTTAAATGCGCTGCCTGATACATTTTTGAATAACCACCTGTTCCCTCAGCCATCGTCAATGGCAACAGATGTTAGTCGCTGATTACGGCCGTTTGCCTGAGTTAGCGAATAAACTGATCCACATAACCGGCACCAAGGCCGATTTTGGTGTAGTGGGCGCGGCACATGTCGATTTTGGTAAAAACGTCTTCATAACCCATATGTTTTCCCCACGGGTCGACATAATACATCACGCCATTTACCTGAAACATCGTGATCATTTCTTCGACATCATCGGGCACGACCAGGGTGTGGGTTTCTCCCGGCGGTTCATAAACATATCCGCCTTCATTGGCGACCCAGTCATGTTCCAGATAATGCCAGCGGCCCTTCAGGACCATGCCATGCACCGGGTTGGGGTGGCGATGGCGGCTCAGCACGCCTGATTTGCGCACCTTTAACAGGTTCACCCAGTATCCCTGGCTGGCATTCAGGCAAAGCGGGCGGAACCATACATTTTCTGCCTGCGGCACCCAGATGCGGTCATCCTGCGGGATGGCATGTTCCACGACAATGTCACGTCCGGCTTCGGCGGGCATGGCCAATTGATAGGGCATGCGGGCCTGATCCTGGCTGGTATCTGTCATTTCTGTTTTCTCCTTGGTCCTGTCCTGTGCGGTTTGCAGGCGGGCTTTGTCGTTGTGCCTGATGCCCCGTGTTGTGGGCGTGCCTGCAAGCCGGGTATTTCTGTATGCGCCCTGTTCCGCCGGGTCGGGTGTGGTGGCTTTGGTGGCACCAGGGGGATAGGGCGTTAGGGCATTGCTGGTTACATAACGCCATAGGTGGCGAAGGCATCGGTCGCGCTCATGCCGCCTTTGATGGCATCGGCAACGATGTTTTCGCTTTTCACTTTTTCCAGGGCGCGGGTAATGGCTTCGGCCTCGGCCTCACGCGGGATGGCAAGAACGCCTTCTTCATCACCAAACAAAAGCGTACCCGGTGCAATCTTCACACCACCAATTTCAATGGTGCAGCGAAAATCAATCACCTTGCCGCGCGGTCCCTGGTCCTGGGCGTAAATGCCCCGGCAAAAGGCAGGAAAGCCCAAATCGCGAATGCCCTGTGCATCACGAACATAGCCATCAAGAATGGCACCGGCTGCCTTTAAATGCAGGGCGCGGGTGGACATAAGCTCCCCCCACAGCGCATAGCGAAGCGACGCACCGGTGGCGATATAGATTTCGTTTTCCCGCAAATCATCCAGTGCCTCAAGCATCAGGCCAAAGGGCTTGTTGGCAAGCGGGCCGTTGGAAGCCGGATGGCCGTTATCGAAAATGTCGGCCTCCAGCACGGGCATTGCCCGCCCGGCAATTTTGGTGCCCGGCACCAGTGGGGCAATTTCAGCGGGCAGGAACTGACGGGTCAGGCCCATCTGGTCAAGCACATCACCGATTACAGCGGTGAAAAGCTCGGTTTTCAGGGTGGTAAAAAGGGCGCTGTCATTTTCAAATTCGGTCATGCTGTGTCCTTTCAAAAGGTGCTGGCAGGCGCGGATCTTGATCCGGGCCGAAGCTGAGGCAGGGACCGGAGCCGAAAACCAGACCAGGGCCGGATCACGATCGCGGTTGGTGTCAGGCCATAATGCGTTTTCGCAACCAAGGTCCGGTCGCCGGTCGATATCGGGCGCGGGCCAGTCATGTTTGGGCGATGGTCGGTGTGGTGAAGGTGGCAAAGCCTGTGTTTTTACGGGCCGTGTCACCAACACGCTGGTTTATGGTTTTGGCGGGCCTAGTTGGCGCTATAGCCGCCATCAACAGGTAAAAGTGCGCCGGTTACAAAACCGGCCGCATCAGATGCCAGAAACAATGCCGGTCCCACCAGATCATCGGGGTTGCCCCAGCGTTGCATCGGAGTGCGGGCAATGATTTGCGCACTGCGTTCGGTGTTTTTCTCAAGGGCGGCGGTCAGGTCGGTTTTGATCCAGCCCGGTGCAATGGCATTAACGCGGATATTTTCGCTGGCCCAGGCACTGGCAAGCGAACGGGTCAATTGCCCGATGCCGCCTTTGGATGCCGAATAGGCCGGGGAAAACGCACTGCCAAAAAAGGTCAGCATCGAGGCAGTATTGATAATGCAGCCGCCATTGCGTGCCAGAAGCGGTTTTGCCGCCTCGCAGCAGCGCAGGGTGCCATTGAGGTTGATATCAATCACCTGTTCAAAGCCGCTGGCAGTAAATTCCTCGCCATTGCGGCGGATGATACCGGCGCAATTCACCAGCACATCAAGCCGGTCAAGGGTCGAGAAAAAGGCCTTTACGGCAGCGGTGTTACCAACATCAAGCGACTGGAATTCCAGCAGGTCACCGGCAAAGCCTTCGGGGGCCGATGCCTCGATACCGGTTGCAATAACGTGGCTGTTTTCCTGGCGGGTAAAGCCACACGCAATGGCATGGCCAATCCCGCTGGAGCCGCCAATGATAACGATTGTTCTAGTCATTCAAACCTCGGTGCGGCCGGGGCCGCAAATTTATGCAAATGCGTTGTTATGCCGGGATATCGGCGGTTTGCTTGCGATGGCGATTACGCAGCGACATCACGATCAGCACCGCCCAGATTGCCAGTGTCACAACCCCCAGCGTGCCGCTGACCGGCCGGCTGAAAAAGTCCAGCAGGTTGCCATCGGCCTTGATCATGGATTTCATGAAGTTTTCTTCAATCAATGGTCCCAAAATCAGCGCCAGGATCATGGGGGCCAGCGGGAAATCGTTTTCCTCAAGCACATAGGCGACAAGCCCCACCACCAGCATCACCCACACATCAAACAGGGTATTGTTTGCGGCATAGGCACCGATCACGCAAAACAGCAGGATGATGGGAAACAGGATGGCTTGCGGAATGCCCAGCACATGGCGCGACATCAAAACCGCCCCAATGCCGATGGGCACCATGATGATATTGGCCAGCACAAACACCATGAAAATGGCATTCACCAGCCCGGCATCCATGACAAACACCATTGGTCCCGGTGTAATGCCCTTCATCAGCAAAACACCAATCAGAATGGCGGTAATGGTATCGCCGGGAATGCCAAAAACCAGTGTCGGCACATAGGCACCCGACAGGGCGGCGTTATTGGCGCTGGATGCCGAAACAATGCCTTCGATATGGCCGGTGCCGTATTTTTCCGGTGTTTTGGAAAACTTTTTGGATACCGCATAGGAAACCCAGGCGGCAATATCGGCCCCGGCACCGGGCAGTGCGCCAATCATGGTGCCCAGCAGGGATGACCGGGTAATCCCGCCCTTATATTTCCAGATCGATGATCCAACGCCCGACATCATGCGCGATACATGCACCGGCGGTACGGGGGGCAATTCACGCAATTCGCCAATTTTGCGCAAAATTTCGGTAATGGCGAACATGCCGATCAGGGTGGGAATAATGGAAATGCCGCCCACCAGTTCGGTATCACCAAAGGTAAAACGTTTGATGCCCATCACCACATCGATCCCGATCATCGACAGCATCAAGCCGATGGTCAGTGACAATGTGCTTTTAATCGCCGAACCGCGTGACACCATGATCGCGCAGGAAAGGCCCAGAACGGCCAGCCAGAAATATTCATAGCTGGAAAACATCAGGGAAAATTCGGCAATTTGCGGTGCAGCCAGTACCAGAACCAGCACACCAACCAGCCCGCCGATCATGGAACAGATCACATTGGTGCCAAGGGCCAGCTCAACCAGCCCCTTTTCGCGCATCTGATAGGCTTCGTCGGTATAGGCCGCCGATGCCGGGGTACCGGGAATACGCAAAAGCGCACCGGGAATGTCACCGGCAAAAATCGCCATGGTCGTGGCCGAAACGATGGCCCCAATCGCGGGGATCGGGTCCATGAAAAACGTGATCGGCACCAGCAGTGCCGTGCCCATCGTTGCCGTCAGGCCGGGAATGGCACCAATGACAATGCCGTAAATCGATGATCCCAGAATGATCAGCAACACATCGGGGCGAAATACCTGCTCTAGCGCGGAATAAAAAACATCCATCAGTAAATCACCTTTGTCAGGATACCGAGCGGCAGGGAAACCATCAGGAAATCGACGAAAAACAGCCACAGTGCCGCAGTGGTCGCCACGGCAATGACAACCGATAACAGCCATTTGCGTGTGGTGATGGTCAGGAAGGCAGCAAGCAGAACCGGCACGACAATGGGAAAGCCGACAGGTTTGCTTAGCAGGATGTAAAGCACCATGAAGACCGGCACCGAGGCCATGCGCACAAGGCCGTCGCGGGTTTTCATGATGGCAGCAATCTGGATCAGGGGTTGGTGTGCCCGTTCCCGATACCCGGAAATGCACAATGCAATGCCGCCCAGCAACATGATGATGGCAATGATTGTGGGGAAGGTTGCCGGACCATAGGGCTGGTCCGGCAGGGTCGGAAACGATTGCACCGTGATCAGGATCGCGCTTGCCACGATGACAAAGACGATCCCGAAAAGGGCATCGTTGATTTTCATGTCAAATTCCGAACAGGCAGGAAATTATTCGCCAAGACCAAGTTTCTTGATCACGGCAGCGTTGCTTTCATCGGCGTTTTTCATGAATTCCTCGAAATCTGCCGCCGGAAGCCATTTCACGCCAAAGCCGCGTTTGCTCATGAAATCGGTATAGGCCGATGATTCAACAACCGTTTTCAGGGCTGCTTCAAGCTTTTTGGCAACTTCATCGGGCACACCCTTGGGCGTTACAATGCCGCGCCAGGTGCCACCAACGGCCTTTTTGCCAATCGCTTCTTCCACGGTCGGAACATCGGGGAAGGCATCAAGGCGTTTGTCCGACAGAACGGCCAGGGTCTTTACCCGTTTGGCCTGGCGCATCGGGATGGCTTCGGGAAGGGATGACGGCACGATATCAACGCCACCAGCGGCCAGTTCCTGGAAACCCGGTGCCGCACCCTGGCTGGGCACAACCGGAACCGATTTGGGGTCAATGCCATTGTCATTCAGGAAACCCGAAAAGGCGAGGTGATAGGCCGCGCCCACCGGAAAGCCCGACATTTTATATTTGCCGGGATTGGCTTTGATATCGGCCAGGGCGGATTTGACATCTTCCCAGTCGCTATCCGCGGCAACGTTGAATGCCGATGCATCGAAGTTCACAAGACCGATTGGGGTAAGGTCCTGATAGGTGATCTGCGAGGTGCCCATTGATTTGTAGGTGGTGATTTCAGCCGTTGCCAGCCCGATGGTGTAGCCATCAGCATCGGCATCGGCCATGGCCGTATGGCCAACAACGCCACCCGCCCCGGTGCGGTTCACCACATTAACCGGCTTGCCAAGTTTTTCCTGCAGGCCTTCGGCAATGGTGCGGCCGACGGCATCGGTGCCACCACCGGCGGACCAAGGCACGATCAGCGTGATCGGGCGTTCAGGATATTCGGCAAAGGCCGGGCTGCTTGCCAGAACAGATGCTGCAAGAATGGCAAGGGTCGTAACTTTTTTCATCATTTCCTCCACTGGTTTGGTCATTTTGCACCGGCAGCTCTGACGGCTGCCTGTTTGCGGTTGGTATCAGGTCGTCTGGTTATCGAAGCATCTTCCGCTGCACATCGGCGGTGGTTTCGATCAGTTTTTCCGCGGTCAGTTTGGCGGCTTTGGAATCTTTGCGTTCAATGGCATCGGCCAGAATTTTATGGTTCTGCAAATTCTGGGCGTAGCTGCTGGGCTGGTTGCTAACCGCCAGGAAACTGGTGCGCAGGGCATGGATGACAGAATCGGCCACCGACTGGATGAAACGGTTATGGGATGCCCTGAAAACCGCCTTGTGGAATTCGATATCCACATGCACCCAAACTTCCAGCTCGTCGATTTCAACGGCACGTTCCATTTCCTGATAGGCGGCCTGGATGTCGGCTGCTTCGTCAGGCGTGGCGTGCAGGGCGGCAGCCTCGGCGGCGGCAGGTTCCAAAAGGCGGCGGAATGCCAGCAATTCATTCATGAAACCGGGATCATTGATAAAAATCTGCGCGGCCCATTCGGCAACATCGCGATCAAGGATATTCCAGCGTGATCGCGGCAAAACCAGCGTGCCACGGCGCGGGGCAATTTCGATCAGCGATTTGGCCGCCAGTGCCTTCATTGCCTCGCGCAGGGTGTTGCGCGAAATGGCAAATTCGGCGGCCAGTTCGGCTTCCTTGGGCAGGCGCGTATGTTCGGGGAACCGGCCGGCAACAATGGCACGGCCAATTTTGTCACACGCAACCGATGCGCCGGATCTCCATGCGGGGTCAGCTATTTTCATCGAATTTCCTTATCCCTGTTTGATTGGCAGGGATATGTTTCCGCCCTAATGAATTCAGCGCAATAGCGCAGAACTTTTAATTGTTATTGGTAGGATGAATAATGCCGCAATTCGGCAACCTGTCAATAGGTCCTACCAATGCTGCGTTGCACTGTGACCGGGAAATACGCGCAAAGGGGCAGGGATAATTATAAAAATTGGCGGGAAAAAATTTTGCGGAAATATCCGCGCTTTGCGCTGCACACAAAAATGCGGTGGCGGCGGGCAGCCAAGCAGGGCGGCATTCGCCCTAAAAACGGAACGCTAGCGCAGCTTCGCACCAACCCCAAAAAGAAAAACGGCCCCCCGGGGAAGGGGGCCGCTATATCTGCCGTGGTCACGGGGTCGGGGGGGGGGGAAGTTGACCACGACAAAAGGGAAAGAGAAAACGTTAAGGGAATGGGCAATGCGGGGAATTTAACCAAGGCGGCAAATGGGCACATACCGCCGGGTTTTTATCACATTGCATTCCTAAGTATTTTCAAGGGCAGCCTCCTTCGTTTCGTTAGATTGGCTTGCTGTATGAACCTAACTTAACGATTGGGGCGGGCAGGGCATAGCCGGTAATGTGGCAACTGTGCGTTCTCAAAACAGAACGATAAAATCAGGCCGGCAAAAACACTGCGGATTCTTTTGCCGCAATTGATGCGGCGCGCAAAATGGCGTTGCGCGCCCAGTTCGGCCTGATCCACGGGCAGGGCCGCCCGCTTGCGTGCCCTTGTAATCCGCAATTGCCGGGAATGCCAGCGCGGTCAGTCGCGGTCCTGTAAATCCGCCCTGACAGGTTTTATCCACTCAATTTTGTTTTCGCATCGCTCACATGGTCGCGATTCCCAAAATCGGGATTGCTGATTCGCCCCGCTTCCCCGCACTGGCAAAATGGCATCAGCATCACCCGCCTTGCCCTGACTTCCGTTAATGTCTCTTAACGTCGCCCAACGTTACCAGATAGCACCGAACATCCACCGCGTTTGCCTTCTATCACCCGGCATCGTCCTTTACCTGCCTATATGACCTTGCTTTTTCCGGTCAGGGGCGCGATACCCGGTGCGTCTTGCTGCCGTGGCAGGGCACCTTCGCGCGAAACGTCCATAAAAATCGGCTTACCAAAGATGCGCTATTTTCCTTCCTGGTCTTTGACCCGGTCTTCTACCGTGCTGCCTGATCAACGCCTGCCGTGGGGAACAATGTTTCCGCTGGGCTTGCAACACCTGGTGGCAATGTCAGGCTCCACCATTTTGGGGCCGCTGCTGATGGGGTTTGACCCCAATCTGGCCATTCTGTTTTCCGGTATCGGCACGCTGATATTCTTTATCTGCACTGCCGGGCGTGTACCGAGCTATCTGGGGTCGTCCTTTGCCTTTATCGCGGTGGTGATTGCGGCTACCGGCTATGCAGGCACAGGCCCCAATCCCGATATTGGCGGGGCATTGGGCGGTATTATTGCCGCAGGCGCGGTCTATGTGCTGATCGGCGTAATCGTGATGGCAACGGGGACCGGCTGGGTTGAAAAACTGATGCCGCCTGCGGTAACCGGGGCCGTTGGTGCGGCAATTGGCCTTAATCTGGCGCCGGTCGGGATCAACGGCATTTCCGGGAACGGCATTCATATGCTGGTGTCCCTGCTAACCCTGCTGTCGGTGGCGCTGGTGTCGGTCTATGCGCCGATTGCGCTGCGCCGTATTTCGATTCTCGCCGGTATTTTACTGGGCTATTTGCTGGTTCTGGTTCTGGGGAACGGCTTGGGCCTGATGCCCGCCATTGATTTCAGCGAATTATCGCAGGCAGCCTGGTTCGGGATGCCCAATTTCGTCGCGCCGCGATTTGAAGGCTCTGCCATGGTCATGATCGCCCCTGTGGCCTTTATTCTGGTGGCTGAAAACCTTGGGCATATCAAGGCCATTGGCGGCATGACAAAGCAGAATATGGACCGTTATATCGGCCGTGGTTTTGTTGGCGATGGTTTGGCAACCATGCTGGCAGGGTCCGGCGGTGGGACCGGGGTGACGACCTATGTTGAAAATATGGGTGTCATGGCGGTTACCCGCGTCTTTTCAACCCTGATCTTTGTGATCGCAGCCATCATTGCCATCCTGCTGGGGTTCTCGCCCAAATTTGGTGCATTGCTTCATACCATTCCTGCCCCGGTGCTGGGGGGGCTTGGTGTTGCGGTATTTGGTCTGATTGCCGCGGCAATGGTGCGTTTGTGGGTCGATAACCGGGTTGATTTTTCCGATCCGCGTAACCTGTTTACCGTGGGCATCACCCTGATTTTCGGGGCCGGTAATTTCACCGTCAATGTGGGTGGCTTTGCCATTGGTGGTATTGGCACCGCAACCCTGGCGGCGATTATTCTATACCAGGTGCTTAGCATCGGGCGTGGCAAGGCGGATCTTGCCGCTGCGCAGGCCACGGAAAACGACTGAATTTAATGTTCGCTGCAAGGGCCGTGTTTTCGTTTTATGGCAAATGAACACGGCCCTTGTGGTTGCAGGCGCAAGCCTTTACTAATTGGGCGTCCCGGGGTCGGCTGGCCCCGCTGATGGGTGGTTATCATCCATTTGAACGCCCCAAATATCCGTATACAGGCCCGTTAATGAAAAACCAGATTCCAAATCTGCTGACTTTGTCGCGCATCATCGTGATTCCGGCATTGGTGATATCATTCTATATCAACGGACCGGCAGGCAACTGGATCGGGTTTGCCCTGTTTGCCTTTGCGGGTGTGACCGACTTTTTTGATGGCTATCTTGCGCGCAGCATGAATGTGGTTTCACCACTTGGCCGTTTCCTTGATCCGATTGCCGACAAGCTTCTGGTGGCGGCGGCCCTGATGATGATGGTGGCGTTTGGCCGTATTTCCGGTTTGGCGGTGTTGCCTGCCGTGGTCATCATGTGCCGCGAAATCATGGTGTCGGGCCTGCGCGAACATCTGGCCGAATTGAAGGTACCACTGCCCGTTACGGTCCTTGCGAAATGGAAAACAACCGCCCAGATTTTGGCAATCGGCTTTTTGCTGGTGGGGGATGCCTCGCCTGAAATGATTCCGTCCATCCTGATCGGCGATGTGTTGCTGTGGATTGCCGGTATTGTGACGGTGCAGACGGGCTATATCTATCTGCGCACCGGGCTTAAGCATCTGGACTGATTGTATTTCAGGGGGCGCATATGGCGCGTATTACGGTTCAACAAAACGATTTCGACCCCGGTTTCGAGCTTGCAGCCCTGACCGAAGGCCGAACCGATATTGGTGCGGCAGTCAGTTTTGTTGGGTTGGTGCGCGATATCGCCGGGGATGAAGCCGTTAGCGCGATGACGCTGGAACATTATCCCGGCATGACCGAACGCCAGCTTGAAAAAATTGCCGCAGATGCCGCCGAACGCTGGCCGCTGGATGATGTGCGCATCATTCACCGTTTTGGCCGTTTGCTGGCCGGGGAACGGATTGTGCTGGTGATTACGCTTTCCGCCCATCGCCGGGCCGCATTTGAAGCCTGTGACTTCATCATGGATTTCCTGAAAAGCCGCGCGCCTTTCTGGAAACGTGAAGAAACCGATAGCGGTGAAAAATGGGTCACCGCCAAACAAAGCGATGAAGCAGATTTAAAGCGCTGGTAACGCCAAATCTGCTTTTGTTTTCAGTCGGGTTTATCGGGGCGGCTCCCGCCAGCCCCGCAGTGCTGGCGTTAGGGGAATGTCCTAAACGGCAACGTATTTTGCCAATATCCCTAAAAAATCCGCAAAATCCTTTTGCAAGGCTGCACCGTCCTTGATCTGCGCTGTCAGCTGATTCATTTCCGCAATATCCGCTTCATTGATGCTGGTATCCTGTTCCAGCTGCTTGTCACGCAGTTTTACCAGGGCCGTGGCGGCCTGGCTGCGTGTGTCTGAAAGTTTGGCTTGGGTATTGATATCGGCCATTTGGTATTTTGCGTCGATGGTATTGAACGCTTCAATGGCAGCGGCAATCATGTTGGTCAGGTCGGACATTTAAGGCTCCATTTAAAGGCAATTTGGGTGACTGGGCAGGTTGGTGTGCCGATTGCGTGCTATTGCGTTGCCGGGCTGTTTTGGGCGGAAGGCAGCGTTTTTGCCGCCGCATTTCCCGCACCCATTTCCTGATCGGCCAGCGTTTGCAACAGCATGGTGCCCGCCTTGTGTTTTAGCTGTTTGATGCCCAATCCCCGGTTTTCGGCAACAAAATTCAGCCCGTCATCAATGTCCTTAAGCACCGATTGCGTGCTGATTTTGCTGTAATTACTGATCTGGTCCTGCAACTGTGCGCCAAGCTGGCCTGCGCTGACAAAATCCTGCAGGGCGGTTTGATAGCTTTGCTGTTCATCGGCCTGCAATTGTTGCCATTGTTGCCACCAGGCCTTGATCTGGCCGGTGCGGGTATCCGCACTGGTGGTTTTGTCGTTGTGGATTTTGTTGATCGTTGCGACCAGGGCATTTCGCCGGACCAGAAAAACCGGCGGGGTTGTGCCCAATGTCTGGCCCAGTGCCGCAAGCTGGCTGCGCAGTTTTTGCAGGATTGGCCCCGCCTTGTGGATCGCACCAATACCAAACAGGTCGTCTTCGCCAATATCGGTAAAGATGGCGTCAAAGCGCTGATAATCGCTGTGCAGGTTCGCCATATCCTGTTCCCATTTGGCGTTCACATCCGGGTCGATGGTGATGGCATCGGGATTTATCAGGACAGGGATATTACTGGCCGTCAATGTGCCGGTAAAATCGTTCAGATTAGCGATAAATTCCGCCTGCTGTGCATCCGTACTTTGGGTTGGTGCGGCAAATTCGGCGGTGCGCATGTCATCAAGCGATGTAATTGCTTTGTCGGCTGCCAGGCTGAATTGATGGGCGGAAAGTTTAAGTGCATCCGCCTTTTGCGCACATGCTGCCAGCAGGCCCAGCATCAGCAGCACCATGCCGCGCTGGCCGCATTTTTTGATGATGGTGTTTTGCACCCTGATCTCCCCGGTTTGCATTCATTGCCTTGCTGACGGGGGCAGGGGGCATTTGTGAACCGTGGGGGCAGCTTCAAACATGCAAAAGCCCTGCGGCACATTTGCCAGCAGGGCCTTTGAAAAATAGGAAAGGGCGCGTGCCTAGCCCTTTTTGCTCAGCATGAACAGGGCCTGGTTGCCAAAGAAATTGGCAAGGGCGGAATGGCTGCCAAGGCTGACCTTCGATCCGCTTTCATTCAGGACCATTGACCGTTCGATCACCAGATCCATGTCTTTGCAAAGCGCAACAAAGTCGCGCACGGTGCAGAAATGGATGTTCGGGGTTTCATACCACATGATCGGCAGGTTGGGGTTTTGCGGCATGCGGCCATGAAACATCAAATCAAAACGGGCGCGCCAATGGCCGAAATTGGGGAAGGATACAATCGCCTTGCGGCCAATACGCAGCAATTCGCCCAGCACTTCGCGCGGGCGGTTGGTGGCCTGCAGGGTCTGGCTAAGGATTGCGTAATCAAAGGCCCCATTGGGGTAATCCAGCAGGTCGCGATCGGCATCGCCCTGCATGACCGGCAGGCCCTGTGCCACGCAATTGCGCACCCCTTCGTTGGAAAGTTCAAGCCCGCGACCATCGACATTTTTGGTGCGTTTAAGATATCCCAGCAATTCGCCATCACCACAGCCGATATCAAGCACGCGCGTGCCCGGTTCGACCATGTCGGCAATCAACTGCAAATCAACGCGGATACGGTCGGACGGTGTGGCCGAAGGCGCGTTAACCGCGCCCTGATTGGGTGTCTGTGTCATGATGTTATTTCAGTCCGCGCGCTTCGGCGGCCCCCTCGATAAAGCCGCTCAGGACCATGTGAAAATCGGGTTCGTCGAGCAAAAAGGCGTCGTGGCCCTTGTCACTTTCGATTTCAACACAGCTTACATTGCACGATGCCGCATTAAGGGCATGGGCCAGCCGGCGGCTTTCGGCGGTGGTAAAGCACCAGTCCGATGAAAATGAAATCACGCAGAACCGGGTGTTGGACCCACGAAAGGCCTCTGCCAGGCGGCCATCAAATTCCACCGACAGGTCAAAATAATCCATCGCGCGGGTGATATAGAGGTAACTGTTGGCATCAAACCGGTCGACAAAGGATTTGCCCTGATGGCGCAAATAGCTTTCGACCTGGAAATCATGATCGAAGCTGTAGGTAATGCCGCCACGGTTTTGCAGCTTGCGGCCAAATTTGCGATGCAGTACCGGTTCGGACAGATAGGTGATATGTGCTGTCATACGTGCGACCGCCAAACCACGGGCGGGTTTTTTGCCTTCCAGCAGGTAATTGCCCCCGCACCAGTCCGGGTCGGCCATCACGGCCTGGCGGCCAACTTCGTGAAAGGCGATGTTTTGCGCCGAATGTCGATAGGATGTGGCAATCGGTGCGGCGGCGAAAACGCGCTCCGGATAGCTTTTGCACCATTCAAGAACCTGCATGCCGCCCATTGACCCGCCAATAACGGCAAACAGGCTGTCGATGCCGAAATGGTCAATCAGCATGGTTTGGGCACGCACCATGTCGCCAATGGTGATGACGGGAAAATCAAGGCCCCAGGGTTTGCCTGTTTCCGGGTTGATTTCCTTGGGGCCGGTACTGCCAAGGCAGCCGCCAATCACATTGGTACAGATGATGAAGTATTTTTCGGTATCGATGATCTTGCCGGGGCCAACAATGGCGCGCCACCAGCCTTCCTTGCCGGTAATCGGGTGCACATCATCGGCTACATACTGGTCGCCGGTCAGGGCATGACACACCAGAATGGCGTTTGATTTATCGGCATTCAGTTCGCCATAGGTCTGATAGGCAAGGGTAAAGGGGCCAAATTCAATACCGCTATCAAGGCGCAGCTTGTCGCGATCCCCCAGCACAATCTGATGGCCAGGCAGGGCGCGGCGCGAAACAGGGGCGGGAATGGACATGGACGCTGTATTCCTTTGCACGGGCAGTGGCGGGGGCGCAAACGGCACTTCCGCCTTTTTTGTTTGTTCCAGTTAGGAACAGGCATGCTTTTAGTCAATCTTTTCTTTGCAAATGCCGGGCAGTTCCCTAAAACTGAGCGCCGTTTGGCAAAAGAGTGGATCATGGCGCAAATCGACGAAAAATTGGCAAATCTTGACCTTAACGGGTTGCGGGCGGAAATCGACGAGATTGACCGGGCCATGCATGACCTGATCATTCGCCGTACCCGCGTGGTGCAGGCGGTTGGCGCGTTCAAGGACCGCCAGATCGCACAGGGCAGCAAGGTGCGTGTGCCCTATCGCCCGGCGCGCGAGGCGCGGATCATGCGTAACCTTGTGCGCAGCCATGATGGTGCCTTTCCCAAAACCGCACTGATCCAGATCTGGCGGGAACTGATTGCCGCGGGCACCCGTCTTGAAGCACCCTATACCGTTGCGCTGTGCCGTGATGCCGACGGGCAGGATTGCTGGGAACTTGCACGCCTTAATTTTGGCTGCCTCAACGAAATTATCGAATTTGACAGCCAGCTTGAAGCCATCCACGCGCTGGAAGATGGCCGGGCGGCTGTGGGTGTTTTTCCCGCCCCCGTGCCCGGCGAAGGCCATTCCTGGTGGCCGCTGATTGCGCAGGAAAGTGCGGTGCGTGTGGTTTCCAAACTGCCCTTTGGCGGCCGGCCGGTTGGCCGCGGCGAAGATACCGAAGGGTTTGTTCTGGCCGCAATCGAGCTTGAGGAAAGCGGTGATGACCGCACCCTGTTTGTCGTAAAGGTGGAACAGCCCGGTGACGAGGCCACCTTGCGCAAAGATTTTGCCAAAGCCAGCCCCGGTTCGGCAATCCTTGGCGTTTTCACGCCCGAGGCCGAAAACCACTGTTTTGTCCTTGTTGATGTTGCCGGATTCCTTTGTAATCAGGGCGAAAATTTTCGAAGCACCCTTTTGGATCACGGTTTGAAATGTGGTGATGTGCGGGTATTGGGCGCCTATGGCGTGCCCATTCCGGCCGACGAAATGTAACGACCATACGAATATTTCCCCAGGGAGTTTCCTGTTATGACTGCGCCCACCCCCCGTCCCGGTATTCTTGATATCGCCCCTTATGTTGGTGGCAAATCCAGCAGTGCGGGTGCTGCCCGCGTGATCAAGCTTTCGTCCAACGAAGGCGCGCTTGGCCCCAGCCCCAAGGCCATCGAAGCACTGCAGAAATCGGCGGCAAAACTGCATCGATATCCCGATGGCGGGTGTGACCTTCTGCGCGCGAAACTGGCTGAAAAATATGACCTGGAATTTGACCAGATCGTTTGTGGTGCCGGTTCTGACGAATTGATCACGCTTTTGATCCGTGCCTATGCCGGGCCAGGCGACGAGGTGCTTTATTCGCAGCATGGCTTTTTGATGTATCCCATCGCGGCCAAGGGCGTGGGTGCGGTGCCGGTAACGGCTGCCGAAACCAACATGACCACCAGTGTTGATGCCATCCTGGCCGCCGTGACCGAAAAAACCAAAATCGTGTTCGTCGCCAACCCCAACAACCCGACGGGGACCTATATTACCTCGGCCGAGGTTGCACGCCTGCGTGAAGGCCTGCGCGAAGATATCGTGCTGGTAGTGGATGCCGCCTATGCCGAATTCATGACCGGCCAGGAAGATTACACCGCTGGTGCCGAACTGGTGGCGGCTGGCAACAACACCGTTATGACGCGCACCTTCTCCAAGATTTATGGTCTGGGCGGGATCCGTCTGGGCTGGTGTTATGCACCGCCTGCCATTGCCGATGTGTTGCAGCGCCTGCGCAACCCGTTCAATGTGGGCCTGCCCTCGCAGGAAGCCGGTGTTGCTGCGCTTGAAGATGATGATTTTGTTGATGCCTGCGTGCGCCACAATGCGGAAACCCGTGAATGGTTCCGCGAGGAAATCAACAAACTTTCGGACCTGAAAGCGCATCCATCCTATGGCAACTTCGTGCTGGTTGAATTCCCGCAGGTTGAAGGCAAAAACGCCGATGCCGCGAACGAATTCATGATGGCGCGTGGTGTGATCCCGCGCAAAATCGGTGCTTATGGCCTGCCGCAAATGTTGCGTATTTCCATTGGCACCCAGGAAGAAATGCAGATCTGTCTGCAGACAATTAAAGATTTTATAGCGAATTAAAATGACCAGTTCCGTATCGACGACCCCGCTGTTTGACAAAGTTGCATTTATTGGCATGGGCCTTATTGGTTCTTCCATGGCGCGTCGCATGATCCGCGACGGCCTTGCTGGTTCCATTAGCTGTGCCGTGCGTTCCGAAGCCACCCGTGACCGGGTTCTGGAACTTGGCATTGCCAATTATGCCTATTGCGACATTGCTTCAGCCGTCGAAGACGCGGACCTTGTCATGCTGTGCGTGCCGGTCGGGGTGAATGAAACCGTCGGCCAGCAGCTTGAAGGCCATTTGAAGCCGGGCTGCATCGTTTCTGATGTCGGGTCGGTCAAACAGGCCGTTATTCGCGATATTGCCCCGCATCTGGGCGAAGGCGTGCATTTCGTTCCCGGCCATCCGCTGGCCGGGACGGAACATTCCGGTCCTGATGCGGGCTTTCCCGAACTGTTTGAAGGGCGCTGGTGTATTTTGACACCCATTCCCGGTGTTCCCGATGCCGCCAATGCCAAAGTCCAGGCCCTGTGGGAAGCCTGTGGGATGCGTGTTGAATGCATGGATGCCGATCATCATGATCGTGTTTTAGGCATCACGTCGCATTTGCCGCACCTGATTGCTTATACCATTGTTGGTACGGCAACTGACCTTGAAGAAGCCATGCGCCAGGAAGTCATCAAGTTTTCGGCAACCGGTTTTCGTGATTTTACCCGTATCGCCGCATCCGACCCGACCATGTGGCGTGACGTGTTCTTAAACAATCGCGAAGCCGTGCTGGAGGTTCTGGGCCGTTTCCAGGAAGACCTGATGGCGCTTCAGCGGGCCATTCGCTGGGGCGAGGGCGACAAGCTGTTTGACCTGTTTTCGCGTACCCGTGAAATTCGCCGTGGCATTGTTGATGCCGGGCAGTATTTCACCAATTTCTCGGCCGAGGGTGAAGACCGCCAGTCGGACCAGAAAGGCAAGAAATCAAAAGAAGTTAAGACAGACGCCGCTTCCGAGCCCAAAAACTAGAATGATGAACCCGCGATGGAAAAGTAACTTTTCTTTCGCGGGTTTTCTTTGGGCTGGCCCGGTTGGGGAACCGGGCTATCATGCCCGCAAAAGCGCGCGTTTAAGGCGTTGACCATCCAAGGTCCTCATTTTCCAACTCTCGGGTTGAATGCGGGGCTGGCAAGGGGCGGATCGGCTGGCGCTTTGGGGTGATTATCGTCCGGGAATGATCCCGGTTTTGCCGGTTCCGGCATTTTCCAGCAGGATTGCGAATTATGGCGTCGGCCAATACGATTTCCAGTCATCCGGCTTTTGCCCGCTTCATGCCGTTTGTCTTCGTGTTTTTATGGAGCACGGGTTTCGTCGGTGCGAAATTTGGCCTGCCCTATGCCGAACCGTTTGTTTTCCTGCTGGCACGGTTTTTAATCGTTATTGCCCTGATGGTGCCTGTGGTGTGGCTGACGCGCGCCAAATGGCCCACGCGCCTGCGTGATGCCCTGCATATTGGTGTCGCCGGGATGCTGGTGCATGGCATTTATCTGGGCGGGGTTTTTGCCGCCATTGACCATGGCCTGCCTGCGGGGTTGTCGGCCCTTATTGTCGGTATGCAGCCGGTTTTAACCGCATCGGTCGTGGGGGCACTTCTGGGCGAACATGTGACCCGCCGGCAATGGATGGGGCTGGTTTTGGGGCTGGTCGGTGTTGGTCTGGTGCTGGGGCCAAAAATTGGCGGCAGTTCGGGCATTACGGCATTGGGTATTTTGCTGGCGGTTGGTGCCCTTCTGGGCATGACGGCGGGCACGCTTTATCAAAAACGGTTTTGTACCGGCATGGATCTGCGTACCGGCACCGTTATTCAATATGTTGCGGCCAGTATTGTTGCGGCCCTGTTTGCCACGCTGTCGGGTGAAAGTTTCCATATCGACTGGACGATGCAGTTTGTGCTGGTCATGGCGTGGCTGGTGCTGGTTCTGTCCATTGGCGCGATCATGCTGTTGATGGTTTTGATCAAACAGGGCGAAGCCACCCGCGTTGCCAGCATGTTTTATCTGGTGCCGCCAACCGCGGCCTTTTTGGCGTGGCTGTTATTTGATGAACATATCGGCTTTATCGGGCTGGCCGGGTTTGGTGTTGCTGCACTGGGGGTGGCATTGGTTATGGCAAAGCGTTAGTTTGCACCCATGCGCACCAAAAACGCGGCCATATCATGACCGGAGAAGACCAGTTGGCAGACGAAACCAGGACACAAAATCAGGACAGGTGGGTTTTTGGCTATGGATCGCTGTTATGGCGGCCAGGCTTTGATTTTGTTGAACGTGCGCGCGCCCTGCTTCGCGGCTATCACCGTTCATTCTGTATCTATTCGCACCACTATCGCGGCACGCCGGAAAATCCGGGGCTGGTTTTGGGCCTGAATGCCGGGGGCGAATGTGTTGGTAATGCCTTTCGCATCGCGCCGGAAAAATGGCCCGAGGTCAAAGCCTATCTTGATGAACGCGAACTGGTGACAAACACCTATATCCCCGCTGACGTGGAAGTGGAACTGGCCGATGGCCGCCACGTGATTGCCCATACCTATGTCGCCGATCCCACCCATCAGCAATATGCGGGCAACCTGCCCGTGCGCGAGGCCGTGGAAATTATTGTTGCCGCACACGGCAGTATTGGGCCAAATCTGGAATATCTGGAAAATACCGTCATTCATCTTGATCAGATGGGCATTGTTGACCCGCCTTTGCATGATCTGATGGACCTGGTCCGCCGCGAATATGGCGAGATCAATATGGGGGCCGGTATTTAACCGCAAGGCCGGGCAGGCCAACACGAAATAACCAAATAAACCCGGATCAGAACAGCATCACCGGGGCACATCACTTGGGGGAAGGTAATGTCACAAGTCAATTCAGCAGCAGCAGGCAAGGCCGGGGGCGTTCCCATGATCGCCTATATCCTGCTGATCGCCTGTGCGCTGATGTGGGGCTCCAACCATGTGGTGGCGCGCGGTGTGAATGCGACGGTGCCTTTGGCTGCTCTGTCTTTCTGGCGCTGGATGGTCGCACTTTTGTTGCTGACACCGGTTTGCCTGCGCTATCTGCGCCGGGACTGGCCGCTTATCCGCCAGGGCTGGAAGCCGATTTTCCTGATCGGTACGACGGGTACATTTCTGTTTACCATTGCCATTTATCTGGCGGCCTATAACACAACGGCGGTCAATACCGGCCTTTTGAATGCGACCACACCGATCTGGGTGTTGCTGTTTGCATCGCTGCTAACGGCAGATAAACCCCGCATGACCCAGTGGGTTGGCGTGCTGGTGGCCGGGCTGGGGACGGCGGTGATCATTGCCAAGGGCGACATCAACGTGTTTCTGGAAATGGATTTTGTTTCCGGCGACCTGTTTGCGCTGATTTCGGCAATGATCTGGGCGGCCTATTCGATGCTGTTGAAATATGCGCCGCGCGGCATTCATCCCTTCAGCCTTATTTTCGGGTCTATCGTGGTGGGGCTGGTGTATCTGTTTCCGATCTATCTGTGGAGCATCCTGGTCAACGGTGATCCCTATTTCACCCGGCTGGACCCGGCATGGCCCGATATGCTGAAAATCGCCTATATCGGCGCAGGCCCGGCCTTTTTGGGCTATCTGTTCTGGAATCGCGGGGTTGGTATGGTGGGGGCCGCCAATGCCGGTGTGTTCCTGTATCTGATGCCGGCCTTTGCCAGCGTACTTGCCATTATCTTCCTGGGGGAAGAACTGCATCTTTATCATCTGGGCGGCATTGCCCTGATTGCCGTGGGCATCTGGCGTGCAACCCGGCGCGAGGCGGCACCAGCCGCCGCCCCGGCAAAATGATGTTTGATACTGCTTTGCCGTCCTGATTTATGATTTGGCAAAGGCGGGTAGATGGAAAAGAAAAAGGCCGGTCAGGGGATGCTGACCAGCCTTTTCCTGTTTGCAATGTAACTGGCGTGGTGCCGGGCGGCACAGGGTGTTTTTCCTTGCGGTGTCGCGTTGTGCCGATTGTACCCGGTCGCGGCTCAGGCCGGTGTCTGGCCTTTGTTATCGGTGGTATCGGCGTTGCTGGCAGGGGCCGGTGTATCATCAATGCCAGGGGTTGCAGGCGGGGCAGGCAGGTTGAATTCGGTCTGGGCGAATTTTTCCAGCTCGCGGGTGCGTTCATCAATACGGCGTTTGATTTCGCGCATGAATGTTTTGCGATCCAGCCCCGGTTCCATCGGTGGCAGGTATTCCAGCGTCACCTTGCCGCTATATTTCATAAATTTCGCCCGGCCCCAGAACATGCCGGAATTAAGCGCAACCGGGATCATCGGGACATTGGGAAATGCCTTGTAAAGGGCAAAAACGCCAGGGTGATAGGGGCGGTCCGAACCCGGCGGGGTGCGGGTGCCTTCCGGGAAAATGACGACGCGGGCATCGCGTTTCAATGCGCGGTCAACACCCTTGATCATTTCTTTAAGCGCGGACCCACCGGCAGAACGGTCCACCGGGATCTGGCCGGAATATTTAAGGAAAAGACCAAAAACCGGGATCTTGATCAGTTCCTTTTTCAGGATATAGGCCGGGTCATGCAACAGGGTATGGAAGGTCAGGGTTTCCCAAGCGGACTGGTGTTTGGAAACCAGAATGCACGGCCCTTCGGGCAGGTATTGTTCACCCACCACGCGCGGTTCCAGTTTGACAGTGTATTTCAGCAGCCACTGCACCCATTTGCACCAGAAACGGCCGGTCTTCTGGCCAATTTTCGGGCCAAAAAACAGAAACGGCCACAGAACAAGGCACTCGACCGCGGTGCCGCCAAAAAACAGGATGTTGAAAATCAGGGCACGAATTGTGCTCATCTTTACGTCCTTCAAACCATATACATTGCGTCTTGGTCTTTTAGGGTGTTTTGGGGGCAATGTGAAACAAATGCTTCACATTTGCATCCCGCCATTTGTACCTGCCGTTTTTAACCGCGCCCGGCCTGATCGGGCAGGGGAGACGACAGGGTCGATGGCAGGGCAGAAGGCACGACAGATGGTTCGGTTGCGGGCATGAAAACGGCATTGTCTTCGTCATGCTGCGGCAGGGCTGCCTCGCCAGAATTCGGGTTCGTCAGGTTTACCGGGTTTGCCGCCGAAAGCTGGTTATTATCGGGCTTTTCATCCGGCGCGGGTGGCAGGCTTTGCCGTGCTGCGGGGAACCATTCCAGTATTTTGTTGCGCAGGGCTGCAAACAGATACTTGTTATATTCGCTCGAAATCAGCGCGGCACTTCCGGGCCAGCGCCACCAGTCATCGACTTTGACATTTTCCGGGAAAACCGGATGGGCGACAATTTCGACATCGGGCATCAGATTGTGGAATTCCAGCAGCGATCGCGGCATATGGTAATTCGCCGTAACGATGCGCAGGCTGCGATAACCCTGTTTGTAAACCCATGTGGCAGTTTCAATGGCATTGCCACGTGTGTTTTCGGCAATGTGGCCCAAAACGATGCAGCAGGCGACAAGGTCCGGGTCGGCATTGCCAGCACTTAGCAGTTCATCAACCTCGACCCCGCGATAGACCCCGGAAATAAAAAGCTTTTTTGCCAGATGGCGATTAAGCAGGCGGCGACCTTCGCTAAGCCGTTCGCTGCCGCCGGTCAAAACGACAATGGCATCGGTTTTCTGATAGGGGTTCGCCACCCGGTCCGGGATTTGTGAGACATACCAGAAAAAGCCGAATGTCCAGACAACAGCCAGCATGATCAGCGTGGAAATCAGGAAACGCGCGCGGCGCGACCGACGACGGTTCTGGACCGTTCGGGGGGCGGTTCGGGTTCTTTTCATTCCGCGATGCCTTTGGAGGCGCCGGGCCGCAGCCGCATTTGGGGTCTCCCATTACAAATCACAGGACACATCATTGTCGCTTGGCAAGGATGCGTACTTTACGCACATTCAGGGTGGGGTTGTCTACCGGTGCAGGGCAGGTTTGCGGGCAAAGTTTAGGGGATAAAACAACATAAAATCAATGTTGTGCTTATAGCATCCGCCGTAACACCCGCAGCACCGTGCGCTTGGCGGTGAACCAGGCAACCGTTGAAATCGCCACAGGCACCATCAGCACCAGCACAAAAAACAACGGCAAATGCAGGTTCTCGGGAATTTGCCATCCGGCACGCAGGCCAAGATAGCCAATCAGTATGGAAACCGGCAGGGCAATGCCAATGCCAATCAGGCTGCCCAAAAAGGCCAGGCGCATGGTATGGCGGGCAAACTGCCTGGCAATATAGCCATCGGCCGCGCCAATCAGATGCAGCAATTCGATGATGGACCGGTGAATGGACAGGCCCGAACGGGTGGCAAAAAACACCGACAGGATGGTGGCGGCAAACAAAACGCCAATCAGCGCGATCAGCGCCATTTCCACCGAAACGGCAACATCGCTGATGCGTTCCAGCCAGATGCGGTGGTCATCAAGCACGGCTTCCGGCGCAGTGCGCGAAACAGTCGCTTCAAGCACGCTGAAATCAAAACCGCTTTCCGGTGTGATTTCAATGATACGCGGGATCGGCAAATCGCTGATCATTTCATTGGGGCCCAGCCATGGCTCCAGCAGTTCCGCCATTTTATCGGGGCTTAGCTCGGCAATGCGGGCAACACCGGGCTGGCCGGTTACGGCATCAATGATCGACTGCACCCGGTCTTCAAGGGCTGCTTCGCGCTGGTCGGGTTCAAGCTGCGACAGGCCGGTTGGCGGCACCTGAATGGTCAGGCTGCCATCGATCTGGCTGGCCCAGCGCCCCACGGTATCGTGCAGTACGGCAAGGCCGACAATCGAAAATGTCAGCAATGCCACCATCAGCGCAACGATACTGGGCAAAAACCGGCTTGAGGAGTCGTTCTCAAGGGGCAAATGCGAGGGACGTGAACGGAATGCCATAATGCCTGGTTATTTCCTGTTTTGGGTCTTGGTCAGTCTGTGCCTAAGCCTGCGGGCGATGGTCAAGGTCGTGGATGGTGCCACCTTCAAGCAGCCAGTGTTTGTGCCCGAACCGGCGGATCAGGTGGCGGTTATGGGTGGCGATCAATACGGTGGTGCCCAGCTTGTTGAGTTCTTCGAACAGGTACAGCAGGCGCATGGCGATGCGGTCATCGACATTGCCTGTTGGTTCATCGGCCAGCAGCAGGGCCGGGCGGCTGATCACGGCGCGCGCAATGGCAACGCGCTGCTGCTGCCCGCCTGACAGGCGCGATGGCACCGCGTTGATCTGGTCGCCAAGGCCCACCCATTCCAGAAGTTCGGTCACGTTTTTGCGGATCTGCAAATCCTCGACCCCGGCAACACGTAACGGCAGGGCAACATTTTCAAAGGTGGTCAAATGGTTGATCAGGCGAAAATCCTGAAACACCACGCCAATTTTGCGCCGGATCGCCGGTAATTCCTCGCGCGGGATGCGAATATTGTCGCGGCCAAAAATGGTAATTTCGCCGCGTGTCTGGCGCAGTGCCAGATAAAGCAGGCGCATCAGCGTGGATTTGCCCGCACCCGATGCCCCGGTCAGAAAGTGGAAACTACCGCGTGTCAGGGAAAAATTCAGTTCACGCAGAACTTCCGGCCCCGATTCATACCGGACCCCGACATTGCGGAAACTGACGACTTCGTTCACCTGCGTCCTCCTGACTGCGAAAAGGGGCCATCTGGCCGGGCTGTGGGCGATGCCCACAAATATAATGGCACAGACGGGCTTATATCCGAAAATGCCTTAAAAATGCGTGGATATGCAAATCAACGCCCGGCAATTTGGGACACCGCCCTGTTTTAACATAAAAAATTATCGGCCGAAGGCGTGTTTTGCCCCTGCAACATGTGATCCTGAGCGCAGTTTATTCCCCGCCGGGGCGAGCTTCTGTTATCTTTGCTTAACAGTCTGTTAAATCGGCGCTATTTACATATAGTATAGGGCGACGAAAAGCGGGGGTGTTCGTCGGCTGTTTTTACTGTATCCCTAGCTTTGGAATTCCAGCTGCTGACAGCTATATGCCAGGTTTGCAATGATCATAACTTGCCCAGAATGTTCTAAAAAATACTCTGTAAAGGCCGAGTCAATTGGCCCGAAAGGCAGAACTGTACGCTGCAAAAATTGCGGCAACAGCTGGCATCAGGATCCTCCGGGGGGGAAACCTGCCGCACCGGCTGCGCCGGCACCATCGCCAGCACGGGAAGCAGCACCGTCATCCTTTGACGATGCCATGTCCCAAAGCAACGATTTTGGCAGCAGCCAGTATGATGGCGATGTTGATGCCGGGTTTGAAGGGGCTGACCGTATTCCCGATCCGCCGCCCTTTCCGCGGCAACTGGCAAATAATGACGATGCTGCCCCGAAATCGAAAAAGGGCATTATCGGCTGGATCGTTCTGATTCTGATCATTGCAGGTGTTGGCGCCGGGGCCTTTTTTGCCAAGGACACGCTGATCACTTTGTGGCCGCCGATTGCCAAGGTTTATTCCATGGTCGGGCTTGAAGTGCCGCATGTGGGCGAAGGCCTTGATATCAAGGAAATGCCACCAACCCGTGAAGAAGAAGACGGCGTTGATGTGCTGGTGGTACGTGCGGAAATCGTCAATGTCAGCAGCATTGACCGCCCGCTTCCCTATTTGCTGATCGAACTGCTTGATCCGCTTGATCGTGTGGTTCAGCGCAAAAAGGTCGCCCTGATTTACGATCAGGAAGCCGCGCAGACCGAACCGGGCATGCCGATCCAGGAACAGATTTTGCCGGTTGGCAAAACCCTGAATGTGGAAACCAAAATCCGCAAACCGAACCCGACAGCAACGCGCCTTCAGGTCACCTTCCTTGACCCGCGTGAAGCCGTCGATCAATAAGGTTTTTGCGCTTATATCGCGCATTCAAAGGCAGGCGGTCCATCGGGCCGCCTGTTTTGTTTTATCTGGTATGGTTGTGAAGGGATCGTGCCGGTTAGGGAAGGGTGAAAATACCTACGTTTTCCGGCAGCACAAATGAGCCATGCCGTGCCATTGGAAGCAGCGGGAGATTTTGTCACGCGCCGTTACCGTTTATGCACCTGGCTATGATGCGCCCACCGTAGCAGTACGCGTACCGGGGGGTGATAAAGTGATCAGATCGGGCAGACGTTAAAAGCGTTTTAGCAACCGATCGATATAATCATGTTCGATTTTCGGGCGTTCCGGGTCGCTGGAACGGCGGCGCAATTCCTGCAGGATACGCCAGGTCTGATTAAGGGTATCGGCATCAGGGATGTTGGTGCCATTGCTGCCATCCACCGGGCGACCCAGCGGGTCGCGCTGGCCTGATGTGCCCATTTCATCAAACATTGGCATCATTTTGCTTAGCCCTTCCAGCGCCTGACCCAATGCGCCAATACCCTCGCGCAGGCTTTGCAGGGCCTGCTGCTGTTGTTGCAGGGCTTCGTGCTGGCGGCCATGGGCTAGCGCCTCGGAGGCGCGGGTCATGGCATCAATGGCGCTTTGCAGGCCGCTGCTTTGACCAAAACGATCAAAACTTTCATTTTTCGTCAGTGCACTGGCATCGTCAGAAAGCTGCTGCTGGGTTTGTGCGCGGTCCTGGCTGCTGGGAACATCATTGTTGCGCTGATCGCCCTGATCCATCAGTTCCTGCTGGCGTCGCGCCAGATCGCGCATACCATCAAGCATCTGGCGCAGCGGACGGGTAATCTCCTGGCCTTGGCCATCGGTGCTGACCTGCATGTTTTCGACCAGCTGGCGCAATTGTTCGATCAGGTTGCGGGCATCATTGCGGGCACCTGACCGCATCAAAGCACTTATCTGGTCAATCACGCGCGACAGGTCCTGCTGTTCGATCATTTTGCCCTGCGGGGCGTTTTGATCGCGCTGTGGTTGGTCCTGCTGTGCCAGGGCCGACATATATTCGTTTAATGCCTGGCGGTAACGTTCAATCAGGTCGGAAATTTCCTGTTCGCTGATATCGGGGTTCGATAGCGCCTCAAGCAGTTTTTCTTCGGCATCGATCAGGTTGCGTTCGGCAAGGCCATATTGGCCGCGTTCGATTTCCTCGGCGATATGCCACAACAGGTCGCCGACATTATGGTGATAGGCAATGTCGTCCAGATGGGCCGATAGCCGCGCTGTTGCCACGGATAACCCCAGAAATACACCAATATCGCCGCCATAGGCCTGCGGGGCATTTAACACGGGATAAAGGTTGTCGCGCCATTCGCGCGCCCGTTCGGGATAGCGCAGCAGGAATTTGCGAATATCAATCAGCTTGCGCGCCACCGGGTGGGTAAATTCGCGTTCCGGCAACACCATGGACTGGATTTCGCTTTTGGCACTTTGCCCGGCATTATCCACTGCTACCAGTTGCAAATTCACCGGCAGGCCCGCCCAGGCATGATCAACCAGATTTAAAAAATAGGGACCGTGCAGGTTATTGACCACCGGGGCTGTGTCATCCAAAGGCTGCGTATCGCGGGCATGGCTGGCTGATTTGACGTTATCGTCGCTATTGCCATCCAGCGGGCCGGTCAGATTGATGGTGATATCATCGGTTTTGCCATAAACCCCGGCGGGCGATGCCTCCAGCCGCGGGCTGATCACCAGTGCCAGCTTGCGCAGGCCATAATCATCATTGGCGATATAATCCAGATGCACATGGTCGCGCTTGGTGGCACTTGGCGGCGCGACAAACGCCAAAATCGGTGGCAGATCGGGGATGATATCAACGGTCAGGGTCAGGCGGCTGGTGCCCCATACTGTGACATTCCATTCACCGGGCAAATCCAACGGCGTTGAAATGGTATAGGTATTGTTGCCATTTTCCTCGCCAAAGGCGCGTTCATGGCCGTCTGGCGAAATAAGGGTCGGTTCCCACGCGCTGGTGATGCTGCCAGACAAAATGGTGCCCGCAGGCACGCGCAAGCGCACACGCTGGTTAGCCGTACCGTCCGCATCCCCGTTGCCGGTATCGCCGTTATTGGCGCTGGTGCCTGCACTGGCATTGTTATCGCGTTCTGTGCCGGTGACGGTGCTGTTGCCATCCGGTGTGCTGCCAAATCCGTAATCGCGCTCTGCCGTGCCAGTACCATTCCAGGTCGCACTCGTGCGGTTATTGGCACCCAGCCCGGTTTCAAGTGCCGTCACATAAATGATGTTGCGTTCACGCGTGGGGTCGATGGTGCGGGGGATTTTGCCGGTATAGGCCGGTGGCGTGATCCACAGGCTGGTGGCAAAGCGTGCGGTGCCCAAACGGCTGATCGGGTCAAAGGCGGTGACAAGGCGGTCGGCATATTTGCCATGTGCGCTCAGGATGCCGACAAATAACAGCAATACAGGAATAACACTTAGCCCGAACGGGTCCATCTTTGCCAGAACGGCACGTGGGCGCGGCAGGCGCAAATTGTCGGTGCTGGCCTCGTTGATGCGCAATTGCCGCTGCCATAAATAGGATGTCAGGGCATCTTCGGTTGGGGCAATCGCATCAAGCTGGCTTTGGATCGGGGTGTGGCGCAGGTTGTTTTCGGCCTCCAGTCGCGCCATCACATCAATGGCGCCCGGTGTCCGCAGGGCGCGCCAGACAAAGGCTGCACACACACCAATGCCAACAAAGGCCAGTGCCAGAATGCCAATATGAACCAGCGGCGGCAAATGGGCGAGAATACCCGTCAGGGCCAGGCCAAAAACGGTTGCAATAATGGCCAGTACGGGGATCAGGCGTGGCCACACCCGTTCCCACGTCAGAATGTGACGCGCAATTTTCAGCCGGCGTTCCAGCCGGGCGGAAGTGACCAACATATTCACGCAAAAGGCCCTGTCGTGGATCCTGTTATCCAGTTTGGACCGCTAATACTTAAGGTCAAGCAAAGACCGTGTGAAGTCATGCAAAAAAGGACCGTGAAATTCACGGTCCCCTTGCGATGGTTTTGAAGTGACCGGGCAGGTGAATGCCCCGGTTTTCCTAGTCCAGCCAGCCCGGAATTTTATCAAGGCCAATCAGTTCGTCGATGGACTGACGTTCGCGGATAACGGCAAATTTATCACCGCTGACCAGAACTTCCGGCGTTAAGGCACGGGTGTTATAGGTCGATGACATCACCGCGCCATAGGCGCCCGCCGAACAGATCGCCACCAGATCACCCGGTTGCAGGTTATCGGGCAGTTTGCGGTCCTTGCCGAAGGTATCGCCGGTTTCGCAAACCGGGCCAACCACATCGACAGTCGCCATTTTATCGCCATCGCCTGCTTCGCTAACCGCGATGATTTCGTGATAGGCGTTATAAAGGGTCGGGCGGATCAGATCGTTCATTGCGGCATCAAGGATAACAAAGCGTTTTGCTTCGCCATCTTTGATATACATGACGCGCGATACCAGAATACCGGCATTGCCGACAATCAGGCGGCCCGGTTCCAGGGTGATATGGCAGCCAAGATGGCCCACCGTTTCACGCACCATCTGGCCATAGGCATCGGGCAGGGGCGGGGTTTCGCCCTGATAGGCGATGCCAAGCCCGCCACCCAGATCAAGGTTTTTAATTTCGATCCCGTGGGTGCGCAGTTCCTCGACCAGGCCCGCCAGGCGGGTGAAGGCCTCGCGGAACGGGGTCAGATCGGTAAGCTGCGATCCGATATGCATGGCAATACCGGTAACCTCGATGCCATCCATGGCAGCGGCATCACGGTACACTTCAATCGCGCGGGTCCAGTCGATGCCAAATTTGTTTTCGGCCTTGCCGGTGGCAATTTTTTCGTGGGTTTTGGCATCAACATGCGGGTTGATACGCAGCGCAATACGCGCCTTTTTCCCCATATCCAGGGCAACGCGGTTTAGCTCAAGCAGTTCGGGGATCGATTCGACATTGATCTGGGCGATATCGGCGTCCAGCGCTTCGCGCATTTCGGCATCGGCCTTGCCCACGCCCGAAAAAATCACCTTGGACGGTGCAATACCGGCACGCAATGCCCGGCGCATTTCGCCAACCGATACCACATCAGCCCCGGCACCCAGCTTTGCCAGCGTCTTGATCACGGCCTGGTTTGAATTGGCCTTCAACGCATAACAAACCGTGGCATCCAGCCCGTCAAACGCGCTGGCATATACCTTGTAATGGCGTTCCAGGGTTGCAGTGGAATAGCAATAAAACGGCGTGCCGACCTGCTCGGCAAGCTCGGAGATCGAAACGCCTTCGGCGTTCAGAACACCATCAACATATTCAAAATGGTTCATTGGCTTGGATAGCTCCGGGGGTAATCTTTGCCAGCTTCCGTTGGCGGTTCAAGCGGGCCTTTTTTGCCGCATGCGGCAACGGCCAGTCCCATGGTCACTGCCAGCGCCAAAATCAGCGCGCGCGTGCCATGGCGGGTCATTTTCAGATCTTTCATTTCAAAAACCTTTCCTTTGCCGCAGCAACGGATTCGCGGACCCGTTCCGGCGCTGTCCCGCCAAAGCTTTTGCGTGCGGCAACCGATGCTTCCACGGTCAGCACGTCAAAAACGGCGCTGGTGATTTTCGGTTCGATTTTCTGCAATTCTTCCAGCGGCAACTGGTCCAGGTCACAGCCCAGCGTTTCGGCCAGTTTCACGGTTGCGCCAACCACATGGTGCGCATCGCGGAACGGCATGCCCAGTTCGGTCACCAGCCAGTCGGCAAGGTCGGTTGCGGTGATGTAACCTGCACCGGCAGCCTTGCGCATGTTATCGGCAAATACCTTCATGTCGGCAACCATGCCAGTCATGGCAGCCACGCACAGGCCCAGATGGTCATGGGCAAAGAATACCGGTTCCTTGTCTTCCTGCATGTCCTTGGAATAAGCCAGCGGCAGGCCCTTCATCGATAACATCAGCGAGTTATAACACCCGACAATCCGGCCGATTTTTGAACGGATCAGTTCGGCGGCATCGGGGTTGCGCTTTTGCGGCATGATCGATGATCCGGTCGAAAATTTATCGGACATGCCGATAAACTTGAACTGGGCCGAACACCAGATGACCATTTCTTCGGCCAGGCGCGACAGATGCATCGCCGTAATCGACGCCGCATTCAGATATTCCAGCGCAAAGTCACGGTCCGAAACGGCATCAAGCGAGTTTGCCGTCGGGCGGGCAAAGCCCAGGGTTTCGGCCGTAAGATGGCGGTCAATCGGGTAGGGGGTACCGGCAAGGGCGGCTGAACCCAGGGGGTTTTCGTTCATGCGTTCCTTGCAGTCAGCAACGCGCGAACGGTCCCGGCCAAACATTTCAACATAGGCCAGCATATGATGGCCAAATGTTACCGGCTGGGCCGCCTGAAGGTGGGTAAAGCCCGGCATCACGGTATCAATATGCTTTTCCGCCTGGCCGATCAGAGCTTCCTGCAACCCGGCAAGGCCTGCCTCCAGATCATTTAGCGCAACATCACGCACCCACAGTTTGAAATCGGTTGCGACCTGGTCATTGCGCGAACGCCCGGTATGCAGGCGACCGGCCGCCGGACCGATCAGATCACGCAGGCGGCTTTCGACATTCATGTGAATATCTTCAAGTGCGGTGGAAAACACGAAATGGCCGCTCTCGATTTCTTGAAGAATGCGGTCTAGACCTTCGATGATTTTCTCGCCATCCTCAGCCGGAATGATGTTCTGCTTGACCAGCATGGCGCAATGGGCCTTTGAACCCTGGATGTCCTGGGCATACAGGCGTTTGTCAAACCCGATTGAAGCATTGATTTCTTCCATGATCGCGGAAGGGCCTGCTTCAAAGCGACCGCCCCACAGGGCGTTGGCGTTTTTCTGGTCGGCAGAGGTCTGGTCGGTCATGTTGTTTTCGCTTTGGTCTGAAAGGTGTGTATCGTGAAGCCGCTGCTTCAATATATGAAACTTGGCGTGATTGTCGCCATATCCGCCATTTATGCAAGCCCTGCCTTTGCCAATGTGGATGTCCCTGACGAACTTTCAAAACTTGATAGCACCACACATGCAGGTTCCCTGCCTGACAAAACCGAATTTAGTGATGAAAACGGCAATATCCACGACCTGAAGGAATTCAAGGGTACGGTTTTGCTGGTGAATTTGTGGGCGACATGGTGTGCGCCCTGTGTGCGCGAAATGCCCGATCTGAATGAACTGGCAAAAACCATGGAAGATAAACCCTTCCGGGTGCTGACCATCAGCCAGGATCGTGGCGGGGCAAAGGATGTAGAAGCGTTTTACAAGGAAAACGACATCCATAACCTTGATACCGCACTTGACCCCAAAGGTGTGCTCGCCCGCGCCTTTAAGGTACGGGGCCTGCCCACCAGCATTCTGGTCGGGCGCGATGGCAATATCATCGGTTATATCGAAGGTGTCGCCCCCTGGACCGACCCCGCCGTGGTCGATTATTTCACCCGCCTGACGGAAAATTAAACGGGCCAAGCGCGAAGCTTGCAAAGATGGGTGGGGGGGGTACGTAAACCCCGCCTGCTTCACGGTCGCTGATGTGTTGCGATTTGTGCCATCTTGCATGGGCGATCAGGCAGGGTATTGCAACATCAGGCGTGCTGGCAGGTTTGCCGGGCGGATTCCATAAATTCGGCAACTTCATGCCGATAGGGGGTGGCAGATGCCGCCCCTGATTGCGTTGTGGTCAGCGCACCGGCAGCACAGGCAAATTTTACGGCTTCGGGCAGGCTGGCCCCTTCATGCAGGGCGGATGCCAGCCCGGCATTAAAACAGTCCCCCGCCGCCACACTATCGACCGATGATACCTGGTATCCTGGCACCAGATCACTTTGTGATCCATCGCAGAAAAACGCACCGATCCGCCCCATTTTTAAAATAACCGTATTGGCCCCCATGCGGTGCAGCACGCTTGCCGCCCGCCGCGCGGAATCCATATCGGTAGGGGTAATGCCGGTTAAGGCGCTGCATTCCCCCTGATTGGGCGTTACGATATGGCAAAGCGATACCAGATCGCGCATCACAACCCGGTCGGCCACCGGGGCTGGGTCCAGAATGGTGGTGGTTTGGGTGCTGCGCGCATGTTTCATGGCACAGGCAATGGCACTTGCCGGGCTTTCAAGCTGTACCAGCAGGAAATCGGCCTCGGAAATCAGGGACTGGTGGGTTTCGATATCGGTTTCGGTCAGTTGGGCATTGGCACCACTGACGGCGGTGATCATGTTTTCACCATTATGATCAATATGGATCATGGCAATGCCGGTAGGGGCATCGCCCGTGCGCAGGATGGCGGCAATATCAATCCCCTCGCTTTCCAGCGCGGTTAACAATATGGCGCCCATGGCATCATCGCCAATTTTGGCCAGAAAACCTGGAACATGCCCCAGCCGTGCCAGCGCAATGGCCTGATTGCAGCCTTTGCCGCCGGGGCCACTGCGATAATCGCTGGCGCGGATGGTCACACCAGGCTGCGGCATGATTGCACTGCGCGCGGCAAGGTCCAGGCTGGCACTTCCTATTACCGTTATCATCACGCGGCCATCCGTCGATATTCGGGTCAGTTAGTTTGATATTGGAAATAATTCCAGGTGTTAAAAGGCCCGAATGTGCGAATAAATGCCTGATGGATAAAATATATGCAAAAAACCTTACATGAGGTCGCCAGGAAGGCATGATGCCTTGCTCCTGTAAGCCGCCAAAGGCGGCCAGAGCGCGTGTTTGATAAATTCACGACGAAGAATGGCCGTGTCTTCGTGCGGTTCCAAATCCCCGTCAGCCCATTTCAGGAAGCCGGACGGTCCTGAAATTCGGCGGCAAGGGCATCATAGAGGCGGCGGAACTTTGCCATGCGCGGCTGGTATTGTTCGTGGCGGTTCTGGTCGGGTTTCAGGATATCTTCGATGGCAGGCGGGGTGCAGACTTCCTCGATCGAGCCATCGCGCACCGAAAGGCGTGCCAGCCGTGCCGCACCAAAGGCCGGGCCTTTGGCCCCGCCTTTATAACGTGCAAGCGGGGTGCCCATGATGTCGGCGATCATTTGCGTCCAGTAAAGGCTGCGTGCACCGCCGCCAATTACGCCGGGTAATTCGCAATAGGTCCCCGCTGCATGCAGGCAGGATTGTGCATCGGCCAGGGCAAAGGCAACGCCTTCCAGCACCGCCTGTACCATATGTTCGCGGTTGGTATTCGTGCCCAGCCCAAAGAAAACACCGCGTGCATATGGGTCGTTATGTGGTGTGCGTTCCCCGCTCAGATAGGGCAGGAACATCAAATCCGATGGTTTTTTATGCTGGGCTTCGGTGCGGGTTAAAAGCTCGCCGATATTGTTTTCACCCAGAATTTTCGCAACCCAGGCCAGGCAGCTTGCCCCGTTGAGCAGCACTGCCATTTGAAACCAGCGATCGGGAATGGCATGGGCAAAGCTGTGCAACAGCAATTCCGGCTTGGGCCGGTAACGGTCGGATGCAACAAAAAGCTGGGATGACGTGCCAAGCGAAATAAAGCCCGCCCCGTGGGTGACTGCGCCTGCCCCAATGCCGCCTGTCGCGGCATCGCCACCACCCCCGGCAATGACCACGTTTTTATCCATGCCCCAGCGTTCGGCCAGTTCATGGCGCAGGGTGCCGGTTGGGTCGCTGCCTTCAAACAGGTCGGGTACCTGGTTGCGGCGCAGGCCGGTTGCGGCAATGGCATCGTCATTCCAGGCGCGGTTTTCCTCGTCCAGCCACAGGGTGCCGGCGGCATCGGACATTTCAGTGGCCTTTTCCCCGCACAGGCACAGGCGGATATAATCCTTGGGCAGCATGATGGTGCGAATCGCTGCGAAAATGTCCGGCTCGTGTTTTTGCAGCCAGGTGATCTTTGGCGCTGTCATGCCAGGCATGGCCACAACGCCTGCACGGTGCGGCAGGCCGGGAAGGGCGGCTTCCAGTTCGTCGCATTCGGTTTTTGCGCGGCCATCATTCCATAAAATGGCGGGGCGCAGCGGGGTGTCATCGGCACCCAGAATAACCGCACCATGCATTTGCCCCGACAGGCCAATGGCGCGCACCTTTGCCAGTGCGCCGGCATTTTCCCTCATGATCAGGTCAATGGCCTGCAAGGTGGCATCCCACCAGTCAGAAGGGTTCTGTTCGCTCCAATAGGGGCGGGGATTGCTAAGCGACAGGGCAATGTCTGCTTCGGCAACAATTGCGGATGTGTCATCCATCAGCAGTGCCTTGACTGCCGATGTTCCAACATCGATTCCCATAAACATTGCGAACGCCTCCCGTTGGTTTTATTGCCTACAGGAGTACAAAATCGGTCCGCAATATCAACCACTTTGATTGTGAAAATGCGCGAAGCACCCTTATTGGGTGCCAAAATGCAAAAAGGCCACCGTCCGGGGACGATGGCCTTTGATGTTTTTTCGATCCCGGATTAACGGGTCGGAACCGGTTCGTCGCCGGAATAGTCATAGAAGCCACGGCCCACCTTGCGGCCAAGCCAGCCAGCTTCGACATATTTGACCAGCAGCGGGCAGGGACGATATTTGGTATCGGCCAGGCCATCATGCAGGACATGCATGATCGAAAGGCAGGTATCCAGACCAATGAAATCCGCGAGTTGCAGCGGACCCATCGGATGATTTGCCCCAAGACGCAATGCCGTGTCGATCGACTGGACATTGCCCACACCTTCGTAAAGGGTATAGACGGCTTCGTTGATCATCGGCAGCAGGATGCGGTTGACGATAAAGGCCGGGAAGTCTTCAGCACTTGCTGTGTCCTTGCCCAGTTTTTTCGTCAGTTCATGAATGGTGCGATAGGTTGTCTCATCGGTGGCGATGCCACGGATCAGTTCAACCAGCTTCATCAGCGGCACCGGATTCATGAAGTGCATGCCCATGAATTTCGACGGGCGGTCCGTATAGGAAGCGAGACGCGTGACCGAAATGGACGACGTGTTGGTCGCAATAATGGCTTCCGGGCCAAGGACCGGGCACAGCGACTTGAAGATCTGCTTTTTGATCTCTTCGTTTTCCGTCGCGGCTTCGATCACGAGATCGCATTCAGAGAGGAAGGAATATTCCACCCCGGTCGTAATCCGGGCAAGGGCTGCATCCTTGTCCGCTTCTGAAATCATCTCTTTTTTGACTTGACGGTCCATGTTCTTGCCAATCTGACCGAGCGCCTTTTCAAGCGCTTCCTCAGACACGTCAAGAAGACGAACGTCATAACCGGCAAGCGCGATCACGTGGGCAATCCCGTTGCCCATCTGACCGGCACCAATCACGCCGATTGTTTTGATATCTTCCAATGAAGCCATGTTTCCCCACTCATCCCTATCCAAAAAGGATCTGACTATTTGTCGAGTTCACTCGCCAATGCGGGAAGGGCCTCGAACAGGTCAGCAACAAGTCCGTAATCGGCGACCGAGAAAATCGGCGCATCTTCGTCCTTGTTGATCGCGACAATGACCTTACTGTCCTTCATGCCGGCAAGATGCTGAATAGCACCTGAAATGCCTACCGCAATGTATAGCTGCGGTGCAACAACTTTGCCGGTCTGTCCAACCTGCCAGTCGTTCGGGGCGTATCCGGCATCAACCGCAGCGCGTGATGCGCCAATGGCTGCGCCCAGTTTGTCGGCGATCGGTTCGATCAGGTGGAAGTTTTCAGCCGAACCCATGCCGCGACCACCAGAGATAACAACCGATGCTGCTGCCAGTTCCGGGCGTTCCGACTCGGTCAGTTCCTGACCGACAAAGCTGGATTTACCGGAATCCGCCGCAATCGCGATGTTTTCAACGCTGGCTGAACCACCTTCGCCAGCAACCGGATCAAAGCCCGTGGTCCGCACGGTGATCAGTTTCAGGCTGTCAGATGACTGAACCGTCGCAAGGGCATTGCCCGCATAAATCGGGCGCACAAAAGTATCGGCATCTTCAACATCGATGATGTCGGAAATCTGCGCGACATCCTTAAGGGCGGCAACACGCGGCATGAAGTTTTTGCCCGTGGTCGATGATGCCGCCAGAATGTGGCTGTAATCACCGGCCAGTTCGGTAACCAGACCTGCCAGGTTTTCAGCCAGCGCATGGCCATAGGCCGCATTGTCAGCCAGCAGAACCTTGGAAACGCCTTCGGCCTTTGCAGCGGCATCGGCAATCGCGGCACAGTTTTCACCGGCAACCAGAACCGTAATGTCGCCGCCAATTTTTTTGGCCGCTGCGATGGTGGAAAGGGTCGCGCCCTTCAATTCGGTATTGTCGTGTTCGGCAATAACAAGAATGCTCATTGGACCTGCCCCCGCTTAAATTACTTTGGCTTCGTTACGAAGCTTGTCGACCAGTTCGGCTACGTCCGCAACCTTGATGCCTGCTTCGCGTGCTGCCGGTTCGGTCACCTTCAGCGTTTTAAGACGCGGTGCGGTATCAACACCAAGATCTGCCGGTGTCAGGGTATCAAGCGGCTTTTTCTTCGCTTTCATGATGTTCGGAAGCGAGGCATAGCGCGGTTCGTTCAGGCGAAGGTCAGTGGTGACAATGGCCGGAAGGGTCAGTTTTACCGTTTCCAGGCCGCCATCAACTTCACGGGTGACATCCATTTTGCCATCGGCAATCGCGATTTTCGAGGCAAAGGTGCCCTGCGGCCAATCCAGCAATGCCGCCAGCATCTGGCCGGTCTGGTTGGCATCATCGTCAATGGCCTGTTTCCCCAGAATCACCAGATCCGGGCTTTCCTTGGCCACAACTTCCTTTAACAGCTTGGCAACGGCCAGCGGCTGCAATTCGTCGTCGCTTTCAACCAGGATGGCGCGGTCCGCACCCATTGCAAGGGCGGTACGCAGTGTTTCCTGGGACTGCTTCACGCCAAGGGATACGGCGACCACCTCGGTGGCGGTACCGGCTTCCTTCAGGCGGACGGCTTCTTCAACGGCAATTTCGTCAAACGGGTTCATGGACATCTTGACGTTGCTAAGTTCAACGCCTGACTGGTCCTGTTTGACACGGATCTTGACGTTGTAATCCACAACGCGCTTAACGGCGACAAGAACCTTCATGACAGACCTGTTCGTTTTTGTTGTCTAACCAATGAGCATATCAACCTTAATGGCCTGATACGCCCGGTGTTACTGTTTTCCCTGCGATGCACAATAATTGCCATCCACAGGATTGTCAATTTACGTAAAGAGGTTAACGTTAACGATAACTTCTTTACTGAAAAATTCTAACCCTTGCCAGTCTTGATAAGGGACAAAGCCCGCCTTGAACAGGGCTTTATCCAGTATTTTTGCACGCCAACAGGGCCTAGCGGGTCAGCCCCGGCTTCCACAAAATATCGTCCTTGCCACCATTATTGGCATGGCGGGCCAGAACAAACATATGGTCGGACAGGCGGTTTATATATCGCACCGCTTCGGGGTTGATGGCCTCGATCCCGGCCAGCTCGACCACCAGCCGTTCGGCCCGGCGCGATACGGTGCGCGCCACATGCAATTGGGCCGCCAATGCGCTGCCACCGGGCAGGATAAAGGATTTCAGCGGGTCCAACCCGGCATTGATGGCATCAATTTCCTGTTCCAGGCGTTCGGTCTGGCGGGCAGTGATGCGCAAGGAAGGCTGATCGGGGTTATCGTCGCTGCCATCCCCCGGTGTGCATAAATCGGCACCCAGATCAAACAGGTCATTTTGGATGCGGGCCAGCATGGCATCGGTTTCGGGATCATCCGCACTGTGCAACCGTGCCACGCCGATCACGGCATTGGTTTCATCAACCGTGCCATAGGCAGCAACGCGAATATCGTTTTTTGCCACCCGCTTGCCATTGCCAAGGGCGGTTTTGCCCTTGTCGCCCGATTTGGTGTAAATCCGTGTCAGTTGGACCATGTTTCTGGCTGTGTTTCCTGTTGGGGGAGGATGAAGGTCGCCTTTTGGTTTTGCCGTGCCTTAATGGTGACCAACGGCAAGTACCGAAAGGATCAGCAGCAAAATGATGGCGCCTGCCTGGGCGATGATGCGCCATTGCATCAGCTTGTTTGATGTGCGTGCGCTTTTGCCCCGGGCCATGGTGATAATGCCCAGCACCAGAATGATGCCAACGGCAGCCATCGCCAGCAAAACACCGATCTGCAAAAAGGCAGCCATCTTTCATCTCCGTTAAAACCTGCCTGACATGTAATCTGGCACGGTATTTCAGCAAGGTTTCCGCCCGTAATTGCGCAGACGTTGGCGACAACCTTTGTCTGCGCATGTCACCGGGGCTGGAAGCCGGGCGGGTATGCTGCGTCAATCTGCCGGGCAGGGCAAGTTTTGCGATAACCACAGGCTGAAAAATCCGTGCAATGGATAAGGTTAAAGGATTGCCGCTATCTGTTTGGATGATGAAAACAGGCAGCGCACACCGTGCGGCAGGCTGGGTTTGCACGGATTGCGCCGCGCTGTGGGGGCCATTGACCTATCTGCACGCAAAAGATGTGTTTAAGGCTGCCTGCCAATAAAAAAGCCAGCACGGGGTGTTGCTGGCTTTGTTTCTGTTGATCGGGCCTGCTGCAGGTGCGATGGCGCGGCGTGGAGTGGCGCTTAGGGGGGGAATGCTGCTAAAGCGGGACGAATGTTTGTATCATTCGTGAAACAGGCCGATTTTACCGTCATAAGACATTTCGATATGGGAAATACCATCACCGAATTTGGCAATCGCCCGTTTGCCATTCACGTCTGCCAATTCGGTCAAATCAGTAATGATCGTCGAACTGCCAAAATCGCTTTCCAGCCAGATGTAAACGCTGTTGCCTGGGGTCATCTGTATTTGTTGCGTGGCGAGTACCGCCGTAGCCGAGATGGGGATGCGGTCCAAATTCCTTTGGTTAACAGTAACACTTTGCGACAGGCCCAAAGTCAGGACGGGATGTTCGTCATAGGGCACCTCGTTCTGTACGGCAAAGGTATTGGCCCCGATGGTCGGGTTTGGGATTGGTGTGCTAAAGGTCGCTGCGGGCTCAAGGGTGTAGATCGCCCCTGTGATGGCCGGGCCGGGCGCGACTTGAGACATTTGTTGGATCTGACTGCCCTTTATGTTGGTCGATGTGGTCGAGGCATAGATCCAGTATTCTTCTGTCCATTGTATTGTATTGCTTTCGAACGGATCGAAAGTCACCCAGATCACATTTGCCGCAGAATTGCCGACCGGCCTTGCCAGGGCGACCTTCTGGCCTGCGTCATTGATAAAGCCAAGGTCTTTGGCATCGATGTTAAGGGTAAGGCTGAAATTCATAATCTGCTCCCCATAAAATTTGTTGTTTGCGCATCATGATCCCCGCTGCTGGAGGCCGCAGGATGTGCAATCTGGCTTGGTATTTCTGCAATATTCAACTTAAACGTGAATTTATGTGGCGGAGCAAGCGTTGCTGTAACCACAGCATGAAAAACCTCAAGAATGGATGTGTTTACTGGCGCGTTATTGTCCCCTCGAAGGGGGAAACAAACGGCAGTGCTAACCATGCAGCAGGCTGAGTTCGCGCGGGGTTGGTTGCACTGTGGGTGCCATTTTCAACACTGCACGCAAAAGGTGTGTTTTGTTTGCTCGTGGTCTTTTTATGGGGGAGCCGGGAAAGAAATAAAGGGAGGCAGGTGTTACAGGCGCGGATAGGCGCTGTTGATGTACCAGCCGTTTTGATCGCGAAGCCAGTGAACGGTAATTTCAAATTCCTGGCCCTGTACCGTCAGGCATGACGGGCCGGAAAGGTCATTGTGTTGGGCGGCATAGGCGATGGCATCCAGCACATTTTGCTGCGTGCAATAGTCGGGGAACATGGTGGATCGTCCCTTGTTTGAACGCTGCACGCCGTCGTCGATCAGGAAATTGTTCAGTTCGTAAATGCCATTTTGGTCCCACTGGTTCAGGTTTTGATTCCAGTGCGAAAGAACCAGCGCCGACGTGTAATTGTCGAAGATGATGGTGTTGGGAAGCTCGCCATTGGGTCGCGAATGAAAGCCCGATGCGCCGTAGCGGCCAATCTCACCGCAAAAAATGTGCCGCTGGTTGATTTCGACATAATTAACCCGGGCAAAGGGTGGCAAAGTATCGCAATTAACCGCGGCAACAGCCTGCCGGGCCGGAAACAAAAAGCCGGTAATGGCCAGCATGAAGGCAAGGATGAGCGCAAACCTGTTTTGCATGACAGATTTCCTTGTTTGGCAGATACGGGGGCGCGATGTGCCCCCGTACGCCGTTATGAACGGGTCAGTGTGCCGGCTTACTGGTGAAACAGGCCGCTTTTGCCGTCATAGGACATTTCGATTTCCGTCACGCTGCCGCCGAACTTTGCAACCGACTGTTTGCCGGTCACATCGGTCACGATGGTCGAGCTTTCAAAATGGCCTTCCAGCCAGATATAGACGTGGGTGAACGGGGTTGCCTGGATTTGCTGGGTGGCCAGAACCGAGGTGGCCGAAATCGGTTTGCGGTCCTGGATCTTCTGGTTGACCATGGCGGTCTGGGACAGACCAAAGGTCAGGCTGGGATATTTGTCATAGGGCATGTCGTTCTGGGCGGCAAAAGTCCCGGAGCCAATTGCCGGGTTTTTGACCGGCTCGCCAAAAGTTGCCGTCTGGCCAAAGGTGTAGATCGACCCCGTCATGGCCGGACCAGGCTGGACTTCGGACAATTTGGTGATCTTTTCGCCATTAACGCCCGTCGAGGCGGTCGAAGCATAGATCCAGTATTCTTCCGACCACTGAATCGTATTGCTTTCAAACGGATCGAAAGCCACCCAGATCACATTTGCCGCAGAATTGCCGACCGGCTTTGCCAGGGCGACCTTCTGCTGTGCGCCATTGATGACGTCGAGGTCCTTGGGATCGATGTTAAGGGTAAGGGTGAAGTCCATGAATGTGCTCCTGAAGAAATTTGTTATCTGAGCTTTTTGCTCGCAACGAGAAATAGCGTTAACAAATTACGCGTATAACGGGTATGGTTCCACTGAAACTAAATTCGAAATATTCCTAGTGTGTGGGAGGTGGAAACCATAACCAAGGGCAGGAAGATGGATCGTCATATCTTTAAGGGTTTTCCGATTTACGATCAGGTGGCATTCGCGACATTGGAAGGATTGTTTGAGGAAAACCGTTCACTTATAATGGCTTCGCTGCCATGGCTGGTGGCGGAACTGATCGAGGATTTCGGGTTTCGCGAGGCGCTGGAATTCGTTTACATCCACGGGGGACGCAAGATTTACCTGAAGAATGACCGGGCCGATCTGGCCCGTAAAATGAACCTGAATATCTCGCATAAGTTGCATGAGCGTATTTTGCATCTGTCAAGCAGCAGCGGATATGTCGAAATTCCGTCCCCCTGGGGGGTGTCGGAATCCATTCGTCGGGCCATGATCATGGGGGATTATTCCAAGGGCATGAACCGCGAAGAAATTCGTCAGACCTACGGCCTGTCCAGCCGGGCGTTGACCAATATTTTCAGCGTCAACAAGGGCTGATGCCGGTTTGGGCAATGATCCGGCGGGGCACGCGGGTCATTGCCGGCAGGGCGAAACCAAAACCAAAACCAGAACCAGGCCGGTAAAAGCAGCTAAAAATGGGGCCTGTTTCATATCGTCGGGCGCGTAATCATCAGGGTGTCGATCAAAGGGGGGATGCGCAAAGGGCGGTATGCCCCTTTGGCATGTCAGGGACATGTCAGGGATATGTTCGGCGGACTACGCGCGCTTTGATACCAGGCTACTATCGCAAAATGCCTGACCCGGGCACGGGATTTACGGCAGATGTGATCTGGGCGCTTTTCATTGGACGGCAGAGCGATTACCAAGGCGGCAGGATCAATTTCAATATGGGCCCCACACCATGACCACTAGCCGCATCAAGGATGCTGCCCTGGCAGCAAGCATCACCCCCGAAACCCTTGCCTGGCGCGAGGTGATCTGCCCGGTTACCGCGGCTTATGGCCGCTATGTTGCCAAACGTGATTTGCGCGGCAAAACGATCGTCAGTTTTCAGCATGTGCTGGAAGACACCATTCCCACCCTGCTGCCTTTTGTGCAGGCTGGTGCGCGGGTAAAGGTGGGGGCGTGCAACCCCGATAGTACCGATGACGCAGCAGCGGCCTATCTGGCAGCAAACGGGGTGGAGGTTCATGCCTTTTCCGGCATGACACCCGATGAATATGCTCAAAGCATTGATATTTTAAGCAACGAACCCGCCGATATCATTGCCGATATGGGTGGCGAACTGATCGAGGCGTTTGTTAAAAAGGGCCACCGGGTTGATGGCGCGCTGGAAGCCACCACAACTGGTGTGCACCGGGTGGAAAAGCTGAATCTGAACTTCCCGGTCTTTAACTGGAACGACATTGCGATCAAGGATCGCCTGCATAACCGCCACCATGTGGCCCAGGAAATGTGGCCGGTTTTTTCCAATGTGACGGGGCTGGCCCTGTATGGCCGCACGGTGCTGGTGATTGGTTTTGGCCCGGTCGGGCGGGGTGTGGCCGAACGGGCGCGCAATTTGGGTGCGGTTGTTTCGGTTGCTGAACGCGACCCGGTTCGCGCGCTGGAGGCCCAGCATCATGGTTGCGCCGTGGTGGACCTTGAAACCGGCCTTAAAAACAATGCCATTATCGTAACGGCCACCGGCCTTTCTGGGATTTTGGGCAAGGCGCAGCTTTCACAGGTGCGGCGCGGGGCGGTTCTGGTCAATGTTGGTCATTCCAATACCGAAATTGATGTGGCCTGGCTTGATACCCTGCCGCGCACCCGAATGCGCCGCCATATCGAACGGTTCGACCTTGATGAAAACAAACAGGTTTACCTGTTAAATCGCGGCAGCCTGCTTAACCTTGCACCGGGTATGGGCGGGTCGGGCAAGGATTTGTTTGATCCGTTTTCTGCCATTCTGCTGCGGGGTATTGACTGGCTGGCATCGGGCGGGGCTGCTTCGTTCAAACCCGGTTTCTGGGATTATCCTGCCGATCTGGAAGTTGAAATTGCCCAGCGTATTCTGGCCTCGCACAGCTAGGCTAGTTTAACGTAAAACACACGCAAAATACACGCAAAAGGCCGCAGGACTCTGGTCAAAGCACTGGAATGGATCGAAGAAAGACTCCGCCATGCCGGGTGCCTGCGGCTTTATTGCGGTGGGCTGGCCGTGCAGGCCTATGGCGGGACTCGCCCGCTAAATGATATTGACCTGTTTGTTCCGGCGGTTCATTTCGCCCCGCTGGTCGATGATTTGCACCATTACATTCGCAAACCGGCCCGTCGTCAGCGTGAAGCGGGCTGGGATCTGACCTATGTGCAGTTTGTTTATGACGGCATCAAAATCGAAATTGGCAGCGATGACCGCCCGCTTATTCAAAATGGTGCCAGCGGTGAATGGTGTGCGCTGGAAATTGACTATGCCAGTGCCGAACAACGCAACATTGCGGGCTTGACCATCCCGGTAATGGCACGCGGGCAACTGGTGGCCTATAAGCGCATCCTGCAGCGCAATGTCGATTTGATCGACATTGCCGACATCACCGATATCGGCTGAGCGGACGGTTGCGTATGTGGTTGCGCAACGATTGGAATGTGTCTGAAAAACAGTCGCAAAATCAGATATTTGGCCGTTACATTTTATTACAAATTTCTGTCGATCCGGCATAGTTCTGCGACCGCAATATGGTTTAACCGGCCTATGGGCAAGGCCCCGGGTGGGGGCAAATCTGCGCAAAGGACGATGCCATGCGGAATATAAAATGGATTTTCTGTGTTTTCCTGCTCGGGGTTTCAGGCCTGTGGGTGGCAGAGCATCCTGATTTCTGGGCACAGGATAATATCATTCTGGTGCGAAACCAGGTTTTGCAGCTTACCGGGTTAACCGCCATTTCCCTGATGAGCCTGATCATGATTCTGGCAACCCGGCCCAAATGGCTGGAACCCTATCTGGGCGGGCTTGATAAAACCTATCGCCTTCACAAATGGCTGGGCATTGCTGCCCTGGTCATGGCAGTCACCCACTGGCTGTGGGTTGAAGGGCCAAAATGGCTGAAGGGGCTGGGTTTGTTAAATGTCAGCCGCCCGCCGCGCCCCTCGCAGGAAGGGTGGGATGCCCTGCAAAAATTCCTGATGACGCAACGCCATCTGGCCGAAGGCATTGGCGAATGGAGCTTTTATATTGCCGCTGCCCTGATGGTTGTCGCACTGGTCAAACTTGTGCCCTATCGCTGGTTTGCCAAAACCCACAAATTCATTGCCTGCGCCTATCTGGCGCTGGTGTTTCATGCGCTGGTTCTGTTCAATTATGATGATTGGGCCGGGCCGGGTGGCGTGTTGCTGGCGCTGTTTTTGGCCGCCGGTGCCTATAGTGCGGTTCTGGTTTTGGCAGGGCGTGTCGGGCAGAAAGCCACCACCACGGCAACCCTTGAGAAAACCGAATATTTCCCAGCCATCAAATCGCTGGAAATAACCCTGAAGGTCGGCCAGAACTGGCATGGGCATCGGGCGGGGCAGTTTGCCTTTATCACCTTTGATGAACAGGAAGGTGCCCATCCCTTTACTATTGCCTCGCCCTGGGATGAGGGCGACCGTCGCCTGAAAGTTCTGGTCAAGGCACTGGGCGATTATACACGCACATTGCCAAGCCATTTAACCACCGGGACCCGCGCCCGCATCGAAGGCCCCTATGGTGCCTTTACCTTTGATGCCACAGGCACGCGGCAGGTCTGGGTCAGCGGCGGTATCGGCATCACGCCGTTTCTGGCAAGGCTGAAGGAACTGACTAACCTGCCAGAAGGCCAGCGCCAGAATATCGATCTTTATCATTCGATTCCGGTTGAGGATGAAAAGCTTTCTGCCCGCTTGAAACTGCTGGCACAGCAGGCTGGTGTGAGGGTTCACATCATCATTGACGGGCGCGATGACCTGCTGACCGGCGAACGGTTGCGCCGCGATGTATCAGATTGGAAAACAGCCAGTTTCTGGTTTTGTGGCCCGCGTAATTTTGGCGCAGCCCTTTATCGCGACCTTACAGGGCATGGCCTGCCGTCCACCCACTTCCATCAGGAACTGTTTGAATTTCGCTAAGCCGTGATGCTGCCATTTCCTGTTTTTTGGCGGCAGAAAAACCAGAAAGGCAGCAGGGTGATCAATGCCCTGCTGCCTTTTTTATGGAAAATGCCGTCATGCCGGTATGGGTCAAACTGGCGGTGAATTATGCGCGATAGCCAATGCGCAAATTGCCCCAGTTTTTGCCATTCACCACGATGGGCACGTCACATTCCTTCATGAACACAACCCGGTCGCCCATATCGCGGAAATAGGTTTGCAGTAAAACCGGCTTGGTATTGCGTGCCGCCATCAGCCCGGCGCGGTCATCAAAGATGCGGCGATTGCGCGAATTGCCCATATTCCATACCGGGTCATTGGGGCGTTGGGGCTGGCTGAAAACCTTGTTATGGGTGGGCAGATAGCCGTTCTGGTCAACAGCGGCAACAAACACAATATGCTGATCCTTGCCCAGGGTGGCTTCCTGCAACGGGGCGAAATGGGTATCGGTAAATTGCAGGAAGGGGGTGGTAAACTGTTTGGGGTCGCTGCCGTCAATCAGTTTGTATTTCGGACGCATCAGGTCTTCGAGTTTCAACTCGCCCCGGCGCACCGCATCGTCAAACAGTTTGCCCAGTTGCTGGGCCAGGGGTTTGCCCAGTTCGGCAATTTTTTCGTCATGGGCGCGGGTTTTGACCAGCATGCCGTCAATCACCCGGTGGGCTTCAGCGGTTAGCTGGTCAAACTGGATATGGGCGCCCAGGCTTGAAACTGCCTTTAAGGTGCCATGCAGGTGGGTGTCGTTATCAAGGGTAATGGAAACCGGTTTCCCCGCATCCTTTTCGGTGGCCTGGATACGGGCCAGAAGACCGGCTGTGGACATATCGGCTGTAACCCCCTTGCGGCGGTCGCCATTGCCAAAATCCAGGTCAATATCAACGGCGATGGGCACGCGCTGGCGGGCTTTTTCACCCGGTGCGCCATCTTTGCCGCCTTTTGTGCTGGTGGTGCGTAGAACCGCGCGAAACCGCTGGTCCATTTCGGTCACATCGCGGCGGATATTGCTGGCAAGGCCGCGCAGGTTTTCCGATGTATCACTGGCATTCTGGGCCTTGGCATGGGCCAGGCCGATATCATCGGCAATGCCCTGCATGTGGCTGGAAACTTCCTTGGCACTGGCCGAAATTTCGTTAATCGCTGCGGTCTGCTGTTCGACCGACCCTGAAATATCGTTCGACAGGCGGCTGACTTCATCAATGGCGCCGCCAATCCCTTCAATCGCATTTACCGCACTTGATGTGGCCTGCTGGATCGCCTGGATTTGCGCATTAATGTCGGAAATGGCCTTTTCAGTCTGGGTGGCCAGGTTCTTGACCTCGTTTGCCACCACGGCAAATCCTTTGCCAGCATCGCCCGCACGGGCAGCTTCGATGGTGGCATTTAACGCCAGCATCTTGGTCTGGTCGGAAATACGTTTGACGATATCAACAACCTTGCCAATTTCCCCGGCGGTATTGGAAAGGCTGGCCATTGTGCCGGTGGTTTCCTCCACGCGGGAAACGGCCTGGTTGGAAATGTCGCTGGTGCGGTGAATGCGCTGGGCAATTTCCTGGCTGGATGACTGTAATTCTTCCGTGGCCGAGGCAACCGTTGCCACATTGCCCGATGCAATGCCGGTGGTTTCGGTAATGCGTTCCACCAGTTTGGAAAGCTCGCGGGAATCGGTTTCCATCACCAGGGAAACGTCCTTCATGCGGCCCGCCTGAAAGCCGACTTCGGAAATGATATTGTCGGTTTCGCGTTCAATGATTTCCGAAATCGCCTGAATTTCGCTACTGGCCTGTGTTCCGCTGCCATTGGCCTGTGCCATATGCCGCCCCAAAAGCGCGCCCATATCGGTGCAAAAGGCCGCTCGCAGGGCATCACAGCAGGCCTGTGCCTTGCTGGCGCGCAAGTTGGCCGCCACCATGCGCAGGGCACTGGCAATCACCCGGTCATAAGCGGCGATAATCGCGCTGACCGATGGCAGGCTGCCCTGGCTGGCAACCGGGTTTTTACCCAGGTCACGGGCGATGGTTTCGGGGCCACTGGCACTTAATAAATCCTGCCAGTAGCGTTTCATCGCATCGGCCAATGAAGGCGACGGCGATGCCCCGGCATCGGTCAGGGCTGCACAAAATTCCTGTGCGATCTGGCCCAGATGGGGCGATACAATTTCATATGCGGCACGGGCATGGGACAGTGAAGCAGCACCGGGTGCTGCCTGGCGAATATCCATGGGACGTCTCCTTTGGATTTACCGGTTTTTCCCGATAATTCATTTTCTTGTCATGTAGCCTATCCCTATATGGGGGCCAAAGTCATATTGAACTTTAGGTTGATGCAAAAAAAACGGGTGCCAAAACTAGGCACCCGCAAGGCTGGGCCAGTTGGCCCCGGTTCGGTTTTGGCGCGTCAGCGGCCAAGTAATCCGCGGGTTACGACCTGTGCCTGAATTTCGGCAGCACCTTCAAAAATATTCAGGATACGGGCATCACACAAAACCCGGCTGATCTGGTATTCGGTGGCATATCCATTGCCGCCATGAATTTGCAGGGCATTATCCGCATTGGACCATGCCACCCGCGCCCCCAGCAGCTTTGCCATCCCGGCTTCAATATCGCAGCGAATATCCTGGTCTTTCTCGACCGCGGAAAAATAGGTCAGCTGGCGGGCGATCATGGTTTCAACCACCATCCAGGCGATTTTGCCGTAAACACGCGGAAAGGCATAAAGCGGTTTGCCAAATTGCACCCGTTCCTGCGCATAGCGCATGCCAATTTCCAGCGCGTTTTGTGCCACACCCACGGCACGCGCCGCTGTCTGGATACGGGCGGATTCAAACGTTGCCATCAATTGCTTGAAACCCTGGCCTTCCACCCCACCCAACAGGTTTTCTGCCGGGACGGTGAAACCATCAAAGCTAAGCTCGTATTCCTTCATGCCGCGATAGCCCAAAACCTCGATCTCGCCACCCGTCATGCCTTCTGCCGGGAAGGGATTTTCTTCACTGCCACGTGGTTTTTCCGCCAGCAGCATTGAAAGGCCGCGATAACCGGCTTCATCGGGGTTGGTGCGGGCCAGCAGTGTCATCAAATCGGATCGTGATGCATGGGTGATCCAGGTTTTATTGCCGGTGACTTTGTATTCATCACCTTTTCGCAAGGCGCGGGTCCGCAAATTTGCAAGGTCCGATCCGTTATTGGGTTCGGTAAATACGGCCGTGGGTAAAATCTCGCCCGATGCCAGCTTGGGCAGGTAATGTTCCTTTTGCGCATCGGTGCCACCCAGGCGAATAAGCTCTGCGGCAATTTCGGACCGTGTGCCAAGCGACCCTACGCCGATATATCCGCGTGATAATTCCTCGGTCACAACACACATCGCGGTTTTACCCATGCCCAGCCCGCCAAATTCTTCGGGGATGGTCAGGCCAAAAACACCCAGTTCCGCCATTTCATTGACAATTTCAATGGGAATCAACTCGTCGCGTTCGTGCCACCCATGGGCGTGCGGGGTGACTTTTTCATCTACAAACCGGCGAAACTGGTCGCGCACCATATCCAGAGTGTCATCTTCCATGCCGCAATCACCAAAGCGGCCACTGGCAAGGCTGTCGCTGATTTCATCGGCAATGGCGCGCCGGGTGGCATCGCTGTTGCCCTGTGCGATCAGGGCTTTGACCGCGGCATTTTTGGCAAAATCATCAATCACGGCATCGGGTGTGCCCATGGCCGCCAGGCGAATGATCTCGCCCTGCGACATGGTAATGCCGCCGCAAATCTGCGCCAGATATTCCCCAAAGGCCGCCTGGGTAATAAGTTGTTCCAACCGGCCTGACCGGCCCTGTTCTGCCAGTCGGTTGGCCCAGGCATTCATTTGCCGCAATGCGTTGGTGTAGGTGGCAAACCAGGCAAAGCCATGGGCGGCAAACTGGTGGTCTTCCATGCGCTGGGCATCAATTTTGCCGTTTTCACATACGGTAGTTTTCACCGCCTCGCGGGTGGCATCATAAAGCGGTTCCAGCGCGGCAATCGCGCCGGCGCACAGGTTTTTCAAATCAGGGATCAGGGCATTTTCGGTCATGGCGTTCATTGCTTTATCCTGTCTGGTGCGCCTGATGATGTAGGGGGCATCGGTTTCATGGTGTGGCTTAATGGTGCTGTATGGTCGTTTTGGCTGATGGTGCCGGTTTGCAGGCAGTCAGGCAATCATCAATGCCGGGTTGGCAAACATGGCGGCCCCATCAGGGCATGGTCAAAAATGTGCGTGATCCCGCCCGAAATGGGCGAATTCCCGGCAGGATCACGCCTTTCACAGTCGAAGGGGCATCAGGGCGGGCCAGAGGGGAAAGCCGCGCCCCCGCCAATGTGGGACTATCCTTCGACCGCGTCTTCAAGGGTGCGCATACCCGGGCGTTTGGCCTGAACCAGAACGGCCATATTACCGGGCTTGTGTTCGTTTCGCATCATCTGCATGTGGGCGCGCGGGATATCTTCCCAGGAAAATACCTCGGACATGCTGGGGTCGATGCGGCGTTCGATCACCAGTTTGTTGGCCTGTGCGGCCTGTTTCAGGTTGGCAAAGTGGCTGCCCTGAATGCGTTTTTGCCGCATCCAGACAAAACGGGCATCAAATGTCAGGTTAAAGCCGGTGGTGCCGGCACAAAACACCACCATGCCGCCGCGTTTAACCACGTTGCACGAAACCGGGAAGGTTTGCTCGCCGGGATGTTCAAACACAATGTCCACATCCACGCCCTTGCCGGTAATGTCCCAAATTGCTTTGCCGAATTTGCGCACTTCTTTCATATAGGCGCCAAATTCCGGGCCATTAACGGTGGGAAGCTGGCCCCAGCAGTCAAAATCCTTGCGGTTGATAACCGCCTTGGCCCCCAGGCCCAGCACGAAATCGCGTTTGCTTTCATCGGAAATAACGCCAATCGCGTTGGCCCCGGCCGTGGTGATCAACTGGATCGCCATGGACCCCAAACCACCCGATGCCCCCCAAACCAGCACATTATGGCCGGGGCGCAAAATATGCGGGCGATGGCCAAATAACATGCGATAGGCGGTTGCCAGTGTCAGTGTGTAACATGCACTTTCTTCCCAGGTCAGGTGTTTGGGGCGTGGCATTAATTGCTGGGACTGCACATTGGTAAACTGGGCAAACGACCCATCGGGGGTTTCATACCCCCAAATGCGCTGGGTGGGCGATAACATCGGGTCGCCACCATTGCATTCCTCGTCGTCGCCATCATCCTGGTTGCAGTGAATGACAACTTCATCACCGACTTTCCAGCGTGTCACCTTGGACCCGACCGCCCAGACAATGCCCGATGCATCTGACCCGGCAATATGGAACGGTTCGTTATGCACATCAAAAACCGAAATCGGTTTGCCAAGGGCGGCCCAGACGCCGTTATAATTAACGCCCGCAGCCATCACCAGCACCAGCACCTCGTGCGAATCCAGTGCCGGAACATCAACCACCTCGCATTGCATTGCGGTATCGGGTTCACCGTGACGTTCCCGCCGGATGGCCCAGGCATACATCTGTTTGGGCACATGACCCAGCGGCGGAATTTCCCCGATCTCATAGAGGTCTTTGACATCCGGTCCACCCGGGTATGAAATGATTTCAGCGGCGGTATTCATGGCCTTCACTCCTTTTTCGGGCCGCGAACGGCACGGGATGGTGGCTTGCCGGTTTGGGGGATTGGTTCGTGGGCGAGTCCCCGCTGGCGATGATGTCTAACGCTTTGGTTTTACTGCGTTGCGTAATTTCTCTTTTATCGCGATGCACAAATTGTTATATAATTACCCAGTAAATGTCTAGTGGGTAATTTAAGAACGTTTTTGCGAAATATTCGGAAAGCATTCTGGTAACAAATGTACGCGAGGCCGCCATGTCATCTGATCGCACACGCACTGCAACATCACCGGAACGCGACCGCCCATGGCTGATTCGCACCTATGCCGGGCATAGTTCGGCCAGTGCATCGAATACCCTTTACCGGCAAAACCTGGCAAAGGGGCAAACCGGCCTGTCGGTGGCGTTCGACCTGCCCACCCAGACGGGATATGACTCGGACCATGTGCTGGCGCGCGGCGAAGTGGGCAAGGTTGGGGTGCCGGTATCGCATCTGGGCGATATGGAAACCCTGTTTGATGGCATCCCGCTTGATAAAATGAACACATCCATGACCATCAATGCCCCGGCGGCATGGTTACTCGCCCTTTATATTGCGGTGGCCGAAAAGCAGGGCGTGAAACGCGCCGATTTGCAGGGCACCACCCAGAATGACATCATCAAGGAATATCTGTCGCGCGGGACATATATCTTTCCGCCCGCCCCCAGCCTGAAGCTGATTACCGATGTGGCGGCATTTACCTATCGCGAGATTCCCAAATGGAACCCGATGAATGTGTGTTCCTATCACCTGCAGGAAGCAGGTGCGACGCCGGAACAGGAACTGGCCTTTGCCCTTGCCACGGCGATTGCGGTGCTTGATGCCGTGCGCAATTCGGGCCAGGTACCCGATGATGACTTTGCCAAAGTGGTCGGGCGGATTTCGTTTTTTGTGAATGCCGGGATTCGCTTTGTCACCGAAATTTGCAAAATGCGGGCCTTTTGCGAATTATGGGATGAAATCACCCGCGACCGTTACTGCATTGCCGATGAAAAATACCGCCGTTTCCGGTATGGCGTGCAGGTCAATTCGCTGGGCCTGACCGAACAGCAGCCCGAAAATAACGTTTACCGGATCCTGATCGAAATGCTGGCGGTGGTTTTGTCCAAAAACGCCCGGGCGCGTGCCGTGCAGCTTCCCGCCTGGAACGAGGCATTGGGCCTGCCGCGCCCCTGGGACCAGCAATGGTCGCTGCGCCTGCAGCAGATCATGGCCTATGAAACCGACCTTCTGGAATATGAAGACCTGTTTGATGGCAACCCGGCGATTGACCGCAAGGTTGCCGCCCTGAAGGAAGGCGCACGGGCCGAACTGGCAAAAATTGATGCCATGGGGGGCGCGATTGCCGCGGTCGATAGCGGCTATATGAAGGGCGAACTGGTCCGCGCCAATGCCAAACGCCTGTCTGACATTGAAAATGGCATTACCCGCATTGTCGGTGTAAATGCCTTTGTCGAAACCGAATCCTCGCCCCTGACGGCAGAAGGCATCCAGTCGATCATGACGGTCGATGATATGGCCGAACAGGACCAGATTACCAAACTGGCACAATGGCGTGCCGCCCGCGATGGCGCGGCGGTTCGGCAAAGCCTTGAAAACCTGGCAAGTGCTGCGCGCAATGGCGAAAACATCATGGAACCCTCCATCGCCTGTGCCCATGCTGGGGTGACAACCGGCGAATGGTCACAGGTGTTGCGCGATGTTTTTGGTGAATATCGCGCGCCGACCGGCGTTACCTCGCTGGTATTGGGCGAGCATGATATCGACCCCGCCGATGAAAAAATGGTCGATCTGCGAGGCAGGGTTGATGCGGTTTCGCAAAAACTGGGTGCGCGCATGAAAATGCTGGTGGGCAAGCCGGGGCTGGATGGCCATTCAAACGGGGCCGAACAGATTGCGATGAAAGCAACCGAAGCCGGGATTGATGTTTTATATGATGGTATCCGCTGGACCCCCGATGATCTGGTGCAAAACGCCCTGAAACGAAAGGCGCATATTGTGGGACTGTCGATATTGTCGGGCTCGCATGTGGCGTTGGTGCGCGATGTAGTGCGTGGCCTGCGCGATGCCGGGGCAGGGCATATCCCCGTTGTGGTAGGCGGTATCATCCCCGAATCGGACATGCTGGTTCTTCGCCAGATGGGCGTTGCCGCCGTTTACACCCCCAAGGATTACCAGCTTGTTGGCATCATGGCCGATATGGTCGGTCTGGTGGATGGCAGGGCAGACCAATATGGCGCAAATGATGCGGGTGACAGTACGCCTGCCACAACATCGGAAAAGGTCGCGCTTTATTAAAAATTGCTGCGATGGCCCCTGTTGGGGCAGTGGGGCAGTGGGGCAATTCGCGCATCAGGTTATTGGGTGCATTGTTGCCTTTGCCCGCTTGCCACCAACATGCCCTGTGCGGGCCAATGTTGGCGGTGTGTTTCTGGCATCACGAACATTTTTAAAGCCCATTGCCCTTAATCAGGTTCATTTTGTTTCATTTCGGCGTGTCGTCTGGCAAGGCATATCGCGCAGCGCGATGCGGTGTATCGGGCAAGTGATGTAACACGGCCAGAAGCCGCCGAAATGGAACCCTTCGGGCCGCTTTCATTTGTTGCCCTGCTACGTCGAAATCCTTGGCCGTAAAACCATTATGCCCTGCGGACTTCTCCTTGCCGGGCAACAAATGAAAGCGGTAAAATGAGCCTGATTAAGGGCAATGGGCTTTAGTCATCCGCTACGGCTTCTCGGCCGTGATCAGGAATACGGGAATTGGCAAAACAAAAGGCCGCACTGGTATCAGGCGGCCTTTGGCATGATGGGGGGCTTCCGGCGCGGGCTTTGCGACCAGAAAAAATTGGTAATCAGTCGTTGCTGTCGGCCGGTTCGGCAACCGGGTTGCCCAGCCGGGGCTGGTTTTCGTTACGGTCCTTGACCCATTTTTCAAAAACCGGCACGGGCAGCGGTTTGGAAAACAGGAAACCCTGGATAAAATCGCAGCCCTTGTTTTGCAGATATTGCAGCTGTTCGACTTCTTCCACTCCTTCGGCCACCACATCAAGATGCAGGCTGTGGCCAAGGCCGATGACGGCATCAACGATGGCTTTGTCATCCGGGTCAACATTGATGTCGTTGACAAAGGACCGGTCGATCTTGATCGACGTTACCGGGAAGCGTTTCAGGTAATTCAGCGATGAATATCCGGTGCCAAAATCGTCAATCGCAATACCAACACCCAGTTTTTTCAGCTCTTTCAATGTTGAAACAGCCTTTTCCGGGTTGTTCATCAGGATCGATTCCGTGATCTCAAGCTCCAGCGTGCCTTCGGGCAGTTTGGTGGTTTCCAGCGTCTGGGTCACGGTGCGCACCAGTTCAACATCCTGGAACTGTGCGGGCGACAGGTTGACGGCCATGCGCAGGTCGGGCATGCCGTTTTCCCGCCAGATCTGGGTCTGGCGGCAGGCCTCGCGCAGCACCCACGCACCCAGTTTGTTGATCAGGCCGCATTCTTCGGCAACGGAAATGAACTCGCCCGGCAGGATCATGCCCCGTTCCGGGTGTTTCCAGCGCACAAGGGCCTCGGCACCCACAACCTGTTCGGTCAGGCAATCCACCTTGGGCTGGTAGAACAGTTCCAGCTGGTCATGTTCCAGCGCGTTGCGCAGGTCTTCTTCAATGGTTTTGCGTTCCTTGACCCGTTCATGCATGGACGGCAGGAAGAAACGGTAATTATTGCGGCCTTCGGCCTTGGCGGCATACATCGCCATATCGGCGTTTTTAACCAGCTGTTCGGGGTTTTCACCATCTTCGGGGAACAGGGTGATGCCAACCGATGCGGTTGAATGCAGGCGTATGCCACGGCAGTCAAAGGGCTGGGCCAGTTCGTCGATAATGCGCTGGGCCAGAACAATGGTGTCTTCGATATTCTGAACGTCAGTCTGGATGATGGCGAATTCATCGCCGCCCAAACGTGCCGCCGTATCGGAATCGCGAATGATGCGCGACAGCCGCTGGCCCATTTCCTGAATCATCAAATCGCCGACATCATGGCCGAAATGGTCATTGATGTCCTTGAACCGGTCCAGGTCAACAAACAGAACCGTCACACCGCGCTGAAAACGCCGTGCCGATAACAGGGCCTGGCGCAACCGGTCCAGAAACAGCGTACGGTTGGGCAGGCTGGTCAGCACGTCATGCACGGCAAGGTGGCGCATACGGGCTTCGGTTTGTTTGCGTTCGGTAATATCGGTATAGGTGGCAACATAACCGCCGCCGGGCATGGGGTTATGGTCCACCTGCACAACCCGGCCATTGGGGCGGGTGCGTTCCATGCGATAGGGTTCGCGCCGGCGGGCAATGGCTACACGGTCCGAAATCAGGGCTGGGATGCTGACCTCGCCATATTCGCCACGTTCGCCGTTAAACCGCAAAATATCGGAAAGCGGGGTTCCTTCCTTCACCAGATCGCGCGGCAGGTTCAAAAGCTCGATATAGCGTTCGTTCCACACCATCAGGTTCAAATCCTGATCAAACAGGCAAATTCCCTGGCCGATATTGTGAAGGGTGGCTTCAAGAAGGGCCTGTTTGCGCTGGGCTTCTTCCTGGGCCTGGCCCTGCAGGGCCACCATTTCATTATATTCGCGAATCAGAAGGCCAAGTTCATCAACGCTGTTCCATTCCACCGGGCGCCGCAGGCGGCCATGTTTGGTCATGCGGATGGAATGCAAAAGCCTTGAGAGCGGTTCCTTGATCGACCGGCGATTGGCAATCAGCAGGCTGGCTGTTACCACGGCAATCAGCAGGCCAAACAGGATCAGATCAATCAGGATGCGGCGCCATAAAAGCTCACGCACGCGTTCCTCGGTAAAGTAAATGACCAGTTCGCCCACATCATGGCGGACATTGTTGCGTTCAAAATAAACCCGGCGCGACAGGCGCAATGTATCGCCAAGGTCGCCCTGCGATGCCCCGGTGCGGGCAAATTCGGTGCCATCGGCACCCAGGGCGCGCACGGCAACAATGTCGCGGTCGCGGCTCATGGCGTTCAGCGCGGATTCAATATTGTCGACGTCAAGATACCAGAAAGGGGTGGCGAGCACGCGGGCATTGATATCGGCGGTCTGTTCGATCTTTTCATTCAGATCGTCGCGCAGCACGATGTAGCTGGCATAACCGAAAATCACAAACAGGATCAGACAGCAAAGGGCCACCAGCGGCAGGGCAATAAACAGCAGCCTGCTGCTAAGCGATTTACGCTGCAAAAAGCCATGCGACCCGTGCGGCAATTGTCCCTCCTGCCTGACCTGATCTTTCGGTCAGTAATCCCCCCAATTTGGATGTATATACTATACACATCCATAGCTTCTTTCTATCTCAACCTTGTCCGTTGGCGAAGCATAAGATTGATTTTAGACATATATTTCGCTCTTACGAATAAAAAAAATCGTCCGGGCGAATTTAAATGATTGTATTTAGCCAGATTTTTGCAATTCCGGCTCGCAAACGAAAATCATCCCGGCCCTAGCGGGGCACGGCCATTCGCGCCAGTTCGTCACAGCGTTCATTTTCCGGGTGGCCCGCATGGCCCTTGACCCAGTGCCATTCAATCTTGTGCGGGCGGGCGGCGTCAAGCAGGCGTTGCCACAGTTCCACATTCTTCACAGGCTTTTTATCGGCCGTTTTCCAGCCGCGTTTCTGCCAGCCAAACACCCATTTGGTAATGCCATCGCGGACATAAGAACTGTCGGTATAAATTTCGACCTGGCAGGGCCGTTTGATAGCCTCAAGCGCGGAAATCGCCGCCATCAGCTCCATCCGGTTATTGGTGGTTTCGGTTTCACCACCCGACATTTCCTTTTCAACACCCTTATAGCGCAAAATCGCCCCCCAGCCGCCGGGGCCGGGGTTGCCGCTGCACGCTCCATCGGTAAAGATGCTGACGATATTGGGATCATCGTTGCTCATGGCTTATGCATCCCCGATGCCATAGGCGCCCGGCGATGTCACCTTCTGGTGAAAACGCAGCTTGTTAATATATTCGCGCGGGTTTTTCGGTGTTACCAGCGCCCCTTCGGGGGTGTTAAGCCAGTCATAAAGCCGGGTCAGCAAAAACCGCAGGGCCGAACCCCGCGCCAGAATCGGCAGGGCCGCAATTTCATCATCCGAAAGCGGACGGGTGCGGTTGTAATGCGCCAGAAGGTTTTGCGCCTTGGTCACGTTAAAGCTGTTATCAGGCTCAAAACACCAAGCATTCAGGCAAATTGCCACGTCATAGGCCAGAAGGTCATTGCAGGCGAAATAGAAATCAATCAGGCCCGAAACCTCATCCTGCCCCGGAAAGAAAAAGACGTTATCGGTAAACAGGTCCGCATGGATGACGCCAGCGGGCAGCTTTGCCGGCCAGTTGGCTTCAAGATAGTCCAGCTCACTGGCAATCATGGCCGAAAGGCCGGGCATTACTTCATCCGTGCCCGCACCGCAGCTTTCAAATAACGGGCGCCATGCCTTTACCGACAGGGAATTGGGGCGGTAATTTTCAAAATCCTGCCCGGCAAGATGAAGGCTTGCCAGTGCATCGCCCAGTCCCGCGCAATGATGGGGCAAAACCCGACGCGGTGACATGCCCTGCAAAAACGATGTAATGGCTGCCGGTCGGCCACACAGGCGGCGCAGGGCAACACCATCGGTGCCATGAATGGGGGTCGGGCAGTTCAAACCCTTGGATGACAGATGGTCCATCAGACCCAGGAAAAACGGCAAATCATCCGGGTTCACCCGCTTTTCATACAGGGTCAGGATGAAAGGTGCCTGATCGGTATGCAAAAGGAAGTTGGTGTTTTCCACGCCCTCGGCAATGCCCTTGAACGAGACGACTCTGCCGATGTCATATTCCGCCACGAAACGGGCGATATCTTCATCGGATACATCGGTATAGACGGCCATGGGCAGGCAATTCCTTAGCTGGCAAGTTCACGGGGAAGTTTGAAGGTCACGTTTTCATCGGTCAGGGTGATGGTTTCAACACTGACATTGAAACGCTCCTTGCAGGCATCAATCACTTCTTCAACCAGCACTTCGGGGGCCGATGCCCCGGCGGTAATGCCAAGCGTTTTGATATCGGCAAGTTTGTCCCAGTCGATATCGCGGGCCCGTTCCACCAGCACCGAAATCGCGCAGCCTTCGCGCTTGGCCACTTCGACCAGGCGGTTGGAATTCGATGAATTGGGCGCGCCCAGCACCAGGATGGCGTCGGCGCGCTCGGCAATCATTTTTACGGCATGTTGGCGGTTGGTGGTGGCATAGCAGATATCTTCCTTTTTCGGCACGGAAATGGCCGGGAAGCGTTCCTGCAAAATGGCAATCATCTTTGCCGTATCATCCAGCGACAGGGTTGTCTGGGTGACAAAGGCGATGTTTTCCGGGTCGCTGACTTCAATGCTGCGGGCATCGTCTTCGGTTTCAATCAGGGTCATGCTGCCTTCGGGCAACTGGCCCATGGTGCCGACAACTTCGGGGTGCCCGGCATGGCCGATCAGCAAAATATGTTTGCCTTCGCCGTGGTGGCGTTCGGCCTCGCGGTGCACCTTTGAAACCAGCGGGCAGGTCGCATCAAGGTAATGCAGGGCGCGTTGTTCGGCATTCTGCGGCACCGATTTGGGCACGCCATGGGCCGAAAAAATCACCGGGACGCCATCAGGCACGGCATCAAGCTCGTCAACAAATACCGCGCCCATATCGCGCAGGCGATCGACGACAAATTTGTTGTGAACAATTTCGTGGCGGACATAAACCGGTGCGCCATATTTTTGCAGTGCCTTTTCGACAATCTCGATGGCACGGTCCACCCCGGCGCAAAAGCCGCGCGGGTTGGCCAGAAGAATATGCAGGTCTGCTTTGTCGGGCATCGGCACCGCCTCGAATAATCAGGGATGCCGCAAGTTCCCGGCATCATGTTGATAGCTGTTGTGCGTTACATAACGTGCCTGCGCCAAAGGTGCAATGATGGTGCGTTGTAATCATGGCTGTGATCCGGACTTTGATCATGGCCTTTCTCACGGCTCAATCCGGCCTGTTCCCTGCTGTGTCGGCGTTGGCAGGCCTGACGTGTCTACGCCATAGTGCCTTGTTTTGCGTGGCTGGAATGGCGCATTTGCGGGCAATATTTCGTGCGACTGGGCCTTATACAAGGTGTGGCTGGCGCGCAGGCATGCGGGCGCGTTTCACATTGTTGCTGCAACGGGTTGTGCCGGGCAGATCAACAGCATAGACTGCGGCCAATTACCGGTGCCGGGTGCTGACTTCGGCGTGTCTGATCAATGAGGCTTCGATGACGATTGCATGCAATCTGCGGCGCGCAAGTGCGCTTGGTGTGGTTCTGGTGGCGGCTGTGGGCCTTTCGGCCTGTGGGACGGACCCGTTTGGTGAAACGCCGGTTCCGTCCTGCCCGCGGACCTTCCTGCCAAGTGATACCGCCCAGATGACGGAATTCAGCCCCAAGGGCCGGGATCTGACCGATGTGGTGTTTGAAGCCGGTTTTGAAGGCTATGCTGGCGAATGCAGCTATGATCTGGAAGACAAGCAGCTTGATATCCTGATCAGCCCGCAATTCTCCGCCCAGATGGGCCCGGCGGCAACTGATCGTACCCAGCATCTGCAATATTTTGTCGCCCTGAAAAATCCGGGTGGTGAATTCGTGCAGAAATCGGTTTTCGATGTTGATCTGGCCTTTCCGAAAGACGCTGACCGCGTGCGTTATTCCGACGAACAGGTTGCCCTGCATGTGCCGCTGGCCGATGTCAATTATGGCCCGGATTACGAAATTTACATGGGCTTCCAACTTAGCCGTGAACAGCTGGAATATAACCGCCGCTTCGCAAAATAACCGGCGGTTGAGGGTTGGCCCTGCGCAAACAGGGCGATTGGAATTTGTTTAAACCGGTGACGCATTTCTAATGTTTTGACTGGTGCAATCGTCCTGTTATCCGTATAAGGGGCCATACCCAAGTGATCCCCGTGGGAGAGTTCCGCGATCGTTTCACAGTGATGCGCGGACGCCGAAGGAGCAACCACCCCGGAAACTCTCAGGCATAATGGACCGCGGGGAGATGGGACTCTGGAAAGCAGGCGGCATGGCTTTTTCATGTGCGCCTCGCCGAAGATGTAAGCTGTTGCCCGGCGCACATTTGCGCCCGGTTCGGTGATTCTTTCAGGCTCCAAGACAGAGGGGGATGTGGTTGGCCACTGGTCGGCTATATTTCTCAACGACTGTCACGGAGAGCCAGATGGCGGACCCAAACGCTGAAAACCTGCTTAAAACAGCCCTTTATGATCTGCATGTGGAACTGGGTGCCAAAATGGTGCCTTTCGCAGGCTATGCCATGCCGGTGCAATATCCGCTGGGCGTGAAAGGCGAACATCTTCATACCCGTGCCAAGGCCGGCTTGTTTGATGTGTCGCATATGGGCCAGGTTCGCCTGATTGGTGAACACCGCGTGGCCGAGCTGGAAAAGCTTGTGCCCGGTGATATCGCCCTTCTGAAACCGGGTCGTACCCGCTATTCCGCCTTCACCAATGATGATGGCACCATCCTGGATGACCTTATGATCACCAATGCCGGTGAAAGCCTGTTTCTGGTGATCAATGCCGCCTGCAAGGATGACGATATTGTCCATATGCGCGCCAACCTTGATAACGGGGTTGAGTTGCTGGAACTGACCGATCGTTCACTGATGGCCCTGCAGGGCCCGGAAGCCGCAAATGTTCTGGCCCGGTTTGCGCCCGAAGTTGCGACCATGAAATTCATGTCCTTTGGCGAAATCGATATTGCCGGTATTCCCTGCTTTGTGACCCGTTCGGGTTACACGGGCGAAGACGGATATGAAATTTCCGTGCCGGATTCGGATGCCGATAAACTGGCCCGCCTGCTGCTGGCCGAAGACGAGGTAGAGGCGATTGGCCTGGGCGCACGCGATTCCCTGCGTCTGGAAGCCGGTCTTTGCCTGTATGGCAACGATATCGACACCACGACCACCCCGGTTGAAGGTGACCTGAACTGGATCATCAATAAACGCCGTCGCGAAGAAGGCGGTTTTCTGGGGGCCGACATCATTCTTGATCAGCTTGCCAACGGGGCTGATCGCAAACGCGTCGGGATTAAACCCGAAGGCAAGGCACCGGCCCGCGAACATACCGCTGTGCTGGACCAGGATGGAAACGAAATTGGCGAAATCACCAGTGGCGGTTTTGGCCCCACCGTGGATGCGCCGATTGCCATGGGCTATGTCGCAATTGAATTTGCGCAGCCTGGCACCAAGGTGGACCTGATGGTCCGTGGCAAGGCCCGCCCGGCGGAAATCGTCGCGCTGCCTTTTGCCCCGCATCGCTATTTCCGCGGCTAAGGCAGCTTTCGCTTCCAACCCGCACCAAGATTTACGCAGACAACCAAATTTGCAGGGACAAATCAAAATGGCTAAGAAATTCTCCAAAGAACATGAATGGCTGGAAATCGACGGCGATGTGGCAACCGTCGGCATTACCGACCACGCCCAGCAGGCACTTGGCGACATCGTTTATGTCGAACTGCCTGAAATCGGCAAAAAGCTGTCCAAGGATGGCGATGCCGCTGTTGTTGAATCGGTCAAGGCCGCCAGCGACGTTTACGCACCGGTTGATGGTGAAGTTGTCGAAGCCAACGAAGAGCTGGATGCCAACCCGGCACTGGTGAACGAATCGCCGGAAAATGATGGCTGGTTCTTCAAAATCAAATTGTCCGATGCTTCCCAGCTTGATGATCTGATGGACGAAGCTGGCTACAAGGCATTCGTCGAAGGTCTGGAGGACTGATGCGTTACCTTCCGCTGACCCAGGCTGACCGCGCCTCGATGCTTGAAACCATCGGTGCGGGCTCGGTCGATGACCTTTATTGCGATGTGCCCGAGGGTGCATTGCTCAAGGAACCGGTCGATCTGCCGCACCATCAGGGTGAAATGCAGGTCGAACGCGATATGGCGAAACTTGCTGCCAAAAACATGGGGACGGCATCCGCCCCCAGTTTCCTTGGCGCAGGTGCCTATCGCCACCACATTCCCGCAACGGTGGATTACATCATCCAGCGTGGCGAATTCCTGACCGCCTACACCCCCTATCAGCCGGAAATTGCCCAGGGTACCCTGCAATATCTGTTTGAATTCCAGACCCAGGTGGCCTCCATCACCGATATGGATGTTGCCAATGCGTCGATGTGGGATGGGGCAACATCCTGTGCTGAAGCCGTGCTGATGGCCTGCCGTGCGACCCGCCGTAAAAAGGCGGTTCTTTCGGGTGGTTTGCATCCGCATTACCGCGAAGTGACCGAAACCTATTGCCAGTACAGCGATACCCAGGTTGCCGGTCGTGACGGTCACCCGGAACACCAGGCCACTGCCGATGAACTTGATGATCTGATCGATGATCAGACCGCCTGTGTTGTCGTGCAGTACCCGGATGTTTTCGGCCGCCTTTCGGACCACACCAAACTGGCCGAAGCCTGCCATGCCAAGGGCGCGCTTCTGATTGTTGTCTTTACCGAAGCCGTTGCCTTTGGTGCGATCAAATCGCCGGGCAGCTTTGGGGCCGACATCGTTTGCGGCGAAGGCCAGTCCATTGGTAACGCGCTGGGTTATGGTGGGCCGTATGTTGGCCTGTTTGCCACCACCAGCAAACTTGTCCGTCAGATGCCCGGTCGCCTGTGTGGTGAAACCGTCGATCAGGATGGCAAGCGTGGTTTTGTGCTGACCCTTTCGACCCGCGAACAGCATATTCGCCGTGAAAAGGCGACATCGAACATCTGCACCAATTCGGGCCTGTGTTCGCTGGCCTTCACCGTGCATATGAGCCTTCTGGGCGAAGATGGCTACCGCAAGCTGGCGGCCATCAACCATGAACGCGCCGTCACCACTGCTGATGCGCTTGATGGCGTTGCCGGTGTTGAAGTGGTTAATGACAGCTTCTTTAACGAATTTACCGTGAAGCTGGCAAAACCGGCTGCCGAAGTGGTCGAAGCACTGGTCGCACGGGGTATTCTGGCGGGTGTGCCGCTGTCGCGTCTTTATCCGAACCGCGACGATCTGGGCCAGTATATGCTGGTTGCTGCAACCGAAACCAACACCGATGAAGACATTGCGGCCCTTGCCGCAGCCCTGAAGGAGGTGCTGGCATGACGTTTCAGACCCATACCGGCAATCGTGGCCTTGTCCTTGAAGAAAAGCTGATCTTTGAACAGGGTGAGCCAGGCCGTACCGGCGTTGATTTGCCCGATCCCGCACCGGTCAAAAGCCGCCTTGGTGGCCTTGCCCGTGCCGAAGACAGCGCAATTGGCCTTCCTGGCCTGTCCGAACCGCAGGTGGTGCGTCACTTCACCCGCCTGAGCCAGAAGAATTTCGGTATCGATTCCGGTTTCTTCCCGCTGGGTTCGTGCACCATGAAACACAATCCGCGCCTGAACGAAAAGGTTGCCCGCTTGCCCGGCATTGCCGATCTGCACCCGATGCAGCCTGAAAGCACCGTTCAGGGTGCGCTGGAACTGATCGACCAGTGCGCGCACTGGCTGATGGTTCTGACCGGTATGCCCGCCGTTGCCATGTCGCCTGCATCGGGCGCACAGGGCGAACTGTGTGGCATGATGGCCATTCGTGCCGCCCTGGATGCACGTGGTGAAAACCGTCGCCGTGTCCTGGTGCCGGAATCGGCCCACGGGACCAACCCGGCAACGGCTGCTGCCTGTGGCTTTACGGTGGACTCGATCCCCGCGACCGAAGATGGCCGCGTTGATCTGGCCGCCTTTGAAGCCAAGCTGGGCGACGATGTGGCCGGCATCATGCTGACCAACCCTAATACCTGTGGCCTGTTTGAACGCGACGTTCGCAAGATCGCCGATCTGGTTCATGCCGCTGGTGGCTATTTCTATTGCGATGGTGCGAATTTCAACGCCATTGTCGGCCGTGTCCGCCCGGCAGACCTTGGCATTGATGCCATGCATATCAACCTGCACAAAACCTTCTCCACCCCGCATGGCGGCGGTGGTCCGGGTTCCGGGCCGGTTGTGTTTTCCGAGGCACTGGCACCGTTTGCACCGATTCCCTATGTGGTCAAAACCGAAGACGGTTTCCACATGGTTGAAACGGCTGACGAAAAAGACGGCAACAAGCCGTTTGGCCGCTTAAAGGGTTTCCATGGTCAGATGGGCATGTTTGTGCGTGCGCTGTCTTACATGAAAAGCCACGGGGCCGATGGCCTGCGCCAGGCATCGGGTGATGCGGTTCTGAACGCCAATTACCTGCTGGCACGCCTGAAAACCAAGCTTAGTGTGGCTTTCCCTGGCTATTGCATGCACGAAGCCCTGTTTGACGATGATTTCCTCAAAGGGACCGGTGTTTCGACCCTGGACCTTGCCAAGGCGATCATTGATGAAGGCTTCCATCCGATGACCATGTATTTCCCGCTGGTGGTCCATGGGGCACTTTTGATCGAGCCGACCGAAACCGAAACCAAGGAATCGATTGACCAGTTCTGCGACGCGGTACTGTCACTGGTTGCCAAGGCAGAGGCGGGTGATTCGGAATTCTTCAAAAATGCACCCTATCTGACCCCGCGCCGGCGTCTGGATGAAACGGCAGCAGCGCGTAAGCCGATTTTGCGCTGGAGCCCTTCAAACGCTTGATCCGCAATGCTGCGGTGCGATTTTTTACACCCCGGTCACAAGGCCGGGGTGTTCTTTTTCAAGGGCTTGATCTTGAAAGCCGTTGGACTCGTCGCAATCTGGCCCCTTATAATCTGAATGCATTTGTGACTGACCGGTTCACCTGGGAAGACCGGACCCTAGAATGCGAGAGTGGGAGACCAGGGCACATTGCCCGCGGTGGAGGTATAAGACTGTTATGACGCGTCCCGTGCAGAAGATTTTTACAGCCGAACGACGTTTGCGCGAACGTCAGGGGGCTGTGGTCGAAGATTGGTCGGATTCCTTTTTTGATCCGTCGCTTGAAACCGGCATGGGGGCCGGTGACCTGCCCGCATCTTCCAGTCCGGCACCTGCCGCCCTGCCACCGGCCGGAAATGGTGGCAACAATCAGCAGATCCTCGATGAAATCCGTGCCATGCGGGCCGAAATGGCCCAACTGCGCAGCGCGATTGCCAATGGTGCCGTTATTGCCGGTGGCGATGGTGCTGCCAGTGGTGTCGATGGCGATATGCCGTCTGCTCTGGCCGAACCCGTGCGTGAAGAGCCGATGGATGTGCTGCCCGAACCGGTATCAAGCCGCCCGTCCCATGCCAACCGCCCCGGTGCCAGCGAACCTGACCGTGATGACCTTGAACTGATTCGCACCCAGATCGAGGAAATGAACGAACATATTCACAAGGCCAAAATCCAGATCGCGGCCCTGCGCCATCCCAAGGCAACCGATGACCGCCTCGTGACCGCCGCCAGCGAACTTGACGCCATCGTCAAGGATACGGAAATGGCGACCCATACCATTCTGGAATCGGCCGAACAGATCGACGATCTGGCAATGACGCTGAAAAATTCCGCCACCAGCGATTTTGTGGCCGATCACGTTGAACAGATCGCCTTTATCGTCACCAAGATTTTTGAATCCTGTAACTTCCAGGACATTACCGGTCAGCGTATCAACAAGGTGGTCAAGACCCTTGAATTCGTTGAAAAACGTGTCCACAACATGATTCTGATCTGGGGCGAGGACGCCTTTGCCGACCTGCCTTTGACCCAGGAAGAAGAAGACGTTGCCAAAGCCGAAGATGCCGACCTTCTTAATGGTCCGCAGATGGAAGGCGAGGGGATCAGCCAGGACGATATCGACAAATTGTTCGATTAACTCTTTTATTTCCTCCTGCGACTGCCAATATCGGGAATAGGTACACCCTTCTTAAGGGGTGGTCTTATAATGCCTTGGCATTATACAATATCCCGGAGGTAGTTGCCGCCCGACCGGTGGCATACCAAGCCGGTCAATAAAAAGTGGACAGTCGGGATGCGCCGGCGGTTCAGGAGGAAGAAAATTATGGCGTTCTGGTCATCAACCAAAACAAACGCGACCCAGGCCAAGGCACAGGACATCAAGTGGCGCGCAAGCCCGCGCGGCGATTATTTTCGCCTTTATATGCTTGATGATATCAGCGAGCTGAAAGTGGATGGCGTTGGGGGCGTGTATCTGGTCTGGCATGGCGGTGTCCGGCCGGGCTGGCTGCTGGCAGGAAGTTCCGGTGATCTGGGATTTGCGTTTCGCGAATTTCGGGAAGACCGTGAAATTCGCGATTACGAAGGGCGCGGCGGTGTTTTCATCAGCTGGTCGCCAATCAAATCCGAATTCCGCGATGGCGTGGTACATTTCCTTGCCCGCAGCATCAAGCCGGTTTTTGAATGCGACTTCAACAGCAATGAAGACGCCATTCCGGTCATGCTGCCGCGCTAACAGCCTTTCCCGGTACTGTTGATAAACCCCTTGTCCACCCACAGGTTTCCTGTGGGTTTGGTGGTTTTGTGCCGGGCGGTGGTTTGTTTTATCCGGCCTTAACAATAAACGTAAAACAGGCCGGTCCTTGCGCAGGACCGGCCTGTTTTATTTCTAATGCGTCCCGCATTTATGTTGCGGGGCGGTCACCTTTTGGGGCTTAAAGCGCGCCCAGCACGGCTTCGGCGCTGGAAACTTCAAACGCACCCGGTTCTTCAACGGCAAGGTGGGTCACGGTGTTGTCGTCAACAACCATGACATAGCGGTTGGCGCGCTCGCCAAGGCCTTTGCCGCGCAGGTCCAGCTTCAGGCCGGTTGCGTTGGTAAAATTCAGGTCGCCATCCGCCAGCATGGTTACGGCATCACCGACATTTTCCGACTTCGCCCAAGCCTGCATGACAAAGGCGTCATTGGTGGCCAGGCAGAAAATTTCGTCCACACCTTTTGCCGTGATTTCTTCGGCCTTGTTGATAAAGCCCGGCAGGTGCTTGATCGAACAGGTCGGGGTGAAGGCACCCGGAACGGCAAACAGAACAACCTTGCGGCCGGCAAACAGGTCTTTGCTTTGCACGGCTTCGGGGCCATCAGGGGTGGCACGGTGCAATACGACGTCGGGCAATGATGCGCCTACGGCGATGGTCATGACGTTTCTCCAAAATTTATGCCGCTTTTCGCGGGCAAGGATGACCGGTGTAAGGACCGGCGGATATGCTTTGCACCTGGCTAGAATGACTTAAAAAATCATTCCATGCCAGTGGCTTCCCAACAGGTGTGGGGCGTGGTGCTAATTTGCAAGTCCGCTGGTCGCCTGCGCGGCATTCAGGCCGGAAATAACCTGGTCCTTGCTCAGCAGTTCGGACAGTAAAATGCCATCCGGGGCCTTGGGGCCATAAATGGCATTAAAGGGAATGCCATAGCGGTCATATTTGGCGAGAAACGCCGCAATTTCGGGGTTGGGGCGGGTCCAATCCCCCTGCATCAGCACAACATTTTCGGCCAGCAGGGCCGGGCGCACATCGTCGGTATCAATCACCAGGCGTTTGTTGACCTGGCAGGTCACGCACCAGTCCGCGGTGATATCGACCAGCACGGTTTTGCCTTCGGCCACCAGCGTGTCGATCTTTTCCGGGGCAAAGGGCTGCCAGGGCAGGGCACCTTCGTCTTTGCTGTTACTGGCTGTGGTGTTGGTGACCGGGGTTACATGTGCGGGCGGGCGGGCAAAACCCGGCGCAAACAGCGCAGCAAGAACCGCCAGTGTGGCAATACCGGCCAGCATTGGTTTGCGGCGTTCATTGGTGGTTTTATGCCGCCACCAGATCAGTCCGCTTGCAAGGGCAAGACCGATGCCAACTGCAATTGCGCCATTGGTGCCGATCTGGTTTGCAAGCACGCTTAACAGCCAGATCGCCGTCCCCACAAGGGCCAGCCCCAGCACAAATTTGACAATTGCCATCCAGCGACCGGGACGGGGCAGCAAACGCGCAATTTCCGGGCGCGCCGCAATCAACAGATAGGGCAGCGAAAAACCAATACCCAGCAGGCTGAAAACCCAGAAAATATCAAAAACCGACCCGGCCAGTGCAAAGCCAACAGCCGTTCCCAAAAATGGGGCCGAACACGGGGTTGCCAGCAGGGTGGCAAACATCCCGGTCAGGAAATGGCCGCCCATGCTTTGTTTGCCAGCGCTGCCTGTGCGGATATTTTGCTGGTCAATGGCGTCATTGGCCATGTCATTCAGGCGGTTGGCGCTGATTTCAAACAGGCCAAACATATTGCAGGCAAACAGCACCACAATGATGGTCATGGTGGTTAAAAACAGCGGATGCTGGAACTGGATACCCCAGCCAATCGACCCGCCCGCCAGTTTCAAAATCGCCAGCGCCCCGGCAATGATCCAGAAGGACACCATAATGCCCGCCGCACTGGCAAGAAAACCGCGACGCGTGCCTTTGCGGTCCTGTGCGCTCAGGTGAATGGCGCCCATCACCTTGATCGACAGCACCGGCAACACACAGGGCATAACATTCAGGATCAACCCGCCCAGCAATGCCAGCCCGCCAATCACCCACCATGCGGTTTGCGATGATGATACAAAGCCTGTCTTGGCCGTGCTGGCGTTTGGTGCATTTGGGGCAGCCGTGGTTGCGGGCATGGCATTGGCAGTGCCGCTGACCATGCCATCAGCCGGGGCATCGCCAATGGTGGCGGGCTGTTCAATGGCAAGGTCACCAGCCAGCACGGTTACGGTCACATCACGCCCGGCAAAGCTTTCGGCCTTGGCGTTATTATGGATCGCAAGCTGGTAAATCGGCGCCCCCTGAAGGTTCTGGCCGGTTGCTACCGGGGCACCGAAACTGTCTGTCGGTTTGCCTTCAACCAGAATATCGGGTGTCACGCCCTCGGGAATGTCATGAAGGGCGACATTCAGGAAGCTGTCTTTATCCTTGCGGCTTTCCCAGATGCTGCTCACACCCAGCGGCAGGTTGGCCCCGGTCAGGGGCACCTTGGCAGCGAATTTTTCAATTTCATGCGCATGGCTGGAAATTTCGCCACGGTCCGCTGGCAAATCCAGCGTCAGGTTGGCCGTGGCGGGCACACAAATGTCGCTACACGCCAGGTAATCAACAGCCAGCTTCAGACTGACGGGTTCATTATTGTTCTGGACCGGCACATCGATCGGGAAAATCACACGGTCCTGATAGCCAAATGTTTCCAGCCCGAAAATGGAAAAGCGAAACGGTGCGGGCCACAGCATATTGATATTGGTTTCATCAATATTGGCAGAACCATCCCATTTGATGGTGGGGGGGAAACCGGCATCCCCCGCACTGCGCCAATAAACTTTCCAGTGCGGCTGCAGGGCAAATTCAAGGCCCAGGCGCAGGATATGCATGTTTTGAACCCCGTCGCGCGCGCTTAAAACCCGGACCGATGCAAATTCCTCGTCCTGCCAGTTGCTCTCGGCAGGGGCCGCCTGCACCATATGTGGCAGCAGGATCAACATCAACAGGGCCAGAATACGCTTGATCACGACAGTTATTCCCGGAAAATTGTCAGGCAGGCAGGGGTACGACGATGGGGTGTTCAATGCAAGCCACGAACATGTTACCGCACCGTTAACCGTGCCCATGCGTTACTGTTATGCAGGTTTACTGGTGCAGCCCGCTGATTATACCCATATGAAAATTGACAGGGTTTGATTAAGAACAGCGCGCACGAATAATTTGATACCCTGCATGGCAGAAAGCGCGTTAACAGGGTACTGTTACCTAATAGCGAACGAGGATGGCGGAAAATGGCAATTGCAGGCAGCGACGGAGAATATCTATCGGGCAAGCTACTGGTTGCAATGCCCGGCATGCGCGACCCGCGCTTTGCGCAAAGCGTGGTTTACCTGTGTGCGCATAACGAAGACGGTGCCATGGGCATTGTCGTAAACCGCCTGATCGATTCAATCACTTTCCCGGAATTGCTTGAACAACTGGGCATCGTGCGCCCGGCATCCACCATTTCCGATATCCAGGTGCATTTTGGTGGCCCGGTGGAATCGGGACGTGGTTTTGTGCTGCATTCCAACGATTTTCGCAATGACGCCACCCTGCAGGTGGATCGTGATGTTTCGGTCACCGCCACGGTCGATATTCTGGAAAATATCGCCCTTGATAAAGGCCCGCATAACAGCATTCTGGCGCTTGGCTATGCAGGCTGGCGCAGTGGCCAGCTTGAAACCGAAATTCGCGCCAATGGCTGGCTGCATGTCGATGCCGACCCGGAACTGCTTTTTGCCACCGATTGCGAGGATAAATGGCAGCGCGCCTTTGCCAAGCTGGGCTTTGCACCCGAACTTCTTTCTGGTGAAGCAGGCCACGCATAAACCGTGATCTCACGACAGGCCATCAGGCTGCAGGAAAACGAATAATGGGGGCGCCGCAAGCTGACGGCGCCCGTTTTGTTTGTTGTTTATGGCCGCTTAACGGGCATTGGCCCGGGTGACAAAGCTGGCAAGTTCCGCATTGAAGCGGGCCGGTTCCTCGAAAAAGGGGCTGTGCCCGCTATTTTCAAAAACCGAAATCTCGCTATCTGGCGCAACGGCCTTTAACCGCTCGATCATATCCATTTTCACCAGCCGGTCATGGCGCCCCTGGCTTAGAAGGATTGGCCCTTTGAACGCCGCAAAATACGGTTCCAGATTGGTCGTTTCTGTTTTCAGCACCCCTTCATAAACGGCGGGTTCGGTCATGCCGTTAATCACCAGCATTTCACGCATTTCCGCTGGTGTCGGGGCTTGATGAAAACAGGCCGCCAGGAAATCGGCCGTGGCAACCGCGCGGGTCTCCAGGTTTTTGGAGGTTGTCGTTGCGATGAAATCGATGGTTTCCTTGTAAAAAAGATCGGGCGACAGGTTTGACACCGGGTCCACCAGGTCAATCCCGGCAAGGGCGCTGCCACCATATTTCTGCAAATAGGCACCCACCACATAACCGCCCAGCGACCAGCCCACCAGAACCGGGCGGCGCAGTTTTGCGCCCTTGATCACGGCTTGCACATCCTCTGCCCAGCGGTTTGCGTCGGAATAGGCATCAAGTGTTACCGGCTTGTCGGAATTGCCATGTCCGCGCAAATCAAACGTCACAATGCGAAAACCCGACAATGACGGGTCATTAAGCTGTTTTTCCCAGCTTAGATGGCTTTGGCGCAAACCGTGGATCAGCAAAATTTCCGGTGCGCCGGGCGCACCCTGTGCTGTTACGGCCAGGCTGGTGCCATCTGACGATGTCACACGAAACGACTCCCGGTTTACTGTTGTCTGACTGGTGGAAAGCGCAGGTGATGCCTGTGTTTGGGCGAATGTCGGCGCGGGCATGGCGGGCAGGGCAAGCAGGCCAAGTGCGATGGCAAACAATCCGAATTTGGCGGATTTTGGCGGTTTTGACAGGGTAAGCATTGGTATCTCCATATTGTTTAATGATCACTAATCAACATGGTTGACTTTTTCCGTCAAGTATTGTTTATTGATCGCTATGAAACCTGCTGAAAAATCACAAGGGGGCCGCCCCTGGAGCTTTGATCGCGAACAGGCCGTGGAAACGGCCATGCGCCTGTTTTGGCGTTATGGCTATGAAGGCGTGTCTGTTGGCGATTTGACCAAGGCCATCGGCGTTGCCCCGCCCAGCCTTTATGCCGCCTTTGGCAACAAGGCAGGCCTGTATGGCGAGGCCCTTCGCCGATACGAGGAACATTATAGCTCGCTTGATCTTGCCAGCGTGAAAAAGGCGGCCTCTGTTGCCGATGCCGTCCGTGGTATGCTTGAAAACGCGGTTGCCGCCGTTACCGACCCGGCCCGTGAAGCAGGCTGCATGATCTCAAGCGGTATGGTTGCCTGTCACCCGGGCCTGCAGGATCTCGCACAGGATGCCGCCCATCGCCGCGATGTGATGCTTGATGCCATTGCCGCTGCCTTTGCACCCCTGCTGCCCGATGCCCCTGCCGCCCATCGTCTTGCCCGTTATCTGAGTGCGATTATGCAGGGCATATCCATCCAGGCGCGCGATGGTATCGCGCGCGATGAATTGCTGGCAATTGTCGATGATGTTGTCCTGGGTCTTGATGCCCGTCATCTGGATGCCGCCCGGCATTAGGCAAAATGCCCGCCCGCCAGTCATCGGGGCCATTTCGGTGCATGCGCGCTAGCGGATGCTGATATGCTTTGCTAGGTAATCCAGTAAGACACGCATGCGCAGCGGCATTTGCCGCTGGCCGACAAAAACGGCGTGGATTTGCTCAAATTCCGGTTCGGCAGCGTCACCCAGCAATTCGACCAGTCGCCCATCGGCAATATCCTGCCCGACATGGAAAAGTGCTAACCGGCCAATGCCCACCCCGGCAAGGGCAAGCTGGCGCATGGTTTCCCCATTATTGACCTGGATATTGCCAATTCGGCTGCTGGCATCTTCATCGCCCTTGGTCCCGACCATCCATTGTTCCTGCGGGCGGCGGAAACTGAAATTCAGGCAGTTATGGCCGTGCAGGTCATCGGGGTTTTCGGGCAGGCCTTTGCGCGCGATATAATCGCGCGATGCGATAATCACCCGGCGGCTGATGCCAAGTTTGCGCGCCAGCAGGCGGGAATCGCGAAGGGCGCCGCTGCGAATGGCAATGTCGGCCCGTTCATCAAGAATATCGATGACATTGTCGGTCAGGCTAAGATCGATGGTGACTTCGGGGTAGCTTTCCAGAAAACCGGCCAATACTGGCACCAGCACATGATTGCCAAAGGGAATGGTCGCATTGACCCGAATGGTGCCACGCGGTGTGGCGCTGTCATGGGCCAGGCGGGCCTCAAGCTCGCCAATATCTTCAAGAATGCGGCTGGCATCGTGGTAATAGGCGCTGCCTTCACGCGTCAGCTTCAGATTGCGGGTTGAACGGACAAATAACTGCGCTCCCAGCCGTTCTTCTAACCGGGCAATCAGCTTTGCCACGGCTGATGGCGTTAATTGCAGTTTGCGTGCTGCGGCCGAAAAACTGCCCGCATCGGCAACATGCAGGAAAACTTCCATCTCGCCCGAACGGTTGGGTAACATTTGCGAATTAATTTCCAAACTTATTGTAATTCGCGAATTATAGTCACACCCGGCGAAAAAGGCCATAGTGCAAGCCATGTAAAGTATCACTCAAAAGGCTTGAATATGCCCCTAGCTATCTATGCGCTTGCCGTCGGTGCCTTTGGCATCGGCATGACGGAATTCGTCATTATGGGCTTGCTGCTTGATGTTGCGCGCGACCTTGATGTGTCGCTGTCAAGCAGCGGGCTTCTTGTTACCGGCTATGCCCTTGGCGTTGTGGTCGGTGCGCCTGTTTTAACCGTGTTCACCGGAAAATGGCGGCGTAAAAACGTGCTGCTGTTTTTGATGGCGGTGTTTATTGCCGGTAATTTCCTGTGTGCTATTGCACCAGATTACACCACCCTGATGCTGGCCCGCATTGTTGCGGCCTTTGCCCATGGTGCCTTTTTCGGCATTGGGGCAGTGGTTGCCACCGATCTCGTGGCAAAGGAAAAAAAGGCATCGGCCATTGCCATCATGTTTACCGGGTTGACCGTTGCCAATGTGCTGGGCGTGCCCTTTGGCACCTGGCTGGGCCAGATGTTTGGCTGGCGGGCGACCTTTGATGCCGTCACGGTCATTGGCATTATTGCCCTTCTGGCAACCGCCTTTCTGGTGCCGCGCGATGAAAAACACACCACCATCGATGTTGCCGCCGAAACCCGCGCCTTGTTACGCCCGCAGGTATTGCTGGGGTTGGCCATTACGGTGCTGGGTTTTGGTGGGGTCTTTACCGCCTTTACCTTTATTGCCCCGCTTCTAACCCAGATCGCCGGTTTTTCCGATGCGGCGGTATCGCCCATTCTGCTGCTGTTTGGTGTGGGCCTGTTTTTTGGCAATCTGTATGGGGGCCGCTTTGCTGACCGCCATTTGATGGCAACGCTGGTGGCATCACTGGTGTTTTTAACCGTCGTTCTGGTGGTGCTGACCTATGCGCTTGATAACCAGATATTCGCCGTGATTACGGTGGGGATTTTGGGCGCGGCGGCCTTTTCCACCGTGCCGCCTTTGCAAATGCGCGTGCTGGCCAAGGCCGAGGGGGCGCCAAGCCTGGCATCATCCATCAATATCGCGGCCTTTAACCTGGGGAATGCCGGTGGGGCGTGGCTGGGTGGTGTTGCCATCGATCACGGGCCGGGCTTGCCTGGTGTGCCGCTGGTGGCGGCGGCCATTACGGTTGGCGGGCTTGTTCTGGCGGGTATCAGCTGGTGGCTTGATAAATCCCCCCGTCAGGCGATGAACCCGGTAACGTCTTCATCCTGATGGTGGCCTGATTTTTCAGGACGAGACAAATAATCAAAAAGGGGCGGCCGATAACCCAGTCGCCCCTTTTTCCGTGTTATGGATGCTTAAATTACGCGGGTTACAAAGCCTGATCGAACAATCCGCGCATATTGCTGGCATCAAATTTGTGGATATCGGCCTGTAATTTACCGTCCCATTTCGCCATCAGGGCGACGGTTTCAGGTTTTGCCAGATGCGCGCCAAGGGCGGGCTGGTCACGCCAGCGTTCGGCAACCACAACCTGGCCCTGTTCTGCGTCCTTGAGGGCAACGGCATAATGATAGCACCCGCTTTCATCACCGATTACGGGTGTTATGGCCTGAATATCATCCATAAAATTCCCAACATCTGCAGGCGGGATATGGATATGTCCCAAAATAATGATCATGGTTTTATCCTTGTTGATATGGGGCGGCTGGTTTGGTCGCAGGGCAAAACCTGAAATCAGGCAAACATCATCCGTTAACGGCACAGGTTCTGTGTCGCTTGGTATGTGTTTGCTTGTTGGGGTTTTCCTGTTCCGGGCCTACTTTTTCCCGCGCTTTGGGCCGGGTTTAACCCGCACGCAAGGTACCCGCCTGCCGGACTTGGGCGTTATCTGGCGTTATTTAACGTCCAGAACGATTTTGCCCTGGATGTGGCCTTTGGCCGCGCGTTCGTGGGCTTTGGCTGCATCTTCAAGGGCAAAGCTGCTGTCAATCACAACCCGGATGCTGCCGTCATTCAGCAAATTGCCAATTTCGGCCAGTTGCGCCCCGCTGGATCGGACCTGCGTTGCGGAAACGCTGATGCCGCGTTTTTCTGCCTCGGCCCCATCGGCAAAGCCCAGCGGATAAATCGGAAACAGCGCACCACCCCGTTTCAGGCTGCGCAAAAAACGGCCCGTTGTTGGCCCGCCCAGCGCATCAATGACCAGATCAAGATCATGGGCGACGTCTTCCGGGGTGGTTTTGGTGTAATCGATAAATTCATCCGTCCCCAGGTCGCGCAGCAGGGCTTCATGGCGGCCCGATGCCACGGCAATCACATGGGCACCTTCGCGCTTGGCAATTTGCAGGGCAAAATGTCCAACCCCGCCAGCCGCCCCGTTTACCAGCACCTTTTTGCCCGCCAGCGGCACCGGTTTATGGGCAAATTCCTGTAACGGGTTGGGGGCATCGTGGCCCAGATCGATCAAAAACTGCCACGCGGTTAAAACCGACATCGGTGCGGCTGCAGCCTGCTGGTGGCTGATAGCGGCGGGTTTGGGGGCCAGTTCGCGGGCTGGCACACTTACATATTGGGCATAGGCACGGCTGTTGCCTGCCAGTCCGTCGGGGAAACGCACCATCGCATAAACGTCGTCACCAACGGCAAATTCACTGACGTCCTCGCCAATTGCGGCGACTTCACCCGAAATATCGGTACCCAAAATAACCGGAAAGCTGACCTCGGGCTGCCATTCCGGCGGCAGCATTTTATAGCCTTCGCGCAAATACCAGTCTGGCGGGTTAAGGCCGACGGCACGGGTTTTGACCAAAACCTCCCCCGCGCCAATTTTCGGCATTGGGGCATCTTCGTAAACCAGCATTTCCGGCCCGCCAAAGCCATGCTGGCGCACTGCTTTCATTGTGCTGCTCATGGTTCCTTTTCCTTGTCCTGAAAATATGATACTCCTAATCGGAGCGCTGATCCACATAAACGGATCACTGTTCCGTTTGTCAAGGGCGGCAATGTCTATTCGTGCTTCACGCGGTGGAACTGGCCGTGCTGACTGATGCTGAAATTCGTGGGAAGTCCCTGTAAAACCCGCTTATTCTGGAAGGGGGCCGTTGGTGCGCGTTCCGGGAAACTACCAGGATAAATTTGATCTGGCGGTGGGGTTTGCCTGGGATAGGCCGCGAATTTCTTGAGTGTGGCCCTGTTTCGCATTAGGGATTTGCCGTCACCGTTTCGCTGCTTGCCAGGGGCGAACCAACCGGAAATCGACAAAGGAAACATGCTTCATGCGTGCCGATGCCAAAAAGAACTATGACCACCTGCTGGTGATTGCGCGTGACGTGATTACCAAACAGGGTGTCGATGCGTCACTGCGCGATATCGCGCGGAAGGCCGGGGTTGGCATGGGAACGCTTTACCGTCATTTCCCGACCCGCGAAGACCTGCTGGAAGCCCTGTTGCGCACCCGGTTTGATGAATTGACCGAACTGGCACGCGGCTATGCCAATAATGATAAACCCGATGCGATGCTGATCGCCTGGCTGCACGACATTGTCGCGGTTACACAAAATTATAGCGGCGTTATCGCTGTGATGGTCGCAGCCATTGCAGCACCTGATTCCGCCCTGCATGCATCCTGTGTGGCGATGCGCGCTGCTGGCACGCAGCTTCTGACCAATGCCCAGCAGGTCGGGCTGGCGCGCAAAGATATTGATGGCACCGATCTGTTTGCCCTGATCAGCGCGCTGGGCTGGCTGGGCGACCAACCAGCACTGGCCCCACGGGCGGAACATCTTTTTGGTGTGATTGCCGGTGCCATCCTGACCAACCCGGCATCAATTGATGCGCTCGTCAAAACCCTGCCGCCCTCATCGATAACGCCGCAGGACCGTAATGAGGCGACCCCGGAAACCTGATTGGGCCAATTGCTTGTGTTGCTTGCCACAGCAGGCATAGGTGCGCGGGGCGGTAACACGGTATTACCCATTTCGGACGCAACAGCCCCAACGCAATTGTGTCAGGCGCTGTTTTCTGCGGCTATTCCCGTCCATTCGGGCCTTTATCAATCTGCCCCGGCCAGTCCTTAAACAGCCGTTTTGATCTTTTGTTTCTTGCGCTGGTGATAGGTCAGGGCAGCACGCAGGCACAAAACCAGCGGCCCTTCGGGCAGGGGTGCTTTGGCCGGAATAACCAGCGCGCGATTACCTTCAAAGATAAAATCATCGGCAAAATGGCTTCTGAAATCGCTGATCAGGGTGGTTTGGCAGTTTACAAATACTGCACAGCGGTCAGGGGCGGATTTGGTGGTGCCCAGACGGATGGTGGTGCCACTGCCGGTGGCCTCGGTCAGGTAGGCTGCTTCACCCCATTTCAGTGTTTCTGTCAGCGGGCCTACGCCCGGTATATCTGCTGCCGTTGTGAAAATAAGGGCGCGTATTTGCAGCAGCCGTGCGCCCACATCTGCCGGGTAGCGCGCAAATGTCCCGCTTAATGCGGCAGGCAGGGCAGGGATCGACATTTACGGCCTCCTTGGCAGTTTGTCACAAGCCTAAGCCATCTGGCATGGGCTGTTAAGCCTCGTGGCCGTCCTGCCCCTGCATCTCCTGCCATGGGTGGCAGGAGGGCGAAACCTGGGCGACCCTGGATGTTAAATAGGGCGGAGGTGGACAGACAGGAGAGGGCGGGCAGCATACTGGCACTCGTACTGTCATGAACAGCCGCACCGGCACCCACACATCGCCTTATCGCATCCTGCATGCCGGCCAATACCGCTGCGGCAATTACGGTTGATGCCGGGAAGTGGATCAGGCAGTTTATGGGCAACAAAAAAGGCAGCGCCCGGTTAGGGGAACGCTGCCTTGATGGGGTGGATTGTCGTTTAGTCGAACAGGGCGTCGATTTCGTCCTGCGAGAAAATCTGGTCGATTTCCGACTGGTTGTTCTTTTCCTGGTTCGCCGGTGCACGGGTAACCGTCTTGTCGAGATTGTCGAGACCTTTGGGATCTGGCGGCAGATCGAATTCGTCGAAATCTTCCTCGCCCCAAATCTCGATCACGCGATTAACGCGTTCCTCGATATATTTCATCGTATTGACGACTTTGGTAATACGCTGGCCGGTCAGGTCCTGGAAGTTACAGGATTCAAACACCTTGACCACCAGTTCCACGATATCGTCTGCCAGGCCCTGAACATAATCGTCGGTGGCGCTGGAGCGGATATTATGGGCAACCGAATCGATATTTTCGACATTTTCCAGAATGTTGGCCGTGGCTTCTTCGGTGGCCTCAACGATGGAATCAAGCTCGCCCTTAACGATGTTAAGGCGCGTCCCGCTGTTATCATCGGGCGCGGTATAAAGGGCGGCGATTTCCTTTTTCGTTTCCTGGATCGAATTGGCAAGTGCGCGAATTTCGGTTTTCAGCATCCGCAATTCGTTACGGGCATCGTCCTGCTCTTCGGGTTCACGGACAAGCTTCTTCTGCTCGTCAATCATGATCCGGATGTCAGAGAGCAATTCCAGCTTCAGGTCTTCAATCGCGTTATGCAGGGTTGACAGGTCCGGCCCCGTACCCTGCGCCTGACCGGCACCATAATTGGCGGGTTCGGGCAGCGACACGATATCGCTCATATGTTCCAGCTTGTTTAACAGCCGCATTTCGGCGGTGAACAGCTTCTTTTGATTTTGACGAGCCATAGGCAAACCTCAATAGCGAAAATCTGTCTTAACTATACTTTACTATACCTAAGCGCGGGTTCCGAACATCTTTGGACCGGTCATTGCAGGTGCATCTTTCCGTCGTATCAGGGGATGCACAAGCCAGGGTTGGTCGCCTGTCATGCTTTGATAATGGGGAAAGCTGGCGACAAGTAAAGAGATCACTGCCGGTAAATTTTGCAAAAAATACCGACATCCCGGCCTTGAAAAGCACCATACGACCTTATACCGGCCCTAACCCTACCGATAGGGGCGGATTTATCGTGCTGGTTGCGATTGTCAAAATTCGGGCCCGAACGGCCTTTTTACCATAAAAATCGGTATTTGCCCCGTGTTTCTGCGGCTTTTGCCTGCAAATACATCCAAATGTCATCAAATCCGGTGCTTTGGCCGGGTGGGCATGCTGTTTGCGATGGGAAACGGATCAATCAGCAGCACGAACGGCTGCGCCGGGCCGGGCTGATTTGCAATGCGAAAAATATGCAGGGGAAATTACCGATATTGTCGGGCCTTTTTCCATCCCCGGCGCCGAATTAACGACGCGATGATAAAATCACCGGACGATTCGCGAAAGTTTTACGCGTATTCCGGCAAAACCATACCAAATTATGTTGATTGCAGGTTGCGACGCGGCGCAACGCCTCTGGGGTGAATTAAATAAATTCAGAAAAATTTTGTAGTTGCATTGCGATACGCGCCCCGCGCACATTGCTTTGTAAGCTTTGGCTACCGCAGGGCGATATCGCGGTGCGGTCGCTGTGGTTGGGTTGCTTTGGGGGGAATATTCCTTTTGATCCATAGGTTTAAGTTTGGAAAAATCCTGAAATCAGCTAAAACCCTATGAGGAAACACAAAATTTATTTGTGCAACGCAGCAAGGTTTTTTGTGGAACAGGTTGAAAAGATAAGCTATTTGCCACGCATGCCGATATGCTTGGCATATCAGGATAATAGAATTAGTCTTAGCTAATTAGTTTATAGTTTTGATGTCCGGACCGATCCGCGGTCCAATGTCATGGCGGGTCATTTTCGGGGAGCGATCGGGCCTTCCCGATCGGAAATATGTCACGCTGTTCGGCGTTGCCGAAAATGGCACTAATGCCTTGAGTTGTAATGCGAGGGGGCAGATTCGCATGTCGATCAAGATGCTGTTTCCCATTTTGTTGCTGGGATTGGCAGTTCTGACGGGACTGGATTCATCTGCGGTTGCCGCAGTGGGCCAGCCCGAGCCCTGGCAGCTGGGTCTTCAGGACGCAGTTTCGCCAGTGGCGGTTGAGGGCCATAAGTTTTTCACCTTGCTGGTCTGGCTGATGACGGCTGTCGTCATTGTCGTTCTGGCGCTGCTGCTTTATGTGCTGTTCCGTTTCAGCAACAAGCGCAATCCGAAGCCGTCCAAAACCACACACCACACCCTGCTTGAAGTGGCGTGGACGGTGGTTCCGGTCCTGATCCTTCTTGTGATCGCCATTCCGTCCTTCCGCCTGCTGTATTACGCAGACCATGTCGAAGAAGCCGACATGACGCTGAAAATCATCGGCAAGCAGTGGTACTGGACCTACGAATATCCCGATAATGGCGATTTCACCTTTGACTCGCTCATGCTCGATGAGGATGCAGCCGTTTCCGAAGGCAAAAAACGCCTTCTCGATGTGGATAATCCCGTTGTTCTGCCGGTCGACACCGACATTCGCCTGCTGATGACGTCCGAAGACGTGATTCATAGCTGGGCGATGCCGTCGCTGTTCATTAAACTTGATGCCGTCCCGGGTCGTACCAACGAAACCTGGACCCGCATTCCGGCCGAATATGCCGGGACCACGTTCTATGGTCAGTGTTCTGAGCTGTGCGGTGTCAATCACGCCTATATGCCGATTGCGGTAAAGGCCGTGACCAAGGAAGAATATGCAGATTGGGTCAAGCAGGCTCAGGAACAGTTTGCATCGGCAACCCTGCCGAACGCTGTTTCCGTTGCCTCGGCCGAGTGAGGGAGAGTTCAATGGCTCATGCTGATACACATGCGCATGATCACGATCATACGCCGGGTTTTTTCAGCCGCTGGTTCCTGTCGACCAACCATAAGGATATCGGATCGCTGTATCTGATTTTCTCGCTGGTGGCAGGTCTGATTGGCGGGGCGTTTTCGGTTTGGTTCCGCATGGAACTCGCGCATCCCGGAACCCAGATCATCGAAGATCACCAGTTTTTCAACGTACTTGTGACCGCACACGGCATGATCATGGTGTTCTTCGTTGTCATGCCCGCCATGATCGGTGGTTTTGGCAACTGGTTCGTGCCGATCATGATTGGCGCACCGGACATGGCGTTCCCGCGTCTTAACAACATTTCCTTCTGGCTGCTGGTTCCGGCATTTCTGCTGCTGGTTCTTTCGGCAACCGTCGGGGCAGGGGCCGGTACCGGCTGGACGGTCTATCCGCCGCTTTCAAGCGTGCTGGGCCATCCGGGCGCATCGGTCGATATGGCTATTTTCGCCCTTCACCTTGCGGGTGCCAGCTCGATCCTGGGCGCTGTCAACTTCATCACCACCATTTGCAATATGCGCGCACCGGGCATGACCCTGCATAAAATGCCGCTTTTTGCCTGGTCGATGCTGGTGACGGCATTCCTGCTTTTGCTGGCGGTTCCGGTTCTGGGTGGTGCGATCACCATGCTGCTGACCGACCGTAACTTTGGGACGTCCTTCTTTGATCCGGCCGGTGGCGGGGACCCGATCCTTTATCAGCACCTGTTCTGGTTCTTTGGCCATCCCGAAGTTTACATCATGATCCTGCCGGGCTTCGGCATCATCAGCCACATCATTTCCACTTTCTCGCGCAAGCCGATTTTCGGTTATCTCGGCATGGCTTATGCCATGGTGGCGATTGGTGTTGTCGGCTTTATCGTGTGGGCGCACCACATGTATACCGTCGGCCTGGATGTTGATACCCGTGCCTACTTTACCGCTGCGACCATGGTTATTGCGGTGCCGACCGGGGTCAAGATTTTCTCCTGGATTGCAACGATGTGGGGCGGTTCGATCAGCCTGCGCGCACCGATGCTCTGGGCGATCGGCTTTATCTTCCTGTTCACCGTTGGTGGTGTGACCGGGGTTATCCTGGCGAACTCGGGCATGGATCTGCCGCTGCACGATACCTATTTCGTGGTTGCGCACTTCCACTATGTGCTGTCGCTGGGCGCTGTTTTCTCGATCTTTGCCGGTTTCTATTACTGGTTCGGCAAAATGACCGGTTACGAAATTTCGGACCTCGGTGCGAAGATTCACTTCTGGTTCTTCTTTATCGGCGTGAACATGACCTTCTTCCCGCAGCACTTCCTCGGGCTGGCTGGCATGCCGCGTCGTTATGCCGACTATCCTGATGCGTTTGCGGGCTGGAACCTTGTTTCATCCTATGGTGCGTATATCTCGTTTGCTGCGACGATTTTCTTCCTTGGTGTGGTGGCACACGCCTTTATTCGTGGTAAGAAAGCGGCCGCAAACCCGTATGGCGAATATGCCGACACCCTTGAATGGACTGTCAGCTCGCCGCCGCCGTTCCATACTTTTGATGAACTGCCGCGCATCAAGTAACCATGCGATCTTTTGTCTTTCGCCGGGGTGATCCGGCGAAAGACAACCACCAAAGCCAGAAAGAAGACCGCGCCTGTCATGAGCAAGACCGCACTTGATCAGACACTGACCCTGGACACCGTCCCTGCCATGCCGGTTTCGACCGTGCGTGACTATTTCACGCTGTTAAAACCCGGCGTGATGACGCTTGTCGTATTTACCGGTGCCGTTGGCCTGCTGATCGCGCCTGGCCATATTCACCCGTTTCTGGCCCTGGTTGCCATTGCCTGTATTGCCGTTGCCAGTGGTGCGGCGGCATCGATCAACATGTGGTATGATCGCGATATCGACATCCACATGAAACGCACCATGAACCGGCCGATCCCGGCAGGTAGGGTGCCGGCCGATGAAGCCCTGTCGCTGGGGATTCTTCTGTCGATTGTGTCGGTAACCGTCATGGCGGTTGCCATCAATCTGGTTGCGGCGGCCCTGCTGGCCGTATCGATCGGGTTTTATGTTTTTGTTTACACCATGTGGCTGAAACGCCGCACGCCGCAAAACATCGTTATTGGTGGGGCGGCTGGTGCGTTTCCTCCCATGATTGGCTGGGCGGCGGTTACGGGCGGCATCGACCTTAATTCGATTGCGCTGTTCATGATCATCTTCATGTGGACGCCGCCGCATTTCTGGGCGCTTGCCCTGTTTCGCTGTGGGGATTACGCCAAGGTTGGCGTGCCGATGATGCCGGTGGTGGCTGGTGATATGGCAACGAAAAAGCAGATGCTGTTTTACACCATCCTGCTGCTGCCTGTAACGCTGGTGCCGTATTTTACCGGGCTTCTGGGCGTGTTTTATGCCGCGACCGCGGCCATGACCGGGCTTTGGTTCCTGCGCCATGCGATCCGTGTTTTGCGCAATGCCGAGGAAAAGGCACCGCAAAAGATGTTTGGCTATTCGATCCTGTATCTGTTTGTGCTGTTTGGCGCGATGGTGGCCGATATCTGGCTTGAGGGTTTCATCGCATGACCGAACAACCAAAAATGACCGAAGAAGAACTCGCCGCGTTTTATGCCAGCCGCAAGCGCAAAAACTGGGTTCTTCTGGCGATCCTGACGGGACTTGCCGTTCTGTTTTTCGTGATCACCATCCTGAAGATGAGTGGCTGAAAACATGACGCGGCGAAAACGCAAAAACCAGGAAAACCGCAGAAAGATCGGGGGATTGATCTTTTGGTTTGCGGCGATCGTGGCGGGCGGATTTGCCGGATACAAATTTGCACTGGTTCCGGGGCTGTTTGATGATGGCCCCGGCATCAGCCCGGTGGCTGGCACTGCGCAAGATGCATTGCCTGCGAAGGCAGCGCAGGCAGATGTCGCCGGGGCGGACGGAAAAATAACAGGGGCCAATGCCCCAAAGGGCGCAACACCACTGGGTGAGGCGCCATCGGGCCGGGTGATGCCGGCCAGCGTTAAAACGAATGAAAAAGCCACGGCGCCCGATGCAGCCGTTGGCACAGGGAAGATCAAGATATCCTTTGGCGGCACGTCAGACCCGTCAATGGATTGGGATTTCGCCCCGGAGCAGGCCTCGATGATCGTGCCGCTGGGGGAAAACAGGTTGGCATTTTATGCCGCCCGGAACAGGTCGGACAGGGTTGTGACCGGCGAAGCCGCCTATAGCGTCACCCCGCTCGAAGCAGGGCAATATGTCAGCAAGCTGGCGTGTTTCTGTTTCGATGCCCAGCGCCTGGAACCGGGACAGAATGTGGATATGCCGATCAGCTTTTTTGTTGATCCGGCCATTGCCGAAGATCCGGCATTACGTGGATTGACGGAAATAAAGCTGTCTTTTGCCTTTTACGCCGTGAAAACGGCCGCCCAGGTGGAAGTCAGGTCCAGTGAAAGCGGAGGCTGATCTTATGGGCCAGCATTCGGGATTGAGTGGTTTGACAAGTAATTTATTTAAGGACTGAGGGGGGCGAGCAATGAGTGATCACGCTCAGAAACATCCGTTCCATCTGGTAGACCCAAGCCCGTGGCCGATGGTCGCATCGCTTTCGGCGGGCCTGTTTACCGGTGGCATGGTCTATTTCATGCATTCTGACCGCATGCTGACCGACTTCTGGCTGGCCGCAATCGGCATTGCCGGTATCCTGTTTGTGATGTTCCGCTGGTGGGGCGATGTGGTGCGTGAATCCCGCATTTACCACAACTCGGTCGTCCAGATCGGCCTGCGTTACGGCATGTCGCTGTTCATCGCATCCGAGGTCATGTTCTTTGTCGCGTTTTTCTGGGCCTTTTTCCAAAGCGCGCTTCTGGATTTCAACCCCGCGATCACCGAATGGCCGCCCGCAGGCATCGAAGTTCTTGATCCGTGGGACCTGCCTTTCATCAATACGCTGATTTTGCTGCTGTCGGGCTGCACCCTGACCTGGGCGCACCATGCCTGCCTCGAAGGCAACAAAAAGCATATGGTGCAGGGCCTGGCGATTACGGTTCTGCTCGGTATTTCGTTCCTCGCCTGCCAGGCTTACGAATATCACCATGCGGCCTTTGCCTTTGATGATGGCATCTATCCGTCCACCTTCTACATGGCGACCGGTTTCCACGGCTTCCACGTTTTTGTCGGTACGGTGTTTCTGGCGGTTTGCCTGTATCGCGCCAATCGCGGTGATTTCAAACCGGACCATCATTTCGGCCTCGAAGCTGCCGCCTGGTACTGGCACTTTGTTGACGTGGTCTGGCTGTTCCTGTTTTTCTCGGTTTACATCTGGGGCGGTTGATAAAACCGCCACAGTTTGAAGCCCCAAACGGTTTGCTGGCCTGACAGGTAAAAGCACCCCATGAATCTGGATTATTATCCACCCCTTTCCCCCATTCGCACCGGCCTTGCCTGCAAGTGCCCGCGCTGCGGTGGGGGAAAGCTTTTTTCAGGGTTTTTAACGGTGCGCGAAACCTGCGATGTTTGTGGCCTTGATATGCGTGGCCATGATGCGGGGGATGGACCAGCCGTTTTTATCATTTTCATTCTGGGCTTTCTGGTGGTCCCCCTTGCCTTATGGGTGGAATTGACGTACCAACCGCCCTTGTGGCTGCATGTGGTTTTGTGGTTTCCGACCGTCATCGGCATCACCCTTCTGCTGCTGCGGCCCTTGAAGGGGGTGATGGTTGCCCTGCAATACCGTCACCGGTCGACCACGGAACAGGACTAGGCCCTTTATGGCGATTTTAAAAACGCGGCCCACGGTCGCCATCTCGGTTACGGCCGGTCTGGCCTTGCTTGTCTTGCTGGCTTTGTGCGTCTGGCAGGTTGAACGCCTGTTCTGGAAAGAAAACCTGATCGCCGAACGCGAAGCCCGCGCCAGCCTCGCCCCGGTTGAATTCCCCGTCGATGTGACCAAAACCGACCCCGACCTTGCCTTTCGGGCGGCAACCGCGCATGGCCGTTTCCTGCATGATCAGGAAATGTATCTGATGGCGCGGACCATGCAGGGCAGTGTTGGCTATCAGGTGATCACGCCGCTTGAACAGGCCGATGGCCGCATCATCCTGGTTAATCGTGGCTGGGTGCCCGATGACAAACGCGACCCCGCCACCCGTGCCGAAGGCGAAGTTGCCGGCCAGGTGGACGTCACCGGCGTTATCCAGATCGCACGCCCCCGCCATTGGGCACAGCCCGAAAACGACCCGCTGAAAAACCAGTGGTTTTACGTTGATCCGCCCCGCATGGCCGAAGAAGCCGGGGGGGAACTGGCATCGCCCTATTATCTTGAAGCCGATGATACACCCAATCCCGGCGGCCTGCCCAAAGGCGGCCAGGCGCGTGTAGTACTGCCCAACAACCATTTGCAATATGCCATTACCTGGTTTTGCCTTGCGGTTGCGCTGGTGGTTATTTTCATCGTTTATCATCGCCGTCCGCCCGCATCCTGAGCGGTTTGAACTTGCGGCCCCCCCTGCTGGCAGACTATTTTTCAATCTGATTGTGAATCGCAACGGCCATTTGCGCAGATATGCTGCGGAAATGGCCTTTGTCAGGTCGGGCCTTGCCCGGCCCTGTTTCCCGCTTTCGGATCGGAGCCACCATGACCAAAGCCTATCTCGCGCTTGAAAGCCGTTTTCGTCGTATGAACATTCTGGCGGATATCGGCGGTATGCTGCATTGGGATATGGCGACCATGATGCCCGATGGCGCGGCAGAATCGCGCTCTGAGCAGCTTGCCACCCTTGATGTCATGTCCAACGAACTGATCAAGGATGCCGCCTTAAAGGACCTTCTGGCCGAAGCCGAAGGTGAAAACCTGAGCGACTGGCAGCGCGCCAACCTGAACGAGATGAAACGCGAATGGGTGCATGGCAATGCCGTGCCTGGCGATCTGGTCGAGGCGATTTCGCGGGCCTCAACCGCGTGCGAGGTTGCATGGCGCACCGCACGGGCCGAAAATGATTTCGCGGGGCTTTTGCCCAAACTGCAAACCGTACTGGACCTGTCGATTGAGGCTGGCACCGCCAAGGCCGAGGCCCTGGGCTGTTCGGTTTATGATGCACTGCTGGACCAATATGATCCTTCCATGAGCTGTGCGAAGATCGACACTCTGTTTGCCGATCTTGAGGCCTTCCTGCCGGACTTTACCGCCAGCGTCATTGACCGTCAGAAAACCGAAGCCCCGGCCCATTCGCCCAAAGGCCCGTTCCCGATTGAAACGCAAAAGGCTATCGGGCTTGAGCTGATGAAGGCGGTGGGCTTTGATTTTGACCATGGCCGTCTTGATATTTCGCATCACCCGTTTTGTGGCGGCACCGCAGACGATGTACGCCTGACCACCCGTTATAACGAGGCCGATTTTACCAGTGCCATCATGGGTGTTCTGCATGAAACCGGGCATGCCATGTATGAACTGGGCCTGCCTGCCGATTGGCGTTTGCAGCCTGTTGGCAAGGCACGCGGCATGAGCATGCATGAAAGCCAGTCGCTGCTGGTTGAAATGCAGGCCAGCCGCTCGCAGGAATTTCTGACCTATGCGGCACCGCTGTTTAAAAAGGCGTTTAACGGCGAGGGTGCGGCGTGGGAGGCGGAAAACCTTTATCGCCTTTATACCCGTGTCGAACCGGGCCTGATCCGTGTGGATGCCGATGAAGTCACCTATCCGTCCCATGTGATTTTGCGTTACCGCCTTGAACGCGCGCTGATCGAAGGCGATATGAAACTGGCTGATCTGCCCGCCGCCTGGAACGACATGATGCAATCGCTGCTGGGGATTACCCCGCCCAACGATGCCGATGGCTGCCTGCAGGATATTCACTGGCCATCCGGGGCGTGGGGCTATTTCCCGACCTACACCATGGGGGCGATGGCGGCAGCACAACTGTTTGCCGCTGCGCGCAATGCGGTGCCGGGTCTGATGGATAATCTGGCACAGGGTGATTTCGCCCCGCTGATGATCTGGCTTCGCGCCAATGTGCATGGCAAAGGGTCCAGTGCGACCACGGATGAAATTTTGCAGGCCGCCACTGGCGCACCGCTGCAGACAAAAGCGTTCATTACGCATCTGCAAACGCGCTACGGCAGTTAAACGGCGGTTAAACTATTGTAAACGCGGCTTTGGCCGTGATCGGATGGTTGACAAAGCCCCGGCAGTTTGCCGGAATAAATCAACCATCAGGCACCAACGATATATCGAACAGGACCAGACAGGCACATGGCATCAAAGGTAATGGACCGGCAGGTCTTTGCAGCGGGACAGATCATTTTCCGCGAGGGCAAGCCCGGTGGTGCCGCCTATGTGGTGCAGGAAGGTTCTGTTGAGATTTATAAAACCGCTGGCGGTGGCGAAAATGGCGAAGACGTCGTGCTTGGCATTATCGAACCGGGCGGCCTGTTTGGTGAATTATCCCTGATCGACGATGCCCCGCGCATGGCTTCGGCCCGCGCGCGGGACCGTACCGTGGTCATCGCCATTTCCCGGCGCCAGTTTGAATATAAACTTAACGACTCGGACCGGTTCATTCGCGCCATTTTGCGTATTCTGCTGTCGAACTATCGCCAGATCACGCGCCGTTCGGTCAAGATGGAAGCATTGCTGCGCAAACACGGTATTCCGTTCGAGGAATGAGCGCCGCAACCCGCGCGAATTGAACCGCCATTTTGGCAAATGCCCTGTCGCATGTGCCCTGCATTGCCTCAAACGCCCCGAATTGGGATTTACCGGGCCGGATCGGGCTGTATCGGGTCGGGGGCAGGCGCAACCCTACGGGTTTTTGCCCGCGCAGGGCGCCTGCCTGCTATTCATCCTTGACTATGGCGGGGTAAGCCCGCACTAACTCGATATTCTGTGGAAATGGTGATGCAGCCGCCAACCTGGTGCGAAGTGGCGCGTCCCGTTGCCTGATGACCGTATGTTTGTATCAGGAGCATTCAAGTGCGTTATATCAGCACGCGGGGTAGTGCCCCCGTCTTGCAATTCGATGATGTTCTTCTGGCGGGTCTGGCCCGTGATGGCGGGCTTTATGTGCCCGAAACCTGGCCGCAATTCTCGGCTGACGACATCAAATCGTTCCGCTCGATGACTTATGCCGAAGTCGCCTTTGCCGTGATCAAACCGTTCGTGGCTGGCACCATCGATGATGATGCGCTGAAATCGATCCTTGATGAAACCTATACCGGTTTCAATCACACAGCGGTTGCCCCGCTCAAGCAGCTTGATACCAATGACTGGGTGATGGAACTGTTCCATGGCCCGACTTTGGCATTCAAGGATTACGCCCTGCAGGTGGTAGGCCGCCTGTTTGACCATGTGCTGGCCAAGCGCGGCGAACGTATTACCATTGTTGGCGCAACATCGGGCGATACCGGCTCTGCCGCGATTGAAGCCTGCCGGGATCGTGAAAATGTCGATATTTTCATCCTGCATCCGGCCGGTCGTGTGTCCGAAGTCCAGCGCCGCCAGATGACCACGGTGATTGCCGATAACGTCCATAACCTTGCGGTCGATGGCTCGTTTGATGATTGCCAGGATCTGGTCAAGGCGCTGTTTAATGATCACGCCTTCCGCGATGAAATTGGCCTTTCGGCGGTCAATTCCATTAACTGGGCGCGCATCATGTGCCAGATCGCCTATTATTTCTGGGCCGGGGTGCAGCTTGGCGCGCCGGATCGTGAGGTTTCCTTCTCGGTCCCGTCGGGTAATTTCGGCAATGTCTATGCCGGCTACGCTGCCCTGCAAATGGGCCTGCCGATCAAACAGTTTGTCGTCGGGTCCAATTCCAACGACATTCTGGCGCGCTTCTTTGACAAGGGTGTGATGAAAATGGATGGGGTCCACCCCACCATCAGCCCGTCGATGGATATTCAGGTTAGCAGCAATTTTGAACGTCTGTTATTTGATCTTTATGATCGTGACGGTGCCGCCATTGTCGATCTGATGACCGAATTTCGCAAAACCGGCGTGATGGAAATGTCGCAGGGCCGTTTTGCCAGGGCGCGCGAATATTTTGACGGCTACCGCCTTGATGATGACCAGACCCGTGCGGCCATCCTTGATGTGTACCAGAAAACCGGCGAACTGGTTGACCCGCATTCCGTTATTGGCATTGCAGCCGGGCGGGCGTGCAACCGGGACCGTTCGGTTCCCATGATTGCCCTGGCAACGGCGCATCCGGCAAAGTTCCCCGATGCGGTCAAACAGGCCAGTGGCGTTTACCCGGACTTGCCCGAACGCTTGTCCGACCTATATGAGCGACCAGAAAAGGTTGAACCCATTACCAACGATGCCGATGCCCTGATGGCGCATGTCCGCAAGAACCGGCGTGCGGCCTGATAACAGGCAGATGGCAGAAAAGGTCGCATTGTTTGAACAGGAGAATATCTGAATGACAGTCGAGCTGACCGAGCTTGACAATGGCATGATTGTCGCCACTGACCGCCTGGAACATGTGCAGTCGGTGGCCCTGGGTGCGTGGGTGGATGTCGGGGCGCGGAATGAAACGCCCGAAATCAATGGCATTTCCCACATGCTCGAACACATGGCATTCAAGGGAACACGCAAGCGTACCGCCCTTCAGATTTCGGAGGAAATCGAAGCCGTCGGCGGGCAGATGAATGCCTATACCTCGCGTGAAAATACCGCCTATTACTGCAAGGTCCTGCACGAAGACCAGGCGCTGGCAATCGATGTGATCGCCGACATCCTGCAAAATTCGACGCTGGATGAAAAAGAACTTGAACGCGAACGCCAGGTGATTTTGCAGGAAATCGGCCAGGCGAATGACACGCCCGACGATATCGTGTTTGATTATTTTCAGGAAACAGCGCTGCCAAACCAGGCGCTGGGCCGCTCCATTCTTGGCAGCCCGGAAAATGTTTCCAGCCTGTCGCGCGATGACCTGTTTGATTTCATGTCACGCCGCTACAGCGCCAAACGCATGGTGTTTTCGGCATCGGGCAATGTGAACCATAACGAAGTGGTCGATATGGTCGCTTCCAAATTCACCAATCTGCCCGTCCATGAAGACCACGACATGGAAAAGCTGCGCTATGAAGGTGGCCAGCGCATCGAAAACCGGGACCTTGAACAGGCCCATGTCATTTTTGGCCTGCCCACGGTGGCCTATGCCGATGATGCCTTCTATGACGTGCAGGTTTTCAGCATGTTGCTGGGTGGGGGCATGTCTTCGCGCCTGTTCCAGGAAATCCGCGAAAAACGCGGGCTGGTCTATTCGGTTTACAGCTTCTCGTCGCATTATGTCGATGGCGGCCTGTTTTCGATCTATGCCGGCACCGGGCCCGATGACCTTGGCGAGCTGATGCCCGTCATGTGTGACGAGCTGAAACGCGCCACCGTTGATCTGAGCGAAGAAGAAGTCAACCGTGCCCGCGCCCAGCTTAAGGCGATGGTCGTGATGGGCATGGAAAGCAATTCGGCCCGCTGCGAAACGCTGGCCCGGCAGATCCAGGTTCATGGTGGCCCGCAGACCATTCCTGAAATCATGGAAAAGATCGAAGCGGTCGACCTCAAACGCGTCATTGCCGCAGGCGAAGCCCTGATTTCCGGCAAACCCACCGTCACCGCCCTTGGCCCCGTCGCCAAGATGCCGGAATACGATACGCTGGTGGATCGGCTGCGCGCGTGATCTGGCTGTGTTGGTAGGCTGATATCATATTTTTAAACGGCGTCTGTCTTGAGGTGGACGTCGTTTTTTTATTACGCGTTAATTACGATTGTGTTGCGTTGTTAGATTTCTTTGCACAGCGAAGCTATATTATTAATAGCTTGTTTCACTGTGAAGGGATCTCCATTTATCTCGCCAATAACGAAACTTTCTCCAAAATCCACGATAATAGAAAGTAGTCGCTGAAACATCGCCTCGACTCTTGCCCATTCTTCGTTTTTATATGCAACATAACTAACATTGATAGCCGCTTGTGCTTCCTCTCGCGCTATTTCTGGGCAGTCTATGAATTGACTACGTAAATTATTTAGTTCTTGGAATATTATGTCGACCAGTTGCCAGTCTGCGGATTGTGCGGCTAAGGTAATGATATTGTAAGAAATTTTTGCTTGCCCGAGGGCAATTTTCTTGTTCTCCGGAAATTGGATAGCAAGTGTGCTTATAGAATCTATGAAGCTGGCAGCTGCGCGTAGATTGGTATCTTGATAGTAGTAGCTGACCCATGCCGGTGCCATTTTCGCAAAGGAAACCGCGGCCATTTCATTTGTACAGGCTCTTATAATTGAAATGATATTAATTTCGGCTATCTTTTGGGGAAAATCTTGCAAAAGGCGGAGTAAAGCAATTAGCGGTGCCAGTTCTTCAGTGGTTAAAGCGGCATTGAGAAAGTGTGCGCGATCATTGATTGGTTGCTCAACTAATATTTGCGCCAAAAAAAAACTCACCCATGATGTCGGGTTCAAGGGGTGGCAGGAATGTTCCGTGGCCGCCCAAGGCGCTGATCAGCCCTTGATGGTGATCGGGGGGCGGATCGGGCAGATGGCGGGCAAGGGGGCCGTAATCCTCTTGTTTTGTGTCGAGGTCATTAAGGTCTAGCCCTTGTGTTAGTGTTGCCAGTGCCAAGGCGAGTTTATAGCGGGTTAGGGTGCCGCCGCCATCATCTGGTGCGGCGTGTTGCCAGCGGGTGTGTTCTTCGCGCCGCAGCATTCCGGCAAGGACGTCTTCCTGATTAAGCAGGGCGGCGATTTTTACAAAATCGGGTTGTGCTTCTGGTGCTTTTTCAGCTTCGGCGATCATTGCCTCTGCCGTGGCAATGGCAAAAAGCGGGCGGGGCAGGTTGGCGTCGTTTGGTCTGCTATCCACCCTTTGCGCAGCTGCCAGAAGAAGGGCGGGTTCTGGGGGTGTTTGCCCGGCTTTGGCAAAGCGTTCCCGCATCATGTCGGTAATGGCTGTTTCGTCTACGGGTGGGATGGTGCGTCCGTTTTCATCCTCATGCCCGAAGACATGATCCATCACCATCGGCTTATCGCCGTTTTCGGGCAGCATTTTTGCGAGCCAGTTTTCATCGGCCTTACGTTCAAGCAATAAAACCCGAACTGGAAAATCATACTGTGCGGCTTTGCGAGCAAGAATACGCAACAATTTGCCAGTTTTTTCCGGGTGGCCGCTGACATAATCAATGACGATAAAGGTGGGTTGGCGGGGGCGCCATTTTTCAAGATCATTAAAATTTGGCAAATCGTCGATAGACAGGCGACCGGCATCCCAGATGTGTTGTTTTAAGTGTTTGCGGGTGAAGTCATAGGCCAGTCGCGTTTTACCCGTGCCACCGTCACCGGTCAGCAGCATCCAGCGGAAATTAAACAGTCTTCCGCACAGAGACAGGTCACCCGCAAACTGATGCAAAAGCGTTATTTCCGCTCCGCGCCCATAAAGCTCGTCCAGGCCGGATGTATATTTAACACGGTCAAATGCGCCGAGTTTTTCTGGCGTCGTGGATTCTTCGGGCCAACCAAGGGCGGGAGACACCATATCCTGGAACAGGTTGTCGAGGTCCTTTCGGAAGTCCGCAAGTAATTCATCCTTCAGGTTTTCCTGCGCCGTCAGGATGTTTTGAAAACCCTGAATATTATGGATCGCCAGTAAAGGCTCTAGTGCGGTTGCTTCATCGAAAGCGATAATGTCGAGATCTATAGTTTCGCCAGTTTGAAGGGCGCTGAGCAGCTTGTTTTTCAGGTTTGCCTTGGTTTTTTCGCCATGTTGCAAGTTGATTAATTTTTGCAACAGGTCCGCAAGTTTCGGCGTGCGGTCGATAAAGGCCTGCAGGCGTAAGGTAATGGCTTTTCCAATAAAGGATTCCGACCTTGAGACGAGCGCTGTGATCAGGCGAAGGGCGAGATAGTGTAGTGGCGGGCGCAGGCCAAGTTCCTTTAGCTGTGCGAGCAGAATGGCCTTGATTTCTGCATCTGCAAACAGCTCGGAAAGTAACCGGGCTTTGGCAAGTTCGTCTTTTAAAGTGTGCACATCACCGGGCGTCACCAATCTTCCCTTTTTGCCTTTATCTTTGATCGGATGGTGTTTCGCGTGATTGTACAAGGCTGGGTTGCAGGATGCCTATTGATATTTCGATTTTTAAATTTTTGGCTTGAGCGATGTGTTTGGTCATATCGGTAGAGCAATGGAGGCTCGGCTTTTTGTTTGCTCGCGGTTTTGAATGTGCTAAAGTGAAAGCGCTTTCAATATAAAAACTAATAAAATCATCAGGTTAAAAAACGTAATATGAACCTTTCGGCGATATCAGGGTATCTTGGCATGTTTTGGGACGGGTTTTTGGTGACCGCGTCGGTCAGTGCCCTGTCCATTGCCGGCAGTTTTTTGATCGGGGTGATTGTGGCCTTTGGGGCGGTGTCGCGCCGGCCATTTTTGCGCAAGGCGGCACGGGGCTATATCGGGCTGTTTCGCAATATTCCGTTCATCGTGCAGGTGTTTTTCTTTTATTTCGGCCTGCCCGAAATTGGCGTTTATATCGATGCCTTCACCACCGGCACCATGGCGCTGTCGATTGCGGTGGGGGCCTATGCCGCCGATGTGTTGCGCTCGGGTATTGAAAATGTCGATACCGGCGTGATCGAGGCGGCCGAGGTTTCCGGCCTGTCGCGATTTAAAATCTATCGCCGCATCATTTTGCCGATTGCGCTGCGGGTGTCGTTGCGTCCGCTGGGATCGGTGTTTATCAATCTGGTGCTGACCACATCGATCCTGTCGACCATCACGCTTAACGAGCTGACCGGCAACGCCAAGATCGTGGCATCCGATACCTTTCGCCCGTTTGAGGTCTATTTCTTCCTGCTGCTGTTTTATTGCGCGCTGACCTATCTGCTGTCGCTGCTGATCAATCTGTGGCACCGGCATTTAAACCGTTTCATGCGGGGGGCTGAATAATGCGCAATCAGGGCTTTAACTGGCATGATCCGATATTGTGGGCGCAGGGACTGGGCGTTTCGCTGGGTGTATTTGCCGCCTCGATGATTTTGGGCACCGTCATTGGCATCGCCATTGCGCTGGTGCGGGTTTACCGGGTGCCGGTGGCCGCCCCTCTGTTGCTGACCATTAGCGAATTTTTGAAAAACTCGCCGGTGCTGGTGCAACTGTTTTTGGTGTTTTTTGGTGTGCCGGTTTTATTGCAGGTCAATATCACCCCGGCCGAAGCCGCCATTTTTACCCTGACGGGCAATACGGCGGCCTTTATCGCCGTTATCGCCATTTCTGCCATGGATGCCATTGATCGCGGGCAGCTTGATGCCGCGCGCAGCTTTGGCCATTCCGAACGCAGCATTTTGCGTAAAATCATCGCCCCGCAGGCATTGGTGGTGGCGATGCCCGCCCTGATCGGGCTGGCGGTGAACCAGTTGCAGGTCACATCGCTTATTTCCGCCATTGGCGTGATCGATTTGACCAAGGTTGGCCAGATTTTGAACCAGCGCACCTGGCAGCCCTTTATCGTCTGGACCGTGATTGGCGTGACCTATTTCATCCTGTCGCGCCTGCTGGCTGCTGCCGGTGGCCGCCTTGAAACCCGTTTGCGCCGCCACATGGACTGGGCCGGATTATAAGGAATGCGTTTATCGTGATTGAAATAGACAATCTGCACAAAAAATTCGGCGATACCGAAGTCCTGAAAGGCGTGTGCCTGAGCATCGAACCTGGCGAGGTGGTGTCGATCCTGGGGGCTAGCGGGTCGGGCAAAAGCACGCTGATGCGCTGCATGAACGGGCTGGCCGGGCTGAATGGCGGGTCGCTGCTGATTGATGGGCTTGATGTTGCCAAACCCCGCGAATTGCGGGAAATTCGCAAGCGGTGCGCCACCGTTTTTCAGCATTTCAACCTGTATCCGCATTTATCCGTGATCGACAATATCACCCTGGCCCCGATGGATGTGCTGGGCCGTAAAAAGGCCGATGTCGAGGCCGAGGCCCGCGCCCTTCTGGAGCAGGTTGGTCTTGCTGACCGGGCGGATGCCTATCCCGGGCAGTTATCGGGCGGGCAGAAACAGCGCGTTGGCATTTGCCGGGCACTGGCGATGAAACCGCGTTACCTGCTGCTGGATGAAGTTACATCAGCACTGGACCCGGAAATGACCGCCGAGGTGCTTGACGTGCTGGCCGCACTTGCACGTTCGGGCACGACCATGATTTTCGTCACCCACGAAATTGCCTTTGCCCGCGAAATTTCAACCCGCATCGTTTTCCTTGATGAAGGTGTCGTGCGCGCAGATATGCCGACCGACCGCTTCTTTGCCGAAGATGGCGGTTATCGCGATGACCGCATTGCCCGCTTCCTTGCCAAGATGCGTAACAAATAACAAAAAGAATGGAAGGACACGCCCCCATGATCATCGTTGCCAATTCCGAGGCCGGTTCCGGCATTCACGAAGCTGTTGAAATTTTACAAGCCGGGCGCCATGGGCTGGATGCCCTTGAAACCGCGTTAAACCGGGTGGAAGAAGACCCGAAAGTACGCAGTGTCGGTTATGGTGGCTGGCCCAACCTGATTGGCGAAATGGAATTTGATGCCGGTGTCATGGATGGCACAACACGCCGGACCGGATCGGTCGGGGCGTTGCGCGGGGTTGTGCATGCCGTATCGGTTGCGCGCCGGGTGATGACCGACCTGAACCATGAAATGCTGGTCGGCGAGGGCGCTTGCAGGTTCGCAAGTGAAAGCGGTTTCACCGCGCAACCCACGCTATTCCCCGATTCCAAAAAGGTATGGTGGGAAAAACTGGAAGGGATGTTAAGCGCCGATGAGCAGGCCAAATTCCCCGACCTGCCGCTGGCCCCGCTTAACAGTGCCATCACCGACCCGGAAAAAGTACGTGATACCAGTGTTTTCCTGACGATTGACAGCCACAAGGGCATTCATGCCGCCACCAGCACATCGGGCTGGGCATGGAAATATCCCGGCCGATTGGGCGATAGCCCGATTGTCGGGGCAGGGTTTTATGCCGATAGCCGCTATGGCGCGGCGGCCTGCACCCATACCGGGGAAATGACCATGCGCGCAGGTACATCGCGCACGATCGTTCTGGCGATGAAGCTGGGTTATTCCCTGGAGGATGCTGTCAAAATTGCGGTTGATGAACTGCGCGACCTTGAAACCGGCTATCTCGACGGGGTGGTTATTCATGCGCTGGATGCCAGCGGTAACCACAGGGTTGTCAATTTCCGCAACCGGGAAACCATACGCTACTGGTATTGGGATGACACCCTTGCCAGCCCCGAACAACGAGAAGCGGAAACGCTCGCGGACTGATAGACCACAACAAACGGATCAAACAGGAGGCTTCAAAATGCGGTTAAAAGGATTAATGCTGGCCGGGCTTTTGGCCCTGGGTGCGATTGGCGGGACCGCGTCCCATGCCTTTGCGGGCAAGCTGGAAGATATCAAGGATCGCGGTGTGATCCGCATTGGTGTTTCGCTGGGTGGCGAGCCGATTGGCTTTCGCGACGCCGAAAACAACCCGGCGGGCTATGATGTTGATCTGGCAAAACGCCTGGCCGACAAGCTGGGTGTGAAGGTTGAATATACCGATGTCAGCGGGGATGCCCGTGTTTCGATGCTGCTGTCGGACCAGCTTGATGTGGTGATTGGCAACCTTTCGGCGACGCTGGAACGGGCAAAATCAATCAATTTCACCATCCCCTATAACCGTGCGGGCCTGCGTGTGGTGGTGCAAAAGGATTCCGGCATCAAAAGCCTGGATGATCTTGCCGGGCATAAAATTGTGGTTGGTCGCGGATCAACCGGCGAAGCCTTTATCAAGCGCCGCGTTCCCGGTGCCGAAATGGTCTATACCGACAATTTCGCGCCCGATGGCGTGCTTCTGTTAAAACAGCGCCGCGTTGATGCCGGCATCGAAGACAGCTCGCTGGTGGATTACCTGGCCGCGCAGGAAGACAACCTTGTCACCATGAAGGGCCTGTTTTCCAATGACCCGATCGGCATTGGCGTGCGCAAGGGCGATGATGAATTCCTGCGCTGGATGGATATGTTTGTCTCGGAATATATTTCGTCGGGTGACTACGAAACCAGCTACAAAAAATGGTGGGGCGAAGACGCCAACCCGCCGCAGCTTAACCCGCTTTGGTAATGTTTCTGCGCCGCCCTTCGGGGCGGCGTTTTGTCATATCCGGCCTGATTGAACGCGATATGCGCTAGCCGGTATGGCGGGCAAAAAAACGGGTTGGTACGCCAAGGTGGCGTTCGCCCTTGCGTGCCCGGCCATGGTCCACCAGCAGCGATACCACCTGTTCGACGTAATCGCCCTTGTCAAAGCCGATGGATGAAATGGGATAGCTGTGCAGTTCGGTCAGCGACAGATTGTCAAACCCGTAAAGTCGGATACGATCGGGGATGATGCCTGCTTCGCGGTCACGCAGCACATCAAGCACCCCCATCGCCATGGCGTCCGATGTGCAGAAAATGGTATCGGGATAGTGGCGCGGGTCAATTTTTTGCGCGGCGGCCACACCGGCCGCATAGGAATAATCACCCTGCATCTGTTCATGGACAAGAATGCCGTGTTTGGCCAGTGCAGTGCGGTAAAGGGCGATGCGTTGCTGTTCCAGTTCCGAACTTTCGCGCCCGGTAATCAGCGTTGCGGTTTCAACCCGCGCGCGGGCGGCATTTTCAACCGCCTGTTCAATTCCGGGTGCATCATCGGGCTGAACCGAAAGGCTCTGGCTGTCCTGGCGGCCATTTAACATGATGACATGATTGGTACGAAAAAAATCGCGGGCTTGCCTTGGACCAATAAAATCGGAAAAGATAAGCGCGGCATCGACATGATAATTGATGCTGCCCCGCAAAAAGTCCCTCGCACTGCTTACCGATCCCAACCGCACAATTGATGCCTGCTTGCCGACATCCTGCAATCGGCCAATCAGGATATCAAACAGATCCAGGTCACTAAGATCGCCGATATGATTGACAATGATACTGACCAGCCCCGTCTGGCGGGTGGACAGGCCCTGTGCCAGTGGATTGGCGCTGTAGCCAAGTTCACGGGCAGCAGCAAGCACGCGTTCGCGCTTTTCGGCGGCAACCGGTTTCTGGTCGCGCGACAGGGCACGCGATGCCGCGGAAAGCGACACGCCGGCACGGTTGGCAACATCCTGCAGGGTGGGCAGGTTCGTTTTGCGGTGGCGGGCAGTGTATTGGTCAGACAGGGTCAGTTCCCCCGGGTAAGGCAGTGTATGAAGGGCGAAATTATGGGATCGCAAGGCAAGGTTCAATGAAATACGCATTCGATATTGGCGGCACAAAAATAGAATTCGGCGTTTTTTCCGATCAGGGCGAAATCCTGCACCGGCAAAAGGTGGCAACCCCGCTTGAGGATCGCGACAGCTTTACCGGCGCAATTGCGGATCTTGTTCTTGCGGCCGATGCGCAGTTTGGCAATGCATCCGCCGGAAAGGCCCGGCCGCCTGTCGGCATCAGCTTTGCCGGTGGCCTTGACCCCGAAAGCGGCGCGGTGATTTCGGCCAATGTGCCGCCGATCAAGGGCTGGCCGATTGGCGCGGGCTTAAGCGCGGTTTTGCAACGCCCGGTCCGTGTTGAAAATGATGCCGACTGTTTCGCCCTGGCCGAGGCCTGCCTGGGGGCAGGGCAGGGCCACCGGACGGTCTTTGCCATCATCCTTGGCACCGGTGTTGGCGGTGGTATTGTGGTGGATGGCCATTTTATTGGCGGGCGCAGCGGTATTCGCGGCGAATGGGGGCATGGTAACGACATTTCCGGCCCCCTGATGCGCCACGGTATCAAGGCGCGCCAGTGCGGCTGTGGCGGGGCGGCCTGCCTGGACCCGTGGGGGGCGGCGCGTGGCATGGAACGCATTCATGCCGCCCTGCATGGCAAAGACCTTTCCAGCCAGGAAATTACCACGGCCTGGCGGGCGGGTAATGGCAATGCCCTTAAAACCATTGATGTGTTTGTCGATCTGGTGGCGGGGCAATTGCGGCTGATGGTTAATGTGCTGGACCCCGATATCATCCCGGTTGGTGGCGGCCTTGCCGCCGAACCGGGCCTGATTGCGCGGATTGATGCCGTTGTGCGGACCAATGTGCTGGGCCGGTATGACCAGGCCCTTGTGGTGCCGGGCCATTTCTTTGCCGATGGCGGATTACGGGGTGCTGCCCTGCTGCATGATGCAGCCATCTGAAGCCCGGCTGGCTGATGGTTGTCGCCTTGTTTCGTGCCTTGCCTTGCCGTGACGTCATTTTGCCTTTTGCCGCATGTTGTGCGCGGCATTGTCTATGAAGTTTGAATTGGAGCCTCCCCGTGACCCGTATCAGTCATATGACCCTGGAAGTCTGTGTCGAAAGTTTTGAAGACGCGTTGATTGCGGCGCAAAATGGTGCCGACCGGATTGAATATTGTTCAGCCCTTGCCGTGGGTGGCTTAACGCCGACACCGGGCGCCTTGACACGGATGCCGGAAATACCGGTGCCGTGTTTCGCCATGATCCGCCCGCGACCGGGCAATTTTGTTTATAGCGCAACGGAAATTGAAACCATGACCCGCGAAATCGCCATGGCCCGCCAGGCCGGGGCGCAGGGCGTGGTTTTTGGCGCCTGCAAAGCCGATGGCAGCCTTGATACCGAAGCGCTGAAACTGCTGTGTGACGCGGCAGGGGGCTTGGCTAAAACCCTGCATCGCGCATTTGATGTAACGCCCGATGCCTTTGGCGCACTGGAAACGGCGGTTTCGCTTGGTTTTGACCGCATCCTGACGTCGGGGCAAAAAACAACCGCCGAAGAAGGCTGTAACATGATTGCCGACCTGATCGCCCGGGCACAGGGGCGTATCATCATTTTACCCGGAAGCGGCGTGACGGCGGCCAATGCCAGCACCCTGCGGGCCAAAACCGGCACCTCGCAATTGCATGCATCCTGCAAGCAGGCGGCTGCAACGGGCGAAGAAGGCCGCGTTGCCACCGATGGCCGGGCGGTACGCGATTTGCGCCGGGCGATGGATCACTAGCTTTACCACCAGCTGGCCCCGATGGTGGCCCAACAGGCGCAGCAACAGCCGCAGCAGCAGGCTTGCGCATCTGCGCTTTCATGCCTCGGCTCTTGTGCTTCTGTCCCTCCGTTGGCCCTGCATCTGCGCCCTTGCCCCGGTGGGCAGGGCAACATGCCCCTGCCGGGATGTGCGCGCCGGGCTTAATGTGGCCCGCCACAGGGGCGGGTTTGGCCCTGTTGATGGACAGGGTAATATTGTTGCCTTTTTGTGTAAAATGCCGCCTTTGACCAAAGACGAGGTTGTATGTTCTAATCCTAGGTATTATGTTTTGAAAAATTAAACTATACAAACGGATGGTTTCGTAATGAGTTTCACGGGCGCGACAGGTCCAGACCTGAGCAGTTTTGTAACGGCCCCTTTGGTGGCGCCCGTGCTGCCTTATGTGTTTGAACATATTGAAACAGCAGCGGTTATTGCCGATCATAACCGCAATGTGATCATGCTTAATCCCTCGGCCGAAAAGCTGTTTGGTTATAAATCGTCCGAGGTTGTTGGCCGCCAGACCAGCATGTTTTATGCCGATACCGAGGATTTCCGCGATCTGGGCCGCAAACGCTATAACGAGGCGGCATCTGAAACGTCTGAACGGGTGATTGTGCGCTATATCCGCAAGGATGGCACCGTGTTTGAAGGCGAAACATCGGGCGGCCCCATTCGCAACCAGGATTCATCGGAACTGGTTTTTCTGGCCCTGATCACGGACGTAACCGTGCGGATGGAGGCCGAACGCGCGCTGAACCGTTTGCACGAAATTACCTCGTCCCGGCAGCTTGATTTTTCGCAGCGTATTCAGTCGGTGCTGTATCTGGGCACTATGCATTTCGGCCTGCCAATTGGTATTTTCAGCCGTATTGTCGATAACGAATATGAAGTTCGCCATGTGGTGCATCCCGAGGATGCATTGGCAGTTGGAACGACCTTTGAACTGGGCACCACCTATTGCAGCCAGGTTGTGAAGAAGGGCGATGCCGTTGGTTTTCACCATGTTGCCAATAGCGAACTTAAAACCCATCCCTGTTATAAAAACTTCGGTATGGAAGCCTATCTGGGTGCGCCGGTTCTGGTTGATGGCGAACCCTATGGGACGCTTAATTTTTCAAGCCCGTCGCCGACCCGGCCCTTTACCGGCCAGGATATTGAACTGATCCGCCTGTTTGCAGGCTGGATGGGCCATGAAATTGCCCGCCGCACCGACCTTGAAGAATTGCGCCTTGCCCATCAGGAACTGGAATATCAGGCCACAACCGACAGCCTGACCGGCCTTTTCAACCGTCGTCATATGGAACAGCGCCTGTCCCAGGAACTGGAACGCGCCAATCGCCACCGTCGCCCGATGGCCGTGGCCCTGATGGATTTTGACCGTTTCAAACAGTTAAACGATACTCACGGCCACCAGGCCGGGGACAATGCCCTGAAACTGTTTGCCACCGAGGTTGAACGCATCGCCCGCAAAATGGATGTTTTCGCCCGCTGGGGCGGCGAGGAATTTTTGGCCGTCCTGCCCGATACCGACCTTGAAGGCGCGCAGCAATTTTTAACCCGCCTGACAGACGGCATCCGCAATGCCGGTTTTGCTCATGACGGTGTTGATATCGATTTAACGATCAGCGTGGGTGTGACCATGGCACAGCCCGACGACACGCCAGACACCATCACCAGCCGGGCCGATAGCGCCATGTACCAGGCCAAAAAAGCCGGCCGCGACTGCATCCGCGTTGCGGAAATGACGCCAGAGATGGTGTAACGATACCTTCGGAATTTCAGGCAAAAGAAAACCCCTTTGAGGAAAACCTCAAAGGGGTTTGTCTTGGCTGGGGCGGTAGGATTCGAACCTACGGTACACGATACCAAAAACCGATGCCTTACCACTTGGCCACGCCCCATCAGCGTGTGTGGCGCGGAAAATAGCGTCCTATTCCGCCAAGTGCAACCCTCTATTTTGATCCTTTTTGATCCGCGCCGGATTTTTTCGTCTGGCGCGAATTTGGGGCGTGATTGTGGTGTTGGTGCACTGCGATGGGGCCGCGATGAGGTGGTGGTGAAAAGGTGACGATGCGGCGATGATACGGCGATGATTGTGCTGCTGGTGAGGGGGCTGGATAGGGGCGGTTTTTTGTATCCGGTCGCAGCAAATTGCGGGCAGGTGGCCGTTTGTGTGTGATCAGGAGCTGATCTGGCAGTGATCAGGTCGTGGCCCCGGGGTACGGTCAGGGTACGGTCAGTATGTGGTCAGGGTGTGATAACCGGGCGCGAATGGGTTGTGACCGGGCCGTGACCGGGCTGTGGAGCCGGGAGGGATAGCGGGTGATTGGGGATCGGGCCGGTTTTGCGTCAGGCTGCAGGGGATGCGATTTTGCAATCCTTTACCCACCAGTCGGGATTGGTGGTGGCAATTGCAGTGGCGGCGTTGGCGGCCATTTGTGCATCGGGATACAGGCCAAAGCAGGTTGCACCGCTGCCGGACATGCGCGCAAGCAGGCAGCCATCGGCCCGTGCCAGGGCATCAAGCACATCGCAAATTTCGGGCAGCAGGGTGACGGCCGGAAGGGTCAGGTCATTGCGGCAATCGCGCAGTGCATCGGCAAGCGTGGTGATATCGGCAAAGCCCTGATCGGTCGGCCACAGATTGGCATCGGTGAAATCGCCATCGCGGGCGGCGAAAATAGCCGGGGTGGAAACCGCCTTGCCGGGATTGACCAGCACCATTGAAAAACCGGGCAGCGGTGCCAGCGGGGTCAGTTTTTCGCCGATGCCCTGCATCAGAACCGTGCCGCCATCAAGGCAGACGGGCACATCCGCGCCCAGATCCAGGGCAAGCGGTGCGAGGTCCGCCGGGCGGGCTTTGATACCCCATAATTTGCATAAAACACGCAGCGTTGCCGCCGCATCGGCCGAGCCACCACCGATGCCGGATGCCACGGGCAGGTTTTTTTCCAAAATAAGTTCGGCACCCTGGGCAATGCCAAAGCGTTCACGCAGAAGGGTGGCGGCGCGCATCACAAGGTTATCCTTGGCGCTGGCATCTTCCAGGTGGGCGGCCATCGGGCCGGTAACGGCAAGGGTCAGCGTGCCATCATCGGCCGGACGGGCACGAATGACATCGCCGCAAGTGGCAAAGCAGACGAGGCTATCAAGGGTATGATAGCCGTCATCGCGTTTGCCAGTGACATGCAGGAAAAGGTTAATCTTGGCCTGTGCCGGTTCGATCAACTGGGTTTCCATGGCCCTGCCCATTTTTCCGGGTTAATTGGTCGCAGCCATACCGGTTGCGGGTTTTTTGCCATTCAGTTTTGCCAGAACATCTTTGCGAAGTTCTGGAGATGGATCAAATGACAGCGACCGGCGCCATTGAAATTCGGCTTCGTGGTGGCGACCCACCTGATAATAGGCATCGCCAAGATGGTCATTGACCGTGGGGTCATCGGGAATCAGCGATACCGCATGTTCCAGTTCCTCGACCGCCTGTTCGTAATGGCCAAGTTTGTAATAGACCCAGCCCAGACTGTCGACGATGAAGCCATCATCGGGTTTCAGTTCGACCGCGCGTTGCAGCATTTCCTGCGCCTTGTCGAAATTCATGCCCATATCAACCCAGCTATAGCCGAGATAATTGAGGACATAGGGCTGATCGGGCTCCATTTCCAGCGCAAGCAGGAAGTCCTGTTCGGCCTTGGGCCACTGACCGGCCTGTTCATAGGCAATGCCACGACGATAGAGCAAACGCCAGCCAACCGTTTCCGCACCGCCGAGGCGATCAATTGCTTCGCTATAGGCATCGGCAGAGCTGCTAAACTGTTTGGTGGCACGCAGAACATCGCCAAGCTGGATCAGGGCGTCGGCACGTTCGCGGCGTTCGCTGACCATTTTGCGCAGGATGGCAATGGCTTCCTGGTTTTTGTCAATTTCCGTCAGGCTGGAGGCTTCGCGCAGGCGGGCGTTCCAGCTATGCGGGGAATCCTTGGGGATGGATTTGTAAATCGCGATTGCTTCGGGCCAGCGTTTCTGGATTTCCATAACCTCGCCGACCAGAAGTTTGGTCACCGCATCGCCGGGGCGCAGCGAAAGCGAGAAGCGCGCCATCAGCAATGCCGGGTCTACCGCGTTTTCCTGGCTGAGCAGGGTTGCAATATCAAGGTAGCCTTCGGCCAGACCGGAGGCCGGGGTCAGCGCCGTGCTGATCGGCGGTTCACCCTTTTTCAGACGTTCAAGATGATAGGGCATCGCCAGCGATTGCGGGTGACGGTCCATGTAGCTTTGATAGAGCAGTTCGGCTTTCTGGATCTGGCCTTTGCGTTCGTAAATGGCACCCAGGGCCTCGGCGGCGCGCAGGGGCGCATCGGCCGGGTCGCCATAGGCGCTGGCAAGGGCGCGTTCGGCCCCGTTGAGATCACCGAAATAATCCAGGATCAGCCCGCGATGATATTCCGACAGCGGGGCAAGGCTGCTGTTGGCCTGCAATTTATCAAGGGCGGCCAGCGCATCGCTGCGGCGGTCCATGGCGGTATAAAGCCAGGCCTGCGCGATGGGGCGGATAATGGAATTCAGGCCACGGTCGGGCAGGGTATTGATGGTATCAAGGGCAGCCTGGTATTTTTCATGGCGAATATCGGCATCGGCCACGGCCAGCACGGCAAAAAGGTCCTGTGGCTGTTCCTTGATCAGCTGGCTGGCGATGGTTTCGGTATCGGAAATGCGGCCATCGGAAATCAGCGCCAGAAAGGCGCGGCGGCGCAAATCATCGTTTTGGGGTTCCAGTTCCTGGGCGCGCAGCAGGTATTGTGCGGCTTCGGCACTGGCATTGTTGCTTTGCGCAACCTTGCCAGCCAGGAAGTTACCCGCGAAACCGTCGCTTTGCGGATAGTCAAAGGGCTGGTTCTGGGCATTCTGACCGAGTGTGCCACAGGCAGAAAGGGCAAGGGCAGTTACCGGGACCAGAAGATGTAACAGATTGCGCTTCAAGAATTTTTCCTGCGTTTCGTTTTTTGGTCACGGTTTGAAACCATGGTGATCAACCGGCATGTGTCATCCGCCTGATGCTGTTTCGATACCCTACCTATTCGGCCAATATAAGGCAAAGCATTTGCCCGGTTGAACGGTGCCATTTCATCACATCACCGCGATCATGATGTGGGGGAAACGTACGCTGGCGCAAGGCAGGGTGCGGGATATCAGCAATAAAGGGCGGGCTGGGCGGGAACATTCAATTGCGGGCGGATAATTTCAGCCGCGGTTTTGGCAAAGGATGACTTCTGCCCGCTGGGTGCAACATATTCAAGAATGCCAAGGGCATGATCCAGCCCAAGCGCGCGCGCAATCACCCAGCCCGCCAGATATTGCGAGGACAGGCAACCGCCACTGGTGATGATATTGCCCTGGGCGACAAGGGGTTTATCCTCGACCAGGCAACCGGTGGCGGCCAGAAGCGGGCGGGTTTTGGCATCGGTTGTGGCAGTGGCGGGCAAAATGCCCAAACGGTGCAAAAATAGCACGCCCGAACATTGCGCGCCGATCAACTGGCGGGCAGGGTCGAGCGATAATTCATCGATCAGGGCGGGGTTATCAATATGCTCGCGGGTGCGGGTGCCGCTGCCAAACAAAACCACATCGGCATCATTGGCATAGGAAAGCGGTTGCTGGGCGGTAACTTCCACCCCGTTCATCGAGGTAACAGTTTTTTGCGGCGATGCGAGCTGCACGGACCAGCCATCGGCCTTGACCCGCCCCAATATGGACAGGGCGACAAAGCTGTCGATTTCGTTAAAGCCATCCAGTGTCACGATCGCAATTTTCATCAGATAGTCCGCCCGGCAATTAAAAAGGGCAGCTATTGAACGCGCAGTTTGCGACCGAGACAAGGAAAATACGCAAAATCAGCCCGCAAGCGACTGTTTGACCAGCGATATCCAGTAACTGACGCCATAGGGGATGGCGGCATCGTTGAAATCATAGGCCGCATTATGCAGCAGGCAGTTGCCATCGGTCGGCCCGTTGCCGAGCCAGACATAACTGCCGGGCTTGGCATTAAGCATGAAAGCGAAATCCTCGCTTGCCATCGAGGGTTCGGGGCTGGTGTCGATCTGATTGGCGCCCACCACACGCGATGCGGCATCAAAGGCGATGGCGGTTTCGGCCTCGCTATTGATGGTGGCGGGATAGCGGCGCTGATACATCACGCGCGCGGTGCAATCAAAGGCGCGCGCGGTGGCATCGGCCACGGTTTTAAGCCGTTCTTCAACCAGGTCCTGAACCGCAGGGGCAAAGGTGCGCACCGTGCCGCGCAGGGTGGCGGTATCGGGAATGACATTCCAGGTGTCGCCGGCAAACATCTGGGTCGGGGAAATAACCGCACTTTGCAGCGGGTTAACATTGCGCGCGGTAATGGTTTGCAATGCCAGTAAAACCTGGCCTGCTGCCGTTATCGGGTCGCGGCCCAGATGCGGCATGGCGGCATGGCAGCCACGGCCATCAATATTGATTTCAAAAACATCATAGCTGGCCATCATTGGCCCGGCCTGCATGGCCATGGTGCCGACATCGCGGCCCGGCCAGTTATGCATGCCGTAAACCGCATCAACAGGGTGGCTGTCAAACAGGCCTTCTTCGACCATTTCACGGCCGCCACCTTCGTTTTCTTCGGCGGGCTGAAAAATGAAATCGACCGTGCCGGTGAAATCGGGGTTTTCAGCCAGGATTTTGGCCGCACCCAGCAGCATCGTCATATGCCCGTCATGGCCACAGGCATGCATTTTACCCGGATGTTTGGAGGCATAGGGCAAATTGGTGGTTTCATGGATGTCCAGCGCATCCATATCGGCGCGAAGACCAATGCGTTTGCCTGCCCCGCCCTTACCGTGAAGGGTGGCGACAATGCCGGTTTTGGCGATGCCGGTTTTAACTTCCAGTCCGAAAGATTGCAGCTTTTCCGCGACAAAGGCGCTGGTCAGCTTTTCTTCAAAGGCGGTTTCGGGGTGAGCATGCAGATGATGTCGCCAGGCAGTAAATTCATCAACGAGTTCGGTGGCACGAGGATGAAGGGCGGGGGAGGAGGCTGTCATCTGCATACTCTTTGCGCGGTAGAAGGGGCGAATGGGGGCAAAACGGGGAACATGATGCCCCCGCCCTGCAAGATTTTACAATGCTGGTGCCGATCAGACGCCCTGCAGGCGCAGGATCAGTTCAGCCACCAGAACCGAACCGGCATAGGTGCCGAGAAAAACAAAGCAGGCAACCAGAGCCAGTTTCCAGCCCGAATGTTTGGCGACTTCGATTTCCTTTTTGGCAATCGCAAAGCCCGCATAGGCCAGGGCCGGGGTGGCAAGCGCCAGGAAGTTGACCGATTTTGCCTGTGCGACGATCCATTCCGAACCCGGGGTCCAGGGCAGGGTCGCAACAATGCCGACAAGTGAAATCCAGGCGACGCTGGGCAGATAGAAAGGCGCAAACCGTGTGAGCGCGAGGCCAACCAGCGTGATGAAATAAATCACCACCATGCCCATGAAACCATCGGCGAGCGGAATTTTCGGACCCACCGTATTCATCACCAGCCCGACAAGGCAGACAATGATCAGGGTTAGCGCATGATCGACCAGATCGATTTTCGGGCGGCTTGATTGTGTTGCTACTGCACTTTCAGACATGATCAGGCCTCCTTCTTCTGTGCGGTGGCGAGGTCTTTTTTGCCCGCAGTCGCGTTATAAAGTTTTTCCACAATCGGCAGGGCCAGGAACAGCCCGGCATAAAGCCCGGTCGCATAGGTCAGAAGGTTGCTGGCCCCGGCAAGTGCGAGGATTTCTTCCTTCATCGAGGGGATAACCTCGGTCAGGGCACCGGTGCAGGCCGCCATCATCGAGCCACTGCCAATGCCGCATGCCATGGCAAGGGCGCGGGGATCAAACAGGTTGGCACTGGCAAACAGCGAGGCAAGGATGGCGAAAATAAAGGTGCCGAACAGGGTGCCGATCACGTAAACGCCCATGACCCCGGTGCCCTCGGCACTTTTAAGGGTGTAGCGGTCGGCGATGATGGCAAGGTTGGGTTCGCGCGCAATGGAAAAGGTTGCGCCAATCGCCTCGCGGCCCATTTTAAGGCCCCAGACAGCAAGCGGAAACGCCAGAACGATGGTGCCCAGATTGCCCAGTTCCTGAAGCAGAAGGGCGGGGCCTGCCTCGATAATCGTGTTGATTGCCGGGCCGATGGTGGTGCCGAATTTGGCAATAAACGGCATGATCGCAATCACGATTAACGGTGATGCCGCCTGGACTTCTTTTTGACGGATGATTTTGCCGAATTTCGGCACAAGGTTGGGGTTCATCACGGCAGCCATGATGAAGGCATAAAGCAGCGGCAGAAGCAAAATAGCCCCGGCCCCCAACGGAATTTTCTGAATGCCGATCAATTCGGCGATGGCGCCGATAACGATGACGGCAAGATGAAGCCGCCAAAGCTCCAACTGTCCCCGAAACGCGTTCATTTCCCAGTCTCCTTGACGTGGTCGGTGCGATGCAAACAAACGGCGTTCAACGGGCCGGATCTTTTGCATCATCCCTGTGAAGGGCCCTGATCCCAATATCCCCGGCATTGGCAGATTTCACATTTTTGCCATTTTTCGCACCGGAGATTTTGACCGAGAATGAAAACTCGACCGGGGTGGAGCAAGTGCCATTTTGGGATGGCTTTGTTGCCAAAACGGCAACAGCCTGTCAGGTTCGGGAATGTTCGTTCGGGTAGCTTGCCGCGCCGAATGCCTCCATCCGCTGGCAGATCATATTGGCAACTGCGCGGACCGCTGCGGTTTTGGGCCTGCCTTTGCGTACCAGAAGGTGTGATGGCACACGCGCCAGATAGGGATTGGTCAGGGGCACGGCCACGACCTCGCCCCTGCGTAATTGTCGCGATACGGCAAAGGCCGGCAAAAAGGTTATGCCCCCCCGGACAGGACAAAATGAATGGCGACATTGATCGAATCGGCTGTCAGAAAGGCATCGCGCGTCAGCCGGTTGCCCTGGTCGACATTGGCAAGAAGTTTGGCAACGCCGAAATGCGGGTTTAACAGGGCAAGCGGATAATTCACAGTATCGGCCAGCACGCAGCTTTGTTTTTTTGCCAGGTCAAAATCCGGCGGGACAAGGGCGCAAAGGGGGGCGTGGTCCTCGGCCAGAAGTTCCAGATCCGGGTTGCGCGGCGGGTTGAACACAAGCCCCATATCATAATCATCGCGCAGGATGCCGTGGGTCATTTTTTCGGTGCCTGCCACGTCGATTTCAAGGCGGATATCGGGGAATTCATCGCGCAACGGGCGCACAACATGGTTGACCAGATCAACAACAAATCCTTCGCCGCTGGCAATGCGCACCGTCCCGGCAATGGCCCCGCGGGCAGCGGCCAGGTCAACGGCAAAGGCTTCGTCCATTTCAAAACGGCGGCGGGCGTGGGCGGCAACCATATGGCCCGATTCCGTAAAAATGATGCCGCGTTTGGTGCGTTCCATCAAAAGGGTTTCAAGGCGGTCTTCAAGGGCCGCGATCTGGCGGCTGATGGCGGATGGCGCAATGCGCAGGTTTTCGGCAGCCGTGCGGATGGACCCGGCCTCGAACACGGCCAGAAAATAGCGTAGCGGTTTATCGTCGATCTTCATGGCGGTGGCCTGACTGGAAAGGGTGACATGCCCTGATCGGGGATCGGGTGTGAGGCTGATCACGTAATCAGACCATATCTGTTGCTGTTTCGGCAACAACATGTTCCGGCAATTGATCTTGAGTTCGTTTGCCATCCACCGGAAAGTTTGCAGGCAAAATCAAAAACCACATCGGACCGGACAGGGCCGAAACCAGAACGGGAAGGCAGGTGCCTTTACCGCCTGAGCCCTGCTGTCTGATATCAAGGAGGCAATAATTGTGAGCAATCCTGTTACAGGCGCCATTGGCGTTGTCGGGCTTGGCAATATGGGGCTGGGCATGGCGCGCACCCTGCTGCGTGATGGATTTTCCGTGATCGGGTTTGATGTAACGGCGGAAAGCCAGGCCCGCGCGGCGGCATCGGGCGTCACCATTGTTGCAAGCCAGGCCGAACTGTTTGAAGCCTGCCAGACGATTATCCTGTCGCTGCCCACGGCAAAACATGTGCGCGGCGTATTGATCGGTGAAGGCGGGCTGGCCACGCGCGATATCGACCCGCGACTGGTGATTGATACCACCACATCCGAACCCGATGTCACCCGCGAAATTGATGCCACCCTGCGATTGCAGGGACATATCCTGATCGATGCGCCGGTCAGTGGTGGCCCGGCAGGGGCCAATAGCGGTAATCTGACCATGATGGTCGGCGGGGCCGAGGCCGATGTCGCCCGTGCGAAGCCCATTTTGGCATCGCTGGGGGGTAAAATTACCCATGTCGGGCCGGTGGGTGCGGGCCATGCGGTGAAAATTGTGAATAACATGCTGGTGGCAAGCCACCTTCTGACCATGAGCGAGGCCATCCGCCTGGGTAATGCCGCCGGTGTCACAACCGATAACCTGATTGCGGCCTTAAATGCCGGGTCCGGGCGCAGCGCGATCAGCGAGGTGAATTACCCGAAATGGGTGATGAATGGCGCGTTTGACAGCGGCTTTACCATGGGCCTGATGCGCAAGGATGTGCGCCTGGCCATGAGCCTGGCCCGGGAAAAGGATGTTTCCCTGCCGGTTTGCGCATTGGCCGGGCACATATGGGCGGCCAGCGACGAAGTTCTGGGCGATGACGCCGATTTTAACCGGATAACCGAATGCGCCCCAGACCGGGCAGGAGAAAAAGCATGAGCAGCAAAACCAGCCTGATGGCCCGTGATTATCGCAAGGCAATGGCCCCGTTTTTTGGCGCAGATGAAATTGGAAGCTGGGTAAACGGCGCGATGATGCCCGGACATGGCGATGCGTTTGCACTGATTGACCCTGCCACTGGCAAGGCGTTTTTGGACATCCGGGATGCTGGGGCCGAGGTGGTGGACATGGCAATGAAGGCCGCGATTGCCGGGCAGAAAACCTGGTGGGCGCTAAGTGCTGCTGAACGCGGGCGCATCCTGTGGCGGATTGGCCAGCAGGTGCGTGACCATTTGGATGATCTGGCATTGCTGGAAACCATGACGGCGGGCAAGCCGATCCGCGATACAAAGGTCGAGGTGCTTAAAGTTGCCGAGATGTTTGAATATTACGCGGGCTGGACGGACAAGCTGCATGGTGATGTGATTCCGGTTCCCACCAGCCATTTGAATTATACCCGCCATGAACCCTATGGCGTGGTGACACAGATTACCCCGTGGAACGCGCCGATTTTTACCGCAGGCTGGCAATTGGCCCCGGCCCTGTGCACGGGGAATGCGGCCGTGTTGAAACCATCGGAAATGACGCCACTATCGTCACTGGCCCTGGGGGTATTATCGAAAAAGGCCGGGCTGCCCGATGGGGTGATTACGGTTTTGGCAGGTCTTGGCACCACAACGGGTGTTGCCGCCACCACGCATGAGGCAACCCGCAAGGTGGTGTTTGTTGGTTCCCCGCGTACCGGGGCGATTATTGCCGGACAGGCGGCACAAAACATTGTGCCCTGCGTGCTGGAGCTGGGCGGGAAGTCGGCCAATATCGTGTTTGGCGATGCCGATATCAAACGTGCGGTTTTGGGGGCGCAGGCCGCCATTTTTAGCGGGGCGGGGCAAAGCTGCGTTGCGGGATCGCGCCTGTTGGTGCAGCGAAATGTGATGGACCGGTTCCTCGATATGCTGGTGGATGGGGCAAACCGTATTCCGGTTGGTGACCCGATGGATTGCGCCACCCAGATTGGCCCGATCAACAATAACGCCCAATATCAGACCGTATGTGGCCTGGTCGCACGCGGGCAGGATGACGGGGCAAGCCTGCTGGCTGGTGGGGGGCGCCCGGAAGGGGCGGCCTATCAGGATGGGTATTTCCTGCGCCCGACGGTTTTGGGCAATGTCAGCAATGATATGGCAATCGCGCGCGAGGAAATTTTTGGCCCGGTCGTATCCGTCATCCCGTTTGAGGACGAGGACGAGGCCGTGCAAATTGCCAATGACAGCAAATTTGGCCTGGCCGGGGCTGTGTGGACACAATCGGTTGATCGTGCGCACCGGGTGGCAGCGCATGTGCGGGCAGGCACCTTCTGGATCAACAGCTATAAGACCATCAATGTCATGTCGCCTTTTGGTGGTTTTGGCGCCAGCGGCTATGGCCGGTCCAGCGGCAAGGAAGGCTTGATGGAATATATGCAGCCCAAAAGTATCTGGACGGAAACGGCGGCAAACCCGCCTGCGGCATTTGGATATGCTCCTGAATAACCGGGCGAATGCTTTAACACTATCCATGACGTCAAAGGGCCGCATCTGGCGATGCGGCCCTTTGGTCGTTCTATGCTTAAGCCAGCTTACATATTCGGGTAACTTGGGCCTTCGCCGCCTTCGGGGACCACCCAGACGATATTCTGGGTCGGGTCCTTGATGTCGCAGGTTTTGCAATGCACGCAGTTCTGGGCATTGATTTGCAGGCGCTGGCCGCCTTTTTCTTCGTCAGCAATAAATTCGTAAACACCTGCCGGGCAATAGCGGGCTTCCGGCCCGGCATATTTCGCCAGGTTCACTTCGACCGGCACCGTGGCATCTTTCAATGTCAGGTGGATCGGTTCGTCTTCGCGGTGATTGGTGCTGGATAGAAAGACGGACGACAGCTTGTCAAAGCTGACTTTGCCATCGGGCTTGGGATAGTCGATTTTCGGCATATCCGCCGCCGGTTTCAGGCAGGAATGGTCCGCGTGGTTTTTAAAGGTCCAGGGGGCCTTGCCACCGAAAACATAGGTGTCAATCGCGCTATAGGCCATGCCACCCCAGAAGCCCCATTTGGCAAAGCTTGGGCGGATATTACGCACTTTGTGCAGTTCCGGATAAATCCAGCTGTTTTCAACACCCTTGGGATAGGCATCAAGCACCGGTGCCGGGTTTTCGCTGGTCAATTGTTCAAAGGCGGCTTCGGCGGCAAGCATGCCGGTTTTCATCGCGGTGTGCGAACCCTTGATTTTCGGCACATTCATAAAGCCGGCCGAACAGCCGATGATGCAGCCACCGGGGAAAACCAGATCGGGCAGGGACTGAAAACCGCCTTCGTTAAGGGCGCGTGCGCCATAGGAAATGCGACGGCCATTTTCAAAAATCTTGCGGATGGCCGGGTGCGTTTTGAAACGCTGGAATTCGTCAAACGGGCTGAGATGCGGGTTTTCGTAATCCAGACCAATCACAAAACCGACGGCGACCTGGTTGTTATCCAGATGATAGAGGAACGATCCGCCATAGGTTTTGGTATCCAGCGGCCAGCCAACCGTATGCTGGATGGTGCCTTCCTTATGAACGGCAGGGTCAACTTCCCACAATTCCTTGATGCCGATGCCGTAGGTTTGCGGATCGGAATTTTGGCGCAGATCGAACTTTTTGATCAGCTGTTCGGACAGCGAACCACGGCACCCTTCGGCAAAGAAGGTGTATTTGGCATGCAGTTCCATGCCCGGTTCGTGGTTGGGGCCGGGTGTTCCATCGCGCATCAGGCCCATATCGCCCGTCGCAATGCCCTTGACCGCCCCATCTTCGTGAAACAGCACTTCGGCGGCAGCAAAGCCGGGGTAAACTTCGATCCCGAGCGCCTCGGCCTGTTCACCCAGCCAGCGACACACATTGCCAAGGCTGACAATGTAATTGCCCTGGTTGTGCATTTGCGGCGGGGTTGGCAGTTTGCGTGCGCCCGTTTCGCTGAGCATGATAAACTGGTCTTCGGTTGCGGGAACATTCAGCGGTGCGCCGCGTTCCTTCCAGTCGGGGAAAAGTTCGTTCAAGGCGCGTGGTTCGACAACCGCGCCAGACAGGGTATGGGCACCGACTTCGGACCCCTTTTCAACCACACAGACGGTGATTTCTTTTTCCTGTTCCTGGGCGAGTTGCATCAGGCGGATGGCAGCAGCGAGGCCCGAAACGCCTGCGCCAACGACCACCACGTCAAATTCCATGGATTCCCGTTCCATCTCGTCTCTCTCCTTTGTCGCAGCGGTGGCTTTGTTGCCCCTTATATGCTGCGGCGGTATCGTCATGATCGGGGTCTCGCCCAGGCCCCGTGTTGCACTTCGTCCTTAATCGGTAAAGCTATACCGATTAAGTGCCTGTTTGTATATGGCACAACGCGTTCAAAATCGTTAAAGTCATGCCAGAATGTGTCGCCCGTTCTTGCAGGCGCACTGCAACATACGCCTTAATTGTGTAGATGAGCAAACCAATATCAAATTTTGATGTAAATAGCCTGGACGCGCTGCAAGCCCTGATCTGGCAATATGAAATGGGCGCTGACGAAGCGATTGCCGATGAGCCGCTGGACCGCTTTCGCGCGTCCGAAAGTTTGTCGCGCCAGAATAATGCTGTGCCTACGGCACCGGGCGGACGGGGCACCTTTGGTCTGAAGGGCGGGGCCGCCGCACGTGCGGGGGCCGCCGGGGCCGGAGCTGGCACCATGATGCCGCCAGCAGCCCTGGGCGGGTTTGTTCTATCCGATGCGCCGCAGGAAGCACGCCAATCGGCGCAAAAGGCTGCATCCGACGCCACCACCATTGATGAATTGCGCGAAGCGGTGAATGCCTTTGATGGTTGCGCGCTTAAAAAGTCGGCCAGTAATACGGTGTTTGGATCGGGGGACCCGGCAGCGGAAATCATGCTGGTTGGGGAAATGCCCGATGCCGACGAAGACCGGCAGGGGATGCCCTTTGCCGGGGCACCGGGGCATTTGCTTGATGCCATGTTGCGATCCATCGGGCTTTCACGCGAGACGGTTTATCTGACCAATATTTTACCCTGGCGCCCGCCGGGAAACCGCCAGCCCACCCCCGATGAACTGATGGTGTGTGAACCCTTTGTGCGCCGGCATATCGCGCTGGTTGCACCGCGCATTGTGGTGTGCATGGGGGGCAATGCGGCCAAGGTGCTGCTGGAAGAAAACAAGGGCATTACCCGCCTGCGTGGTAGCTGGCATGAACTGGCGTTTTCCGATTCGCTGCAGGTGGATGTTACAGCGATGTATCACCCGGCCTATTTGTTAAAAACGCCCGAACAAAAACGTGTCGCCTGGCAGGATTTGCGCGCCATTGTCAAAAAATGGCGCGGCCCGGCAAATTAAATGCGCCCTTGGCAGGCGGGCAAAGATGCCTGCCTGTGATCCCCGTTTTCTATTTCAGGCCGAAATGCGCCGGGTAAAAAAGCTGCCGGGGCCTTTAACATGGCGATGATTTGATAACTGTTTTTGGAAAATTGCCAGAAACGGCGATGTTCGCAGGGCGAACAGGGCTGCTATGCAAACGCAACCCTGGGTCGGGCAACTTCCTGATTATAGGATAAAAATGCTTCGTCCGGGCTGGAATTGCTGGTATATATGCGGCCAGAAAAGCGGAAAAAACCGCTTACACAGGTTGCGACGACAAACTGCTTCGGGTTAGAAAAACCGCGTTTACACCGGGGTCCGTTTGGGGAAAGACAGGTTTTGATCGAAGCAAGCACATTGTTCACTTCGCGTATTTCAACGCGGATCAAGCGTAGCTTTACCGTTTTTGCACTGGCCACATTATGTGTGACTGGTCCCAAAGTGGTGCATGCTGCACAGGAACAGGCCGCGCTGAGCAGCCCCGGCCTTGACGAATCGACAGATAGCGATGCGGTGAATATCCCGTTTGTTCTGTCCAGTCGTGACGCCGAACTTTACCGCCAGATTTTCAAGGTGCAGGAAAGTGGCCGTTGGAAAGATGCGGACAACCTGATTTCGCGCCTGGCTGATGATGTGTTGATGGGCCATGTTCTGGCACAGCGTTATCTGCACCCCACGGCCTATCGTTCGCGCTTTGCCGAATTGCGCGACTGGCTGGCGAAATATGCCGACCTGCCCGAAGCCCCGCGTATTTACAAACTGGCGATGACGCGCCGTGGTTCGGCGGCAAAGCCGAAAAGCCCGGTGGGTTCGTTCCTTAAAGGGGCGGGATATGATTACGAAGATATCCGTCCCTATTACCATAAATCGAACAAGGGCCTGTCTTCCGCACAGCGCAGCCGGGTTTCGGTTTTAAAGCGTCGTATTCATTCACGTATCCGTTCGGGCTGGCCCTCTGGTGCGCTGGACGTGCTTGATAGCGGCGAAGCACAGCACCTGTTTGATGCCTATGAGCAGGATCAGGCGCGCGCGGCCATTGCATCGGGCTATTATTATTTTGGCAAGCCGGACCTGGCGCTGAAACATGCCGCCAAGGCTGCCAAACGGTCGGGCAAATATCTGCCCGAAGCATTGTGGGTTGCGGGCCTGACGGCATGGCGACTGAACAAGTTTGACGAAGCCCACCAGCAGTTCGACGATGTTTCAACCAACCAGTATGCATCAAGCTGGACACGGTCTGCCGGTGCCTTCTGGGCGGCACGTATTGACCTGGCCCAGGGCAAGTTTGACCGTGCTGACAAGCTGTTGAACCGTGCGGCGAAATATCCGCGTTCGTTTTATGGTTTGCTGGCATTGCGCGCCCTTGGCCGTGATGATGTTTTCGACTGGGACAGCCTGAGCCTGACACAGGATCGCGCCAACAAGCTGCGCCTTGATCCGATCGGGCGGCGGGCGCTGGCTTTGCTGCAAATTGGCAACCGTCACGAAGCCGAACAGGAAATGCGCAAGGCGGCCATTTCCAATGATCCCAGTCTGCGCCGTGCCATTTTGTCGCTGGCCGATACCGAAAGCTTTGCCGCGCTGACCATGCGCCTTGGCAATTACATTGCCCAGAAATCGGGCGAGGTGATTGTGAATGCCTTGTACCCGGTGCCGTCATGGGTGCCGGAAGGCGGCTATAACGTGGACCGCGCCCTGATTTATGCGCTGATGCGTCAGGAATCGGGCTTTAACGCCGAGGCACGCAGCCATGTGGGCGCACGCGGCCTGATGCAGTTGATGCCGGCAACGGCCAGCTATATTGGCAATACCCGCTATCGCGGTGCCAAGCGGGCCGAACTTTATGAACCGGAAGTCAATATTGGCCTGGGGCAAAAATATGTCGGCCATCTTCTGGATCAGGACGGGGTTGATAACGGCTTCCTGCAATTGATGGCGGCTTATAATGGCGGTATCGGTAACCTTGGGCGCTGGCAGAAGGCGTTGAAAGATAACGAAGACCCGCTTTATTTCATCGAAAGTATTCCGTCGCGTGAAACCCGCCTGTTTATTGAACGGGTGATGGCAAATCTGTGGATGTACCGTTCCCGCCTTGGGCAGGACCGCCCGTCGCTTGACCGTTTGGCGGCAGGTAAATGGCCGGTTTACCAGTCCCAGGATGCCGATGGGCTGGCATCTGTCCAGTAAGCACGCTTGTCGGTTTTCGCCGTAACAGGCGGGGCGGCAAAACAACTATTTTTAAAAACCGTCATTGGCGATAAACCTGCCAGTGGCGGTTTTGTTTATCCGCCCGGGTTTTGGCCCGTTTTATTACCCCGTTAACCAGAGCCCGTAACGTGAAAGAACCGCATTCGCCAGCCACGCCGGGAAAACCGCGCGGGCAGGGACCAGCCCCCCAAAACACCCAGCCCGAGGGGACTTTTCTGGATCGTATCAACTTGCCTGCCATGAGCGGCGAGGAAGCATTGCGCCGTTATGACGGACATTTGCGCGATCATCACAGGAGCACGGCGGCGGGCCATGCGGGCAAGGATATGGCCGCAGATCGGCCTGTTTCGGGTGATTACGGGCAGGGTGACCGCAATGCGGAACATGCTGCGGACATTCATGCTGATCAGCCGGTGCCCGATAGCCATAACAATAGTCGACACGGGCAGGAGGCGGCATCACGCGCGGATCTGGCGGCCCTGGCGGAACTGCCCCTGATGATGCGGGTCATCGCCATTGGGGGCACGCTGGGCATGCTGGTGGCGCTAATTGTGCTGGTGCTGTTTATCGCAAGCTGGGTGAACGGCCTTTAAAGCCCTTTGCTGCTCGCGAATGCGACCGGGCAGCGCCATCAGGTTTACGCGCGATTAGTTATCGCGGTTAGAAGTACTGTTTTTGCTGTTTTCGCTGGCTTCTATTTGCGCTTCCAGCGATGCGATTTCAGCCGCGGTTGACGCATGCAGCGGGGCGTCCGATGGCAGGTCGCGCACCAGATCACGCAGGACATGCAGCGATTGCATCAAATGCCCCTGCTGTTCCAGCATTACGCCGTAATAATAACGGCTAAGGCGATGGTTGGGCATTTGTCCCAAAGCATGCAGGACCAGGTTGCGTGAAACCTCGTCAATCTGGCCGCCCTGGGCGGTGATGCGGGTATCGGCATATTCAATGGCCAGAAGCGGGTTTTGCCCCGAAAGGGCATAGGCCCGGCGATAGGCGGCAACAGCGCGGTCAATATCACCAAGGCGCAAGGACCCGCGCGCCAGTACCAGCCAGCCCTGCAGGTTGCGCGGGTTGGATTCCAGCGAAATCACAATCTGGCCCAGCAAACGGCGGATCTGTTTGTCGGTTTGGGCATCGGGGTCGTCGGAATCAACGGCGGCGGCTGCGGCGGCGGCAATGTTGCGTTCGCTGGCCCGGTCGGCATAGGGGCGGGCGGGCATGTCCGGGTGGCCCTGCCACATATAAATGCCAAAGGCGGCAATGACCGGAACAATCGCCAGAAGGGCTGCCCAAATGGCGGGCTTAGGGCCTGTATTGGCGTTCAGGGCTGCGCTGTTGTCAGCTGCAGCGGTGTTTTCCGCAGGAACCGTCAGACTGGCAGACGGATTTGCAACCGGGACGGCAGCGGTGCCAGCAGTTTGCGGTGCCGGACGGTAGGCGATGTAATCAAGGTCGTCGTCAAAATCATCATCGTCGTCATCGTCATCATCAACGACATCGCCGATCTGATATTTGGGTTTGGCAGGCGTATCCCCTGCCGTTGCTGGCAAGGATGTACCAGAAACAGTCGGGGATGCGGCATTTGGCGCGGCAGCATTTTTGCCACGCCAAAAGGCCGTGAAAAACACGGTAACGAATGACAGTACGGAAAGTCCCGCAATTCCCAGCCAGATCATGATCTGCCCGTGGAAGAAAGGGTGCTAGCGATGCTGTCTTTCATGCCGGTCATTGGTGGCTTAATCCCCCGAAGGACTTAGAATTTCATCAAGGCGTTTGCGTTCCTGATCGGTCAGGTTGGCCGGTGTATTGCGACCGTCGCGCTTTTTGCGACGATAAAACCCGATGACAGCCAGCGTCGCAAGAATAAGCAGGATAAACGGGCTGGCCCACAGAATATAGGTGTCGGGCTTAAACGGCGGGTTCAGCAGAACATAATCGCCATAGCGCGCGACAATATAATCAATCACCTGATCGTTGGTGTCACCTGCCAGCAGGCGTTCACGCACCAGAACGCGCAGATCATGGGCAAGGTCGGCATCGGAATCATCAATCGACTGGTTTTGACAAACCAGGCAGCGCAATTCCTCGCTGATGACGCGGGCGCGCGATTCAAGCACCGGATCAGACAGCATTTCATCCGGGTTCACGGCAAATGCTGGGCGGGCATAAAAGGACAGGGTCATGACCAGGACCAGCATCGCCAGCAGAAGTGGCCCGTTTATGCGAAGGTGGCGCATCATCCTTTTTTCAACTCCCTGATTTTCGGCAGCAGGACATTTTCAAGTGTTTCTGCATCGATGGGGCCGACCTGTTTGTAGGCAATTTTGCCTTCGCCATCGATGATGAAGGTTTCTGGAACGCCGTAAACCCCGAAATCAATTGCGGTGCGACCGGAAATATCCATGCCGACAGCGGTATAGGGATCGCCCAGTTCATCAAGCCAGTTCACGCCATCCTGCGGGTCTTTTTCCTTGTAGTTCAGGCCATAAACCGGAACACCGGCTTCGGCGGCAAGGCGTTTGATCAGCGGATGTTCAGCGCGGCAGGGCACGCACCAGGAAGCAAACACATTAACGACAGAAACATGACCCTGGGTCAGATCGGCGCGCGAAATGCCCCGGTCGCGTCCGGGAAGGGGCGGCAGCGAAAATTCGGGGGCAGGCTTGCCGATCAGGGCCGAGGGGATGACGGACTGGTCCTTGCCGATATTGGTCAGAAAGATGCCAGCCAGTGCAGCAAACAGCACCAGCGGTATCACAGCGATCCAGAACCTCATGGGGCGGAAACTCCGTTCTTCTTGAAAAGCAGGATCATGCGCGTCAGCACATTGATAACCCCGCCAAGCAGGATAAGCAGCATGCCCGCCCAGACCCACGGCATCATGGGCAGAAAACGGACATCAACAATACGGCCACTATCTTCCGCACGGTCGCCGATTGAAACATGCAGGTCGCCATCACGGCCATGCCAGATGGCGGATTCCTTGGTTTCAACGCCGCGGATCGGATAGTAGCGGACTTCAGGATAAAGTTCGGTCACCGGCTGCGCATTGCGGTAAACAATGAATTTGGCTTTGCGGGTGGCAAAATTTTCGCCCGGCAGCAGGGATACGCCTTCATATTGCAAATTATACGGGCCAATTTCGATGCTTTGCCCTGTGCGGGCCGACAGCACGGATTGTTCTTCCCACAGGCTGCTGGCCGCCCCCCCGGCAATGAGCAATGCCATGCCGATATGGGCCAGCGACATGCCCAGATAACGCGGACCCAGCAACTGGATATTGCGATATTTGCTTTCGCCGTGATCGCGGTGGCGCCACAATTTTTCCCACAAATCGCCAAGGGCTGCGGTCACCACCCAGGCGGCCAGCCCGATACCGAGAAGCGGCAGGGGTGGTGCATCGATATGGCGCATCCAGACAAACAGGGTGACGATGATAGACAGGATCAGCGCCAGTTTCATGCGTCGGCCAACCGATGCCGCGCCATCCACCCGCCAGCGCAGTGTGGGTGATAGCCCCATCAATAGCAGCATGGCAAGGGTAACAGGCATCAGCGCCTGAACGAAAAACGGTGGGCCAACGGTGATGATGGTGCCGCCCAGCCAGCGCAAAAACAGCGGGTAAACCGTGCCCACCATAACAATGGCAGCGGCAACGGCAAGCAGCACGCTGTTGATGAACATCGCACTTTCGCGCGAAACCAGTGTGAAATCGGCATTTTCGCGCAAATGCCCCGCAACCCGCGAAAACAGGTAATAGGCCCCGGCAAACAGCACGCAGAACCCGATTAGAAGAACCGCATTATCGCCACTGGCACGCAGGGCAGCGGGCAGCGGACCCAACAGGTCGGACCGGGCAAGGAAGGTGCCAAACCAGCCAGCGCCAAAAGCCGAAAGAGCCAAAAGGGCGGTCCAGGGTTTCAGGGCTTCGGTTTTTTCCAGAACGGCAAGGCAGTGCAAAAAGGCGGTTGCCAGAAGCCAGGGCAGCAGCACGGCATTTTCCGATGCATCCCAGTACCACCAGTTGCCCCAGCTTTGTTCGGCATAGGCGCGATAGGCGCTGATCATCATTGCGGCACCCAGCAGCGTCCAGGACAGGATCGCCCAGGGGCGCAGCATTTCCGCCCAGGACCGGTGCAGGGCCGCACGCGGCAGGGCGGCGATGGTGGCGGCAAAAATAACCGACAGCCCCGCCAACCCGGCATGCAGGACCGGCGAATAGAAAATATCAAGGATATCCTGGGATTGCGGGTCAAAGCCCTGGCCATCCAGTGGTGGGTCAATGATGCGCGCAAACGGGTCGCCATCAATCAGGACGCTGGCTGCCAGCAGGGCAATGATCAGCCCCATCATCGAAATCACGGTTTGCGGATTTTCGGCCTTTTTGAAAATCGCGTTCTGCACCAGAAACAGGATGGTGGCGATTGATGTTAGCGTGATCCAAAGCAGGGTTGCGCCGCGATCCGGGCTGATGGCAGCGGCAATACGATAAAGAACCGGTGTGGATGAATGGCTGTAATGCGCAACCAGCGGCAGGGTGAAATCGCTGACAATAAAGCTGTAAATCAGGCTGCCCTGTGCCCCGATTGCGAGAAGGCAGATCAGAAGCGGCAGCGGCCAGACCGGTGCGGTATTGAGGGCAGGATAGCTCGCTGTTGCCGTTGCCGAACGCGACAGGCGCAAAGATGCCGGATCGATCAGCGACTGGGTGAAGGCCCGCCACAAGCCGGGTTTTTCGCCATTACCATGCCCCAGCGCAGGGCCACCGGCGGTTTGAAGGCGAGATGTGGTGCCAAGTTGAACCGAACCACGACGAAACAGCACGCCAAGCGGGGAAAACAGGATAGCCTGGCAACAGCCCAGCATCATAAGAAGAATAAGCGCGAAATGTCCGGTTTCTGCGATCATGCCGTCTGTTGCTTCATCCTGTCATAAGAAAAACAGGGTTCCCCCTGCCATCTGGCGATGGTCGGTGATGCTATCTGAAAACGCGTCAAAAATGAAACCGCCCCAACAAGAAACATCCCCGATATTTCTGATGGTTCAAAAATATGGCTTAATTACGCATATTTTTGGCATTTTGCTCTTCGATCTCTTCCCAGTGGCCACTTTTTTTCAGGGCATCGGCCACTTCGCGGGGCATGTAATTTTCGTCATGCTTGGCGAGAACTTCCTGGGCAACAAACTGGCCTTGCGGGTTCATGTGGCCTTCGGCGACGACACCCTGGCCTTCGCGAAACAGGTCGGGCAGGATGCCGGTATAGGCGACCTGCACATCATGCTGCATGTCGGTGACGGTAAAGGTAACGGTTTTGCCGTCTTCAAGTTTTTGCAGCGATCCTTCCTCGACCAGGCCACCAATACGCAGGCGGCGATCCGGGTCCATGGGGGATTGTTCGGCCAGTTCGGTGGGGCTGAAAAAGAAAACAACCGAATCACGAAAGGCCGTCAGGCCCAGGGCCGCAGCACCGGCGGCAGCCAGCAGGGCCAGACCGGCCAGATACATGCGCTGGCGTTTGCGTGATTTTGCACGTGACAGGGACAAGCGTGTACCCTCCGATCAGGATTTCGCGCCCGGCTGCGCTTTTTTGCGCCGGGGTCTGCGTGATTTTAACAGGGCTTCAAGATGGGCAAGGTCGCGGCGACTTTTTTTCAACCCGCGCATGCTGACCATCAGAAGAACAATCAGGGCGATGGTGGTAAGGCCATAGCTTGACCAGACATAACCGGCATAACCTCCCATTTCGAAAAAACTGCTCATTTTCCGGCTCCGACCTGTTCGGCGTTATAGGCGGGGTGCAGGGTATCGGCACTTTCATTGCCAATACCGCCAAGCTGCAGCGCGCGAATGCGGCGTTCGTTCAGTTCCAGGCGGACACGCAGGATCAGCACAACGACGTAATAGCCGGTAAACCCGACCGCGATCAAAAACAGCGGCCAGAGCATGCTGGGGTCAATGCTGGGTCCGCCCATGCGCGCAACCGATGCCGGCTGGTGCAGGGTGTTCCACCAATCAACGGAAAACTTGACGATCGGGACATTGATTACACCGACCAGCGCCAGGGCCGAACCCGCCTTTGAGCCGCGTTCGGGATCATCAAAGGCATTTACCAGCGCCATATAGCCCAGATACAGAAACAGCAGGATCAGCATGGATGTCAGGCGGGCATCCCATACCCACCATGTGCCCCACATCGGTTCGCCCCAAAGCGAGCCGGTAATCAGGCAAAGGGCGGTAAAGGTTGCGCCAACCGGGGCGGTGGCACGGGCAGCAATATCAGCCAGCGGGTGTTTCCAGATCAGGCTCATGGCGCCACAAACCGCCATGCCGACATAGCAGAACAGCCCCATCCAGGCAGATGGCACATGAATATACATGATGCGCACCGTATCACCCTGCTGGTAATCAGCCGGGGATACCACCAGCGCCAGATACAGCCCGACAGCAAGCGTCAACACCGTGATGCCGATGGCCCAGGGCATGATGGCACTGGCCAGTTTCAGGAATACACTTGGTTTGGCGAAACGATGCATTTTTCCTTGTCCATTCGCATCACGGCGTGAAAACGGTTTTCATGCCGGTTTGACGGTCTTTCTCTCGGTCTGTGTTATGCCACACGGGCAATAGCCCCGCAGGCGGCATTCTTTTTATTCAACAGCCAGCCGCAGCGCCTTTGCCGCGGCCAGTGGGGCCAGTGCCAATGTCAGCAGCAGGATGGCCCCCATAATTTGCAAATGTTCCCCGGCGGGCAGCCCCAGAAGTGCAGCCTCAACCGCCCCGGCGCCAAAAATAAGAACCGGAATGTAAAGCGGCAAGACCAGCAGCGAAACCAGAACCCCACCCCGGCGCGCACCCAGAATAAGGGCCGCGCCAATTGCGCCAATCAGGCTAAGGGCAGGGGTGCCCACCAGCATTGCCAGCATCAATGTGCCAAAACCGGCACTGTTCATATTCAGCATCACCGCCATCAGGGGGGCGGCAATAATTAACGGCAGGCCCGTTGTCAGCCAGTGCGCCAGAACCTTGCCCAGCACCACCAGTTCCAGCGGAACGGGCGACAGGGCCAGCAGTTCAAGCGTGCCGTCTTCAAAATCGGTCTGGAAAACGCGTTCCAGCGACAACATGGCAGCCAGCAGGGCCGAAACCCAGATCACCCCCGATGCGATGCGCGCCAGAATATTGGCTTCCGGCCCGACACCAAAGGGAAACAGTGTGGTCGTAACGATGAAGAACGCTACCACCATGATTGAATCAGCGCCTTGACGAAGCGCAAGGCGAAGATCACGCGTAAGGATGGCGAGCAGTATTTTCATGCGATCCCCTCGAAATCGGTGGAGGGGCTGTGTGCCTTTGCGCTGCGTGCTGGTCCCGGCTTCACATTTTCGTGTGTGCCGTCCTTTGCACCGTTATCGTGCGCCTGGTCAGGGTCATTTTCGGCAAATTCGTCATTTTCATCAGAATCGCTCGCCAGCCAGTCAAACATCGGAATGGCAAATTCATCGAGATTGAGGATGCGCGGCGATGCGATATCAAGATCGACATGGGTGGAATAAACCACAATGCCGCCATTCGCGCGGAAATCGTCAATCAGACGGGCAAGATCAGCGCAGGATTCGCGATCCAGCCCGACGGTCGGTTCATCAAGCAGCCATAAATCGCTTTCGCCAATCAGGATACGGGCAAGGGCGGTGCGGCGTTTTTGCCCGCTTGAAAGAAACCGGCCGCTGCTATTGGCAAGGTGCAGGATTCCCAATGCATCAAGGGCCTGATCAATGACAGCGTCGATATTGTCCACTTCGCGCAGGCTGGCCCATAGACGGAGATTATCGCGCACCGTGAGAACAGGTTTAACCGCATCCTGATGGCCCAGATACTGCATCCGGGCGCGGTGGGCGGGCATGTCCTGGCGGATATTGTCATTTTCCCAGCAAATGGTGCCAGCCAGCGGTTCGGACAGCCCGGCCATCAGGCGCAACAGGCTGGACTTTCCCGCACCGTTACGCCCGCGCAGCATCAGGGCATCGCCCCGGGATGCGTCGAACGCCAGATCGGCGAAAACAAGCCTTTCACCACGGCGGCAGGTCAGATCAGAACCGGTAAAAACAATCATCCAGGCCACACAAACCATTCACATGTCATGCACTTCTATAACGTGAAGTGTCATTGGAATCATGCTTTATCCGACATTTGACCGGGTGACTTTGTTTCAGGTCAATCTCATGGTGAAGCAGGCGCGTTTTTGCACATTATTTTAATAAAAACGTGTCGCAGCGGTGCTTGCAAAACCGGGATGCGCGGTTGTTGGATTTACCGCGCATCCCGTTTGAAATGTGCTGAATATGGCTTGACCGGACCCGGCAAAATGGGGCGTTGGGCCAGGGTAGCGTGCAGGCTGGGTTACAACCGGGCCATGCTGGCTGTATTAGAAGCGTGCCATGCTGGCACTGCGGATCGGTCCGCCATTTTCTTCCTGCAACAAAACGGCAATGCCGCCATTGCATTCATATTCCAGGCGTACGGGAATTTCGCGGGCTTTGCCATCCCAGGTGCCAAGGTCGTCCAGCTCGCGCACGATATTGACATGCTTGAGGTTACGCCCGGCATTTTCGCCTGCTTCAACATCGGTGCTGGCCTTGCGGTCAAACCCGACCAGCCAGATTTTAAGCGGCTTTTGCGGGATATCGCCCTTGGCAGCTTCGAGCTTGATGATGCCACCGGGTTTTTGCCCTGCCGTGCTGTCGGTTTTGATTGTTACCCACGATGCCAGCGGCGACGGCTTTTTAAGGGCCGCTTCAAGTATCGCGTCCTTGTGGGTGGCGCGCACCGATCCTGCCCCGTTGATCATGATCTGCGGGGTATAGACATAGCTTTCATGCTGAAAGGTTGCATATTTGCGCTGGCGGTCGGTATAGGCCGGTTCTGAAAAGCGGTCTTTCCAGCCCAGATAGTTCCAGTAATCGACATGGAAGGACAGCAAAAGCAGGTTGTCGGTTTCATCGGAAATATCGCGCAGCACCGCATCGGCGGGCGGGCAGGAACTGCATCCTTCGGATGTGAACAGTTCAACAACCGCCTGCGGGGTGATGCTGGCATTTTGCCCTGCGGCAGCGTGGGCCGGGCCGGGAACAGCAAGCGCGAGCAATGCTGCCAGTGCGGAACCCCACAGAGATTTGAATTTTTCTATTTTCATGTCCCTATCATTGCCTATTGCCCCTTCACCTGCCAATCACAAGCGGTTGAAGCAACCACAGGTCATGAAAACGCACATTTCTTGCGTAAATGGATGCAATATTCCGAGGAAATTTCTGCGAAAGGGTGATATTAACTCCGCTTTATCCGCGGGGCAAATGGCGGGGGCCCGGGTGCCCCTGTTTTTATGATAACGCAAAAGAAAGCCGGTCCATCGGCCTGCATATGGCACACAAAAAGAGACCGGCGAGACAAGAGGGTTTGCAGGAAATGATGAAACGTGAGCATTGGGGGTCACGCCTCGGCTTTATTCTGGCGGCTGCGGGGTCGGCTGTCGGTTTGGGTAATATCTGGAAATTCCCCTATATGGCAGGGGTCAACGGGGGCGGCGCGTTCCTGCTGATTTATCTGGCACTGGTCTTTACCATTGGTCTGTCGGTGATGCTGGCAGAAATGGTTATTGGTCGCATGGCCGAAAAAAATGCCATTGGCGCATTCAAAAAACTTAAGGGCGGTGCATGGCCGCTTGTGGGCCTGTGCGGCGTTGCCGCGGCCTTTATGATCCTGTCATTTTACAGTGTCGTTGCTGGCTGGACCATTGCCTATATGGTCAAGGCCGTAACCGGCGACATTTCCAGCAGCGATCCTGCTGTTCTGGGTGCCGCATTTGGCGGTTTCATTTCGGGCAATGTTTCGCCGCTGGTTTATCATGCCATTTTCATGGCGCTGACGGTGTTTGTTGTGCTTTCGGGCATTGGCAGTGGCATTGAACGCGCATCGAAAATTCTGATGCCGGCCCTGTTTGTGCTGCTGCTGATTTTGATCATTCGCGCAGTCACGTTGCCGGGTGCGGGCGAAGGCCTTGCCTTCCTGCTGCAGCCGGATTTCTCGAAAGTAAGCTGGAGCACGGTTTCCGATGCCCTGTCGCAGGCGTTTTTCTCGCTCTCGCTGGGTATGGGGGCCATGATCACCTATGGTTCGTACCTGTCGAAAAAAGAAAATATCGCCGGTGCTGCTGGCTGGGTGACGCTGCTTGATACCGCTGTTGCGGTTCTGGCCGGTCTTCTGGTTCTGCCTGCTGTGTTTGCCTTTGGTTTTGACCCGGCAGCTGGCCCTGGCCTCACCTTTATCACCCTGCCGGCCGTTTTTGCGCAGATGCCGTTTGGCGAATTTTTCGCCTTCCTGTTCTTCCTGCTGCTGGCGATTGCCGCACTGACCTCGTCGGTGTCGATCCTTGAAGTTGTGGTTGCCTATTTCGTTGATGACCGTGGTATCAGCCGTAAGGTTGCATCGGTTGTCATGGGGGCCATCATTTTCGTTCTGGGCATTCCGTCCTCGCTTTCAATGGGGATCATGGCCGATACCAAATTCTTTGGCATGACCTTCTTTGATCTGATGGACTTCCTGTCCTCCAAACTGCTGCTGCCGATCGGCGGTCTGTTTATTTCGCTGTTTGTGGGCTGGGTTGTCTGGGGCGCTGCCAAGGCTGATATCGCAGCGCATAACGGTCAGATTCCGGTTTGGATCAATGCATGGGGTATTCTGGTGAAATTCATTGCACCGGCTGCCATTGCCTTCATCCTGATCCAGGGTCTGGTTGGCTAAGGCTGGTTAAACCAGCATCCCGTCGGATAGACAGGGGGCGGAAACGGGAAACCGTTTCCGCCCTTTTTATGTGTGCAATGCCCGGCCACAAGCCGTTATGCGGGCAAAGGGCCTTAAGCTGGTTAATTCGGGTTATATCCGCCTGCGCGGTGTGGCGGCGAAAACAGGTCAGCAAAGGTGATTTCGATCTGTTCTGCCGGGACAGGGCGGCCACGCAAAAAGCCCTGCAGAAAATCGCAGCCATTTTCACGCAGGAACTGTTCCTGAAGCAGGTTTTCAACCCCCTCGGCGATACAGCTTTTGCCCAGATTGTGCGCCATATTGATGATGGTGCGGACCAGTTCGCTGCCGCCAATACCCTTGCCGATATCATTGACAAAGCTTCTGTCGATTTTCAGCACATCAAACGGTACATGGCGCAGGTAACTCAGGCTGGAAAAGCCGGTGCCAAAATCATCAAGCGCGATTTTAACACCCAGATCGCTGATACGCTGCAATTTGCGGCAGGTATCTTCGATATCCTGCATGAACAGGCTTTCGGTGATTTCAATTTCCAGCCGGTCGCCCGCCAACCCGGTTTCGTTGAGTGCGGATGCAACCAGATCGCCAAATTCAATCGGGCTGTTAAATTGCTGCAGCGATGCATTCACCGCCATCGTGATATTGTGCAGCCCCTGCTGACGCCATTTCACGGTTTGGGTGCAGGCGGTGCGCAATACCCACAGGCCGATTTCATCGATCATGCCGATTTCTTCGGCCAGCGGAATGAATTTATCGGGGCCTAATTCACCATGCTTGGGATGGCGCCAGCGAATAAGGGCTTCAAACCCTGACAGCAGGCCACTGGCGGCAATGAATTGCGGCTGGTAGGCAAGGTAAAGTTCGCGCCGTTCCAGGGCGTGGCGCAGGTCGCTTTCAAGGGCCAGGGTATCGCTGCTGACCGTGTTCATCGACCGGTTATAATGGTTAAACCGGTTGCGGCCGTGGTTTTTGGCGCGCAGCATGGCAATTTCGGCATTGCGCAACAGCATGGTGGTATCGCTGCCATCACGGGGATAAAGGGTGATACCCATGCTGGCGGTGATGAAAAGCTCGCCGCCACTGGCCGAAAAATGGGGGTGATTGAATACCTCCATCAAATCCTGGGCAACGGTTTCCAGTGTGTCATGTTCATATTGCTGGGGCAGCATGATTGCAAAATCATCCGCGCCCATGCGGGCCAGTGTCGCATCGGTGGGCAGGGCGCGGTTCAGGCGGCCGGCAAAGTCGACCAGCACATCATCGCCAATGGCATGGCCCAGCGTGTTGTTGATGCGCTGAAAATTGTCGATATCGATCAGCAGGACGGCGACACTATCCTTGCTGCCACGCCGTTCATTAAGTGTCCGGCCCAACACATCCAGAAACCGGCGACGGTTGGGAAAACCGGTCAGTTCATCAAAATGCGACAGGCGGCGCATGTCTTCGCGCGTCTGTTTGCGATCGGTAATGTCGGAGAAAATACCGGCATATTGCAATATCCGGCCATCTTCATCGCGAATGGCAATGATGGACAGCCATTCGGGGTAAATCTCGCCCGATTTGCGCCGGTTCCAGATTTCGCCTTGCCAGCGCCCGGCACGGGTGATGCTTTGCCACATATCTTCGTAAAAAGCGCGGTCATGGCGGCCCGATTGCAAAAGATTGGGGCTTTTGCCAATCGCTTCGTTGCGGCTATAGCCGGTAACGCGGGTGAAGGAGGGGTTTACATCCTCGATTCGGCCCTGGTCATCGACAATGACGATGCCATCGGGCGAACTTTCAATGATCTTGCGGCTGAGATGCAGCGATTTTTGCGCGCGGGCCAGTGCCGTATCACGGTCTTCCATCGCATCATGCATATGCTGCAGGTAATCCTGCTCGATCGAGGCAAGAAGATCGTTAAAGGATAAAATACCCAGCACGGTATTTTGCAGGTCCGTCACCACAAGATGGCGGATCTGATGATCGATCATGATCTGGCGGGCATCCTGCAGGCTTGTGCGGTCCTGCACCCGGCGAACCGGACGGCTGGCAATTTCCCAGGCTGACCCCGATGCGCTGCGATGGACCAGATAGCCGACAATGTCGCGTTCGGTGACAATGCCAAATTCGTCGGTGACGGCCTCAATTTCTGCCGGTTTTGGGACGGGTATTTCAGATGCGTTATCAGATGTGGTCTCGCAGGTGGTGGCAGGCCCACCGGGCTGTACGGTGTGGGCAACCGGGGCCGGTTTGAAGACAATGGCGCTGTCGCATTCGCCTTCTTTCATGGCGGCCTGCAACAGGCCGATTGGCGTTTCGCCCGGCACGGTAACGGTATTGCGGCGTACGATAGAGGCGACGTCGCGTTCGCGCAGCGGATGAATGGCGCTGGGGACGCGGATCAGGTCGCTTTGGCTGACAATCCCGACCAGGCATTCCGAATCGTCAATAATGATCAGATGGCGCAGTTTGTCGCGGCGCATGCGAAAGGTTGCTGCCTCGACCGAGGCATGGGCCGACATGGTGCGGACCGGCGATGACATCCAGTCTGAAATCGGGCGCAAAAAGGCGGTGGGGTCTTCGGCACTGATGGTCAGGCAGTCATGTTCCGTCCAGACGCCAACCGGGCGGTTTTCTTCGGTTACGACAATGGAACTTCTGCGCTGGCGGTGCATCAGCGTAATGGCATCGCCCAGTGGTAAATCCGGCCCGCAGGTCAGGACTTTTCCCTGTGCCAGGGTTCCGACACGCACCGAGGCAAGCGGAGCCGGCATTTTGGCGTAACTGGTCATTTTTCTTGTGGCGCAATCGTTAATAGTGACAACCGGTTCTGCCGCCTGTGTGGGGATACAGGAACGAGCAATTTTGAACACTTACGCAATTAGTCCAGCAGAGGTTAGGAGATAGATCAATTCCAAATCAAAAAAAAACACCCCGCCAGAAGAATAGGCGGGGTGTTCCGATTACGTCTGATTACCCTTTAAGGATAATAAATCAGGCGGCTTCTTTGATCATGTTACGCAGCACGAACTGCAGGATACCGCCGTTCTGGAAATACAGAACTTCGTTTTCGGTATCGATACGGCAGACGGCGGTTGCTTCCTCGGTCGAACCATCCTTGCGGGTGATGCGAACGGTGACATCCTGCTGCGGGGTGATGCCATCGGCGATGCCGGTGATATCAAAGGTTTCGGTACCGTCGAGCTTGAGCGACTTGCGACCTTCACCCGCCTTGAACTGCAGCGGCAGGACGCCCATGCAGACCAGGTTGGTGCGGTGAATACGTTCAAAGCTTTCGGCGATAACGGCCTTCACACCCAGAAGATTGGTGCCTTTGGCAGCCCAGTCACGCGAGGAGCCGGTGCCGTATTCCTGACCGGCAACAACAACCAGCGGGGTGCCTTCTTCCTGGTAACGCATGGCAACATCATAGACCCAGCCCTGTTCACCAGACGGGTAATGAACCGAAACACCACCTTCGGTGCCCGGTGCCATTTCGTTACGGATACGGATGTTGGCAAAGGTGCCGCGCATCATGACTTCGTGGTTACCACGGCGTGCACCGTAGGAGTTGAAGTCACGAACGGCAACGCCATTGGCTTTCAGATATTCGCCAGCCGGGCTTTCTTCCTTGATCGAACCGGCCGGAGAAATGTGGTCGGTCGTGACAGAGTCACCGAGGATCAGAAGCGGACGGGCGCCGTGCACATCGGAGAATTCACCCGGTTCAGCAGCCATATCGACGAAATAGGGCGGGTTCTGAACATAGGTGGATTTACCGTTCCACTCGTAGGTTTCACCTTCGGTGATCTGGATTTCCTGCCACGGTTTCGGACCGGCAAAGATATTGTCGTAACGGTCCTTGTACATCTTGGCCGAGATCGAGGCCGCGATGGTGTCAGCGATTTCCTTGTTGGACGGCCAGATGTCTTTCAGGAAAACATCATTGCCGTTCTGATCCTGACCCAGCGGGTCATTGTTCAGATCAACCTTCAGGTTACCAGCGATGGCATAGGCAACAACCAGCGGCGGCGAGGCAAGGTAGTTTGCCTTCACGTGCGGGCTGATACGGCCTTCAAAGTTACGGTTACCCGACAGAACGGCCGTAACGAGCATGTCCTGGTCTTCAATTGCACCGGCAATCGGACCAGCCAGCGGGCCGGAGTTACCGATACAGGTGGTGCAGCCAAAGCCGGCAATGTTAAAGCCAAGCTGGTCAAGATAGGTCTGCAGACCGGCCTTTTCCAGATAGTCGGCAACAACCAGCGAGCCCGGTGCAAGCGAGGTTTTGACCCACGGTTTGCGCGACAGGCCCTTTTCGGCTGCTTTTTTGGCCAGAAGGCCGGCAGCGATCAGGACGCTCGGGTTCGAGGTGTTGGTGCAGGACGTGATGGCGGCGATAACAACGTTACCGTCTTTCATCGCGAAATCTTCGCCTTTGACTTCAACCGTACGGTCGGCGTCAACACCCGGTGCCATATCGGCAAAGGTTTTGGTGAAGCTTGAAACCGCATCCTTGAGCGGAACGCGGTCCTGCGGGCGTTTCGGACCGGAAAGTGCCGGTTCGACGGTCGAGATGTCGAGTTCCAGGGTGTCGGTGTATTCGGCTTCAAAGCCGCTTTCACGCCACATGCCCTGTTCCTTGGCATATGCTTCAACCAGGGCGACCTGTTCGTCGGAACGGCCGGTGGAGCGCATATAGTTCAGGGTTTCGTCATCGATCGGGAAGAAGCCACAGGTCGCGCCATATTCCGGTGCCATGTTACCGATGGTCGCACGGTCCGGCAGGCTCATATGGTCAAGGGCATCGCCATAGAATTCGACGAATTTGCCCACAACGCCTTTTTCACGCAGCATCTGAACGACGCGCAGAACGAGGTCGGTTGCCGTGACGCCTTCTTTCAGCGCACCGGTCAGCTTGAAGCCGATAACTTCCGGGATCAGCATCGAAATCGGCTGGCCGAGCATCGCGGCTTCGGCTTCGAGACCACCAACACCCCAACCCAGAACGGCAAGGCCGTTGACCATGGTGGTGTGGGAATCGGTACCAACCAGGGTGTCAGGATAGGCAACGGTTTTGCCTGCGCCGTCTTTGCCGGTCCAGACAACTTTCGCCAGATGTTCAACGTTCACCTGGTGGCAGATGCCTGCTCCCGGGGGGACGATGCGGAAATTGTTGAATGCGTTCTGGCCCCAACGCAGGAACTCGTAACGTTCGCCGTTACGTTCGAACTCGACTTCCATGTTTTTGTCGAGCGCGTCGTCGGTACCAAAGAAGTCGATCATGACCGAGTGGTCGATGACCAGGTCAACCGGTGAAAGGGGGTTCACCTTCTGGGCATCGCCGCCCATATTGACCACGGCATCACGCATGGCAGCAAGGTCCACGACGGCGGGAACGCCGGTGAAGTCCTGCATCAGCACACGTGCCGGACGATAGTTGATTTCGTGCGTGCTTTTACGCGATTTCAGCCATTCGACGACAGCTTTGACATCGTCGGCCTTAACGGTGAAATCGTCTTCGTAACGCAGAAGGTTTTCCAGAACGACCTTCAGCGTGAAAGGCAGTTTAGAAACGTCGCCGATTTTTTCGGATGCAACTTTAAGGCTGAAATAGTCGAAGGATTCATCCCCGACCTTCAAAGTGCGGCGCGTTTGCAGGTTGTCTTTGCCACAAATGGACATCAGACCCTCCTCAAGGTGGTTAAAGGGCTTGTCGTGACAAGACACCCCGACCGTCGGAGCGCCGAGCGGTGGGCTATCTGTTGACCGTGACGCGGGTCACGATACACATATGAAGTGCGAAGGCGTTACACCACAAATCCCGGAGAAAGTCCAGACCCCGAAAAGGGTCTTTCGCGAAATCACCCTAATAACAGGGCTTTGCCCGCATGGCTGGTGATGCTGTTTCTAATTTACCGCGAAAAATGCGGTGTTTTGGATGAGCGGGCGTGGCGATTGGCCTGCGAGTCCCGTTTCGTCCCGGCGTATTTTGGTGACCGCAATTGTCTGCTGCATCCCGTGTTGCGCGGGTGGGCGGCACGATAAAAGAAGTGTCGTTTCAGTGCAGTGCGAAACAGTTTTGAGGTGTTATGCAATTGCGAATCGGCAGGGATTTTGCGAAATGAAATTTCAAAAACGGGCCTGCAAACGACGAAATGTTAAGTTGAAAAACGTTTTTTTCAATGCCGCAACGCGATAATCGCGATTTTTGGAATACATCCCCCATCAAATATTAACGTTACGGAATGTTGGTTCCGTGTGGCGCATTTACCCTAATCGGAATGGTTGTGCGATGCGATAAGCGCGATTGTTGGCAAAAGCAGCGTCAGCAACGCGTTGACGCTATAGTGTGAATTTGGTACTCAAATACGTATTAATTGCGTTGCAACCTTTTCGGTATCGACCGGCAGGGTAAAAAAGAACAAACGCAAATCAGGGAAACGCTGAAATTTGGACGGTTCATTGCAGATTGCCCAGGCGGGCAGATTGCGGGTGAACGCGGCCCAGGTCAGGGAGGATACCAAGACGATGACGTCACCGGACCCAATTTTGAGCATCAACGACGTATCGCTGGTTTTTGGCGGTGTACGGGCGTTGAGTGACGTCAGTTTTTCGGTGCAGAAAGGCGAGCTGTTTTCGATTATCGGCCCCAACGGGGCGGGTAAAACATCGATGCTGAACTGCATTTCCGGGCGTTATCACCCCACCAGTGGATCGGTGCATTTCAAGGGCCAGGACGTAACGGGCCTGAAACCCAATGCGCGCGCCGAACTGGGCGTGGGCAGAACGTTCCAGAACCTGGCACTTTTTGGTCATATGTCGGTGCTTGATAACATCATGGTCGGGCGCCACCACCTTTTGAAAAACAATTTCCTGACCGGCCCGCTTTACTGGTTTTCCGGTGCGCAGAAAGAAGAGCTGGAACATCGCAAATTCTGCGAAGACGTGATCGATTTTCTTGAAATTTCGCATATTCGCAAGGCAACGGCTGGCACGCTTTCCTACGGGTTGCGCAAGCGGGTGGAACTGGCGCGTGCGGTTGCGCTGCGCCCGGACCTGATCCTTCTGGATGAACCGATGGCGGGCATGAACCTTGAAGAAAAGGAAGACATGGCCCGCTTCATCATTGATCTGAATGAAGAATGGGGCATGAGCGTTGTCATGATCGAGCATGACATGGGTGTTGTGATGGATATTTCATCGCGGGTCATGGTGCTGGATTTTGGCCGCAAGATTGCGGCAGGCCTGCCCGAAGAGGTGATGGCAAACGATCACGTCAAGAAAGCCTATCTCGGCGAAGAAGATGACGAAGACGACAGCGTATCCGGGAAGGTCGCCTGACAATGAAGAAATATACTGTGCCTGATTATGCCGACGTTGCCATGCTTGATACCTTCCCCAAGGTGCTGGCCTATAACGCCAAAAACTGGCCCGACGATGTTGCCATGCGCGAAAAGGAATTTGGCGTCTGGCAGGAATTCAGCTGGCAGGATTATAACGACCGCGTGAAATGGATGAGCCTTGGCCTGCGGGAACTGGGCATTGGCGCTGGCGATGTTGTGGGCATCATCGGTGAAAACCGGCCCGAATGGGTGTGGGCGGAAATTTCGGCCCATGCCTTGCGGGCACGGTCGCTTGGCCTGTATCAGGACAGCCTGCATGACGAAGTCGCCTTCCTGATCACCTATGGCGAAGCCAAAGTGATTATCGCCGAAGACGAGGAACAGTGCGACAAGCTGCTGGAGCTTTCAGACCAGATCCCCACCGTTGAAAAGATCATTTATTGCGACCCGCGCGGGATGCGCAAATATGATGATCCGCGCCTGCTTGCTGTTGAAGACCTGTATGATATGGGCCGGAAGGTCGAGGCCGCCGATGCCATGGCCTATACCCGTATGGTCGGGGAAACCCGCGGTGATGAATGCGCAATTTTGTGCACCACATCGGGCACCACGTCGAAGCCGAAAATGGCGATGCTGAATGCCGGGGATTTCCTGGATCATTGCGCTGCCTATTTGCGGGCCGACCCGAAATTGCCGGGCGATAATTATGTATCGGTGCTGCCACTGCCCTGGATCATGGAGCAGGTTTATGTTGTCGGGCAGTCGCTGGTCAGCCGCCAGATCGTGAATTTCGTTGAAGAGCAGGAAACCATGATGGCGGACCTGCGCGAAATTGGACCGAATTTCGTGCTGCTGGCCCCGCGTGTGTGGGAAGCCATTGCCGCCGATGTCCGGGCGCGCATGATGGATTCAACACCCTTCAAGCAGAAAATGTATGACTGGGGCATGAAGCTGGCCCGTGGAGCGCTTGATAATGGCGGCCATTCAAAGGCGGCTGATATTTTGCTGATGAATGCCCTTAAAGACCGGTTGGGATTTAGCAATTTGCGATCTGCCGCCACGGGCGGTGCGGCAATGGGGCCGGAAACTTTCAAGTTTTTCCATGCCATGGGGGTTCCGCTGCGCCAGCTTTATGGTCAGACCGAACTTTGTGGTGCCTATACCATCCATCAGCCCGGCGATATTGATTTCGATACCGTGGGTCTCGCGTTTGATAATTCGGAAATCCAGGTCATCAATACCGATGAAAACGGGGTGGGCGAAATTGTCGCACGCACATCGGGCATGTTTACCAGCTACTATAAAAACCAGTCCGCCTATGACGAGGATGTGGTTGATGGCTGGATGCATACCGGGGATGCCGGTTATTTCAAGGAAGGCAATAATCACCTGGTGGTGATTGACCGTTTGAAAGACCTGGCCGAAACATCCACGCGGGTACGTTATTCGCCGCAGTTTATTGAAAATAAACTGAAATTTTCGCCCTTCATCGCCGAAGCCGTGATTTTGGGCAAGGGCCTGCCGTTTTTGTCGGCCATGATCTGCATCCGGTTTTCGATTATGGCGAAATGGGCGGAACAGCGCGGTATTGCCTTTACCAACTATACCAACCTGTCTTCCCAGCCGCAGGTCTATGACATGATCGCCGAGGAAGTGCGCCAGGTAAACGAAACCCTGCCCGAAGCACAGCGCATTCGCCGGTTCCTGTTGCTTTACAAGGAACTGGATGCCGATGACGGCGAACTGACCCGTACCCGCAAGGTGCGCCGTGGCGTGGTTGCCGAAAAATATGCCGACATTATCGATGCGGTTTATTCGGGCACCGATAAGGTCGATATCGACACCATGATTACGTTCCAGGACGGATCAAAAACCCGGATTCAGACCAGTGTGCGTGTGGTCGATCTGGAAGGTCCGAACGGGGCACACAAAGCCCCGAAAGCCGCCGAATAAAGACGCGGCAAAAAACAGAACCGGGGATGGCAGCATCCTCGCCATGACAGGGATGGCACCATGAATTTTGAACTGTTGTTTCAGCTTTTGCTGAACGGGCTGATTGTCGGAACACTTTATGGCGTGGTCGCCATGTGTTTCGTGCTGATTTACAAATCAACCCAGGTGGTCAATTTCGCGCAGGGCGAATTCCTGCTGATCGGGGCGTGGGTCTGTTATGCGTTTCTGGTCGAATTTCAAATGCCGTTCTGGCTGGGTTTTGTTTTTACCCTGCTGTTCATGATGGCGTTTGGCGTGATCCTGCAAATGGTGATTTTGCGCCCCATGATTGGCGAACCGATCATTTCCGTGATCATGGTGACGATTGGCCTGTCGATTTTCTTTCAGGCGGCCACCAAATGGATTTTCGGTGCCACCACGGCGACCTATCCGCAGGTGTTTGATACCCGCACTGTCAGCCTGTTCGGAATGCAGATCGAAACTGCCTATATCATGAGTTTCGCCATATCGCTGGTGATCATGGCGGCGTTTTACTGGTTCTTCAAATATTCCAAGCTGGGCCTGGCCATGCGGGCCACGGCCTTTGACCAGCAGGTGGCACAAAGCCTGGGCATTTCGGTCAAGACCGTGTTTGCCATGTCCTGGGCGATTTCAGCACTGGTTTCCGGGGTGGCAGGCATCGTGATCGGCATGGTCAATGGTGTGTCATCGGGCCTGTCGGTGATCGGGATCAAGGTGTTTCCGGCGGTTATTCTGGGCGGGCTTGATTCCATTATCGGGGCGATTGCCGGGGGCGTGATTATCGGCCTTCTTGAAAACGGGGCCGAGTTTGTTGATGGCCAGTATCTGCATTGGGGCAACCTGTTTTCCATCGCACCGTTTTACGTGCTGATCATTATTCTGTGCATCAAGCCTTATGGCCTGTTTGGCACCAAAGACATCGAACGTATCTGATCAGGGGGACGATCCATTATGGCCGGCTTTTCAATGCGTCCCTGTGGCGATTTCAGAACCACCTATCGGCAGGACACGCGGATATTTGACACCACCTTTGTCCGCAATGCCGCCATTCTTGGCATTGTTGCGGTGGGGCTGATCCCGTTTGTGCTTGATGGGTATTATGTAAACCTGTTCATCCAGATTTCCTATTTTGCCATTGCGGCGCTGGGGCTGAATATTCTGGTTGGCTTTACCGGGCAGATATCGCTGGGACATGCGGCGTTTTTCGGTTTTGGTGCCTTTGCATCAGCCTGGATTAACAACCATACCGGCATTCCCGTTTTGCTTTCCATTCCGCTGGCGGGGCTGGTAACGGCGGCAGTTGGCCTTTTGTTTGGCCTGCCAGCTGCACGCATCAAGGGGCTTTATCTGGCAATTGCCACCCTGGCTGCCCAGTTCATCCTTGAGGATTTCTTTGCCCGGGCCGACTGGTTTACCGGTGGTTCCTATGGGGCGGCGGCAAACCCGGTCAATGTGTTTGGCTATGAAGTTACCGATGATTTCAGCTTCTTTTATGTTTGCCTGTTTTTCCTGGTGATCATGTATGTGCTGGGCAGCAACCTGATCCGGTCGCGCGACGGGCGTGCCTTTGTTGCGGTTCGCGACCATTACCTTTCTGCCGAAATCATGGGCATCAACCTGACGAAATACCGTCTGCTCAGCTTTGGGGTGTCGTCCTTCTATGCCGGTGTCGGCGGGGCTATTTACGGGCATTATCTGGGTTATGTCTCGGCCGAGGGTTTTACCATTCTGCTGTCCATCCAGTTTCTGGGCATGATCATTATTGGCGGCCTTGGGTCGGTTAAAGGGGCGCTGATGGGCACCGTATTTATGGTGCTGCTGCCCGAGGTTATGGAAACCGGCGTAAGTGCCTTAAGCGTTTTTGACTGGGCCAACAGCACCGCTGTTACCGATGGCCTGGCCTATATCAAGGAGATGGCGATCGGTCTGGCCATTATCCTGTTCCTGATCTTTGAACCCGACGGGTTAGCACACCGCTGGCAACAGATCAGGGCGTACTGGAAGCTTTATCCCTTCTCGTACTGACCAAAACCCCCACCGGGCGGGTGATGACACCCGCCTGGACAATAAAAACATGGGGGAGACCGGGAGGCTTTTTTGTTCAATGAAACGTCCAAGGGAGACGTCGAGATGAAGAAACTGATTGCTGCAACCGCGATGATCGCAACCGGTCTTTCGGTTGGCGCGGCCAAGGCCGAAGACAGCGTGTTTGTCGGCCATTTGATGGATATTACCGGGGCCACCGGCTTTATCGGCAAATTCTATGCCGATGGTGTGCGTGATGCGCTTTCCTATATCAATGAAAATGGCGGCATTTCCGGCACCCCACTTGAATTTGAATCGGTCGATTACGCCTATAAGGTGCCGCAGGCCATTGCGAACTATAAGAAATGGCGTTCGCGCAACAACATGATCGCGATGCAGGGCTGGGGAACGGGTGACACCGAAGCGCTGATTTCGTTTGTTGCCAAGGATGAAGTGCCAGTGTTTTCGGCATCCTATTCCGGCCATTTGACCGACCCGACCGGCAAAAACCCGAAAACGGCAAAACCAGCACCCTATAATTTCTTTTATGGCGCATCCTATTCCGATGCCTGCCGGGCAATGGTGCAGTGGGCCGCCAAGGACTGGAAAGACAAGGGCGGCGAAGGCAAACCCGTTTTCAGCCATATCGGCGATAACCACCCCTATCCGAACGCCCCGAAAGAAGCCTGTGCGGAATATGCCAATGAACTGGGTTTTGAAGTAACCAGCCCGGTTGTGGTTTCCATGAAGCCGGGTGATTTCAAGGCACAGTGCCTGACCCTGAAAGAAGCCGGTACCGATTATGGTTACCTTGGCAACCTTGGGCCGTCGGTGGTGTCGCTGGTGAAATCCTGTGGCACGGTTGGGGTTGATCCGACCTGGCTTGCCAACATTTGGGCGGGCGACTACGAAACCCTGAAAACCATTGGCGATGTCGATAATTACGTTTTCCCGGTCATGACCAGCTTCTGGACCGATGAAGGCGTTCCAGGCATGGACCTGGTGCGCAAGATTTCGATGGAATCTGACAAATCGGGCAAGGAATTCCGCACCCATCATTACATTCGCGGCATTTGCTCAGTCTATTACATGAAAGAAGCCATGGAATGGGCCAAGGAAAATGGTGGCATCACCGGTGCCAACATCAAGAAGGGCATGTATGCCCGCACCGATTGGGTGCCGAAAGGCCTGGAAGGCGTTTGCATGCCCGCCACCTGGACGGCCGAAGACCATCGCGGCATCAACACCGTCAATATCTATAGCGGTGAAGCCCATGGCGGCGACATCAAGGTGACCAAACTTGAAACCGTCACCCTGCCGCGCCGTGATGACTGGCTTGGCTACTAAGATCAGCTTCCTTTCGCGTTGAAAGGATGTCTCCCGCCTGGTGTCGGAACCTGCTGTTTTCCCCAAACGGTTCCGGCACCATGGTGGCGGGGAGTAAGCCTCCGCCGGGCTAATTGTTTGATTTATTGATTTGTTATGTCGTTTTTCTGCTGCTGTTGCGAAGGTGATCCATGTCCGAAGCTGCCCGCAAAATTGAAACCGCGCCGCCGCTTTTGTCGGTAAATAACATCGAAGTCGTTTATGACGATGTGATCCTTGTTTTGCGCGGCGTATCGCTTGATGTGCCCCAGGGCAGCATCGTGACATTGCTTGGCCCGAACGGGGCAGGGAAGTCTACCACGCTCAAGGCGATTTCGGGGTTGCTCAAAACCGAAGACGGCGAAGTCACCCGCGGCGAAATTACCTTTGCCGGACAGCCCATTTCCAACCGTTATCCCGAAGATATTGTCCGTTCGGGCATTTTCCAGGTGATGGAAGGCCGCCGCATTATCGAGGATATGACCTGCCTCGAAAATCTGCGCCTGGGCGCCTATACCCGCAAGGATAATGGCGTCAAAGATGACATTGATATGGTTTATGAATATTTCCCGCGCTTGCGTGAACGCACTGGCCTTGCCGGTTATCTTTCGGGCGGGGAACAGCAGATGCTGGCGATTGGCCGCGCCCTGATGGCACGCCCGAAAATGATTTTGCTCGATGAACCGTCGATGGGGCTGTCACCCTTGCTGGTCAAGGAAGTGTTTGGCATCATTGAAAAGATCAATCGTGATCAGGGGATTACGATGCTGATCGTTGAACAGAATGCCAATTGCGCCCTTAAGGTTGCCGATTACGGATATATCATGGAAAGCGGCAAGGTGGTGCTTGATGGCACCCGCGACGAGCTTTTGAACAATGAAGACGTCAAGGAATTTTACCTTGGCGGTGGTTCGGAAGAACGCAAAAGCTTCAAGAACATCAAATCCTATAAACGGCGCAAACGCTGGCTTTAAGGACAGGGCGCAGTCAAAGCAGACAGGAAATGCTCGCTAGATTTTCGTTCATTTCAGGCATTGGCATGATGCGCCCCGCAAAACCCGACCCGCGAACTGGCAGACCAAACGCAGACGGAACAGGCCATGACATTGCAGACCTATTTTGACGACAAGGAAACACAGGCCCCCGATGCCCGCGAAGGCCGCCTTATGGCATCGCTGCCGGGCCTGATTGCCCATGCCCGCGAAAAAAGTGCCGGTTTTGGCACGATATTGAAGGATGTCGCCAGCGGCGCGGTGACCAACCGTGAGGAACTGGCAAAGCTGCCGGTAACCCGCAAATCCGACCTGATCGCAATGCAGGCGGCAAAGCCGCCCTTTGCCGGGTTAAATGCCACGCCGATTGGCGCGCTGGGCCGTATCTTTCAAAGCCCCGGGCCAATTTACGACCCGGAAGGCAAAGGGGATGACTGGTGGCGCATGGGCCGGGCCTATTTCGCGGCGGGTTTTCGTCCCGGCGATGTGGTGCATAACTGCATGTCCTATCATTTAACGCCGGGCGGTTTTATTTTTGACAGCGGTGCGCGGGCCTGTGGCTGTGCGGTTATTCCGGCCGGGGTGGGGCAAACCGAAATCCAGGTCAAGGCGATTACCGATATCCGCCCGACGGGCTATGTTGGCACGCCATCTTTTTTGAAAATCCTGATCGAAAAGGCCGATGAAATGGGCGCGGACGTTTCGTCCATCAGCCGGGCGCTGGTTTCGGGCGAAGCATTGCCGGAATCTCTGCGCGGCTGGTTTGCCGAACGGGGTGTGACCATGCTGCAATGTTATGCCAGTGCCGATCTGGGCCTGATTGCCTATGAAAGCGATGCCCGCGAAGGCATGATCGTGGCTGAGGATATCATTGTTGAAATCGTCCGCCCGGGTACTGGCACGCCGGTTGCCGATGGCGAGGTGGGCGAGGTTTTGGTGACCGCCCTTAATATGGATTATCCACTGGTGCGCTTTGCCACCGGCGACCTTTCGGCCATTTTGCCGGGCCAAAGCCCGTGCGGGCGGACCAATCAGCGTATTAAGGGCTGGATGGGCCGTGCGGATCAGACCACCAAGGTCAAAGGCATGTTCGTGCACCCGCAGCAGGTGGCCGAAGTTGTGCGCCGCCACCCCGAAATTGCCAAGGCGCGGCTGGTTGTGTCGCGGGTCAATGACAATGATGTCATGACGCTGGCCTGCGAAACCGATGCCGCCAGGTTTGATGCCGATGCGGTGGCAGCCACCATTCATGATGTGTGCAAATTGCGCGGCATTGTTGAACCGGCCACACCGGGCAGCCTGCCCAATGATGGCAAGGTGATCGATGACCAGCGCGACTATAATTGAAATCTGATTTCTATTTTTGAACAAGTCCGGTTTGGCCGTGCCATGCCGGGCTTTCATTCCCGCTCGGGAATAAACTGGCTGTGTGGTCCTGGTACCGCACAGCCATTTTTTTGGCCTGGCACAGGCGGGGAGCACGCAGGGAACAAATGTGCGCAGCCAAGGTCCTTGCATGGCCGGGGTAAATGCGATTTGCTATGAATGCACTGTGTTGCCGCCCGCATTTAACGTCACACCCCCAAAACGGGCCAGGCGCACCGCCACCAGATTTGCCGCCACCCGCCAGAAAAACCTGAGTAAGCCTTAATTACCCTGAATTACCCTGATGGGTCCTGATTGATCCTGACGAATTCCAAAATCCCGCCACCACGGAGCGCCCCACATGAAAGACAAAACCGTTTGCGTTTGCCCGCCCGAAGTTTCCCACGAAGGTTTTGCCAGCCTGGCAACGCCGACTTACCGGGCATCGACCATTGCCTTTCCCAATGCGCAGGCCTTTGCCAAACGAATGGAGCGCGGACCATCGGGATATGTTTATGGTTTGCATGGCACGCCAACGACACGCACCCTTGAGGCATCGATTTCCGCCCTCGAAGGGGCGAAATACACCATGCTGCAACCTTCCGGGCAGGCGTCAATTTCGCTGGTGTTTCTGGCGCTTTTAAAACCGGGCGATACGGTTTTGGTGCCTGATTGCGCCTATCCGCCGGTTAGCACGCTGTGCAACGGGTATTTGGCCGAACGCGGTATTCATCACAGGGTATATGACCCGTTAATTGGTGCCGATATTGCCGCCGAACTTGATGACAGCGTAAAGCTGGTCTGGGTTGAAAGCCCCGGTTCCGCCACCATGGAAGTGCAGGATTTGCGCGCCATTGTGCGGGCCGCGCGCGAACGGGGCATTCCCGTTGGTATTGATAATACCTGGGCAAGCCCGCTTCATTTCAAACCGTTAAATTATGGTGCCGATATCGTGGTGGAGGCATTGACCAAATATTTTGGCGGCCATTCGGATTTGCTGATGGGGTCGGTTTCGGTCAATGACGATGGGCTGTATGACCGGTTGAAATCCACCTTGAGCATGCTGGGCATTGGTGTTTCGCCCGATGATTGTTCGCTGGTATTGCGCGGTATGGAGACCATGGCGGTGCGCCTGAAACATGGTAGCGACGTTGCCCTGGATTTTGCCACCCGGATGGCAAACAGGATGGATGCGAAAATGGTGCTGCATCCTGCCTTGCCCAGCCATCCGCAACATGACATGTGGAAACGCGATTTTGCCGGGGCATCTGCCCTTTTCAGCATCGTGGTTCCGGCTGATATGGCATCCGAGCTTGATGGGCATATTGATAATGCCAAAACATTTTCCATCGGCGCATCCTGGGGTGGCACGCACAGCCTGATGGTGCCAATGGCAATTGGTGCCATGCGCCAGTTCACTGGCAATGCCCCGGGCGGCCTTGTATTGCGCCTGTCGATCGGTATGGAAGACCCGGATGATTTATGGGCCGATCTGGAACCGATTATCGACATGATCGCACGGGTGCATCCGGCCTGACAGGGCCGTTTGCGGCGGGGAGGCTTTACTGGCTGATTTGTGATTAACCGGCCCGGATATGATGTTGCAGGATATGTGTGATCTGAAATATTCGGGCTGGATTTGGGGTTAAATGGGGTAGGCGGGTGCGCGGAACCAAGTTTTTGGAAGTCAGCCTGATAACGGTCTGCCAGTTGCTGGCATTGTCATTGTGGTTTTCGGCAACGGCGGTGTTGCCGCAATTGCGCAGCGAGTTTCATCTGGGGGCTTTGCAATCCTCGTTATTTACCAGTTCGGTGGTGATGGGGTTCATTTTAGGCACGCTTACCAGTGCCTTTCTGGGCCTGGCCGACCGGTTGGACCCCAGGCGTTTTTTTGCCCTGTGTTCGCTGGTGGCGGGGTGCGCCAATATCCTGATCCTGGTGGTGCCGGTTGACGGGGTTGTTGTTATTTTCCTGCGCCTGTTAACGGGCATGTGCATGGCGGGCATTTACCCGATTGGCATGAAAATGGTGGCAACCTGGGCCAGGGGTGATACCGGCTTTCTGGTTGGTTTGCTGGTGGGGGCGTTAACGCTGGGTTCGGCCCTGCCGCACCTGTTTTCCGTGGCACTGCCGCTTGACTGGCGATTGGTGATGGTCTCGGCAAGCTGTTCGGCCTGGCTGGCGGCATTGGGTGTTTTGCTGGTTAAACTGGGCGGTACACCGGGGCGGTCCCCGCGGTTTGACCCGCGTGTGGTGGGGCATATTATTGCCGATAAACCGTTGCGTTATGCCGGTTATGGCTATTTCGGGCATATGTGGGAACTGTATGCCATGTGGGGCTGGACGGGGCTGTTTCTGTTTCGCACCTATCAGGAACGGGGCCTTGAAAACGCATCGGTCTGGGCGGCATTAACGACCTTTGCCATTGTGGGGATTGGCGCGCTGGGCAGCCTTTTGGGCGGTATTTTTGCCGACCGCTGGGGGCGGACGACCATTACCATTTCGGCCATGGGCATTAGCGGGTTTTGCGCGCTGATTACAGGCGCGCTTGCCGGTGCGCCGCTTCCGGTGCTGGTGGGGGTATGTTTGATCTGGGGGATATCGGTTGTCGCGGATTCCGCGCAGTTTTCATCCTGCGTGATTGAACTGGCCGAACCCGAGCATGTTGGAACCGCCCTGACATTGCAAAATGCGGTGGGTTTTTTCATTGCCCTGATATCGATCCATCTGGTGCCTTTGGTGGCCGATATGGCGGGCTGGTGGGCATCTTTTGCGATGTTGGCAGTTGGCCCTGTGATGGGGGTTATTGCAATGGCGCGTTTGCGGGCCATGCCCGAAGCCCGAAAACTGGCCCAGGGAAGGCGTTAGTCCTTCTTTTGAATAGGAAAATTAGAAAAAATCGTTGCCAGCGCGATAAAAACAGCGCTTTTTCTTGGGTGATCAGGTTCACTTGACCCATCAGGGTCGGCACCCTAAGCAATAAAAATGCCCGGGTGGGGTTTTCTTGACCACATTCGGGACAAATATTAGGTTCTGCCAGAATTTTCTTGCTGCGCGCGCGGGGGCGTTGCGTCATCTTCCAAAAAACAAGGGTCTTTCATGAGTCTTACCCTCATTGTTTTGCTTCCCTTTCTGGGCGCTTTGCTGCCAGCGATCATGATCAGGGCCGGACGCAATGCCTGCGCAACCGCGACGGGTTCTGTCACGCTGCTTGCGCTGATTCTTTTGGCCTCGAAGGCACCGGCTGTCATGGCTGGCGAAGTTATCCGGGTTCATTATGAATGGCTGCCCGCGCTGGGGCTGAATGTGAATTTCTTCCTCGACGGGTTGGGGCTGCTTTTTGCCACCCTGATTTTGGGGATCGGGCTTCTGATTATCATTTATGCCCGTTTCTACCTGTCGAAGAATGACCCGATGGGCCGGTTCTATGTGTTCCTGCTGTTGTTCCAGGGCGCAATGGTCGGCATTGTGACGTCCGACAATATCCTGCTTTTGCTGATTTTCTGGGAACTGACCTCGCTTAGCTCATTCCTGTTGATCGGTTACTGGAAACACCTGCCCGAAGGGCGACAGGGCGCGCGTATGGCGCTGACCGTCACCGGGGCTGGCGGGCTTTCCATGATTGCCGGTATGCTTATTCTGGGCAATATCGTCGGGTCCTATGACATCAGCGTGATTTTGCAGCATGGCGATATGATCAAATCATCGCCGCTTTATGCGCTGGCAACGGTGCTGATTTTGCTGGGCTGTCTGACCAAATCAGCACAGTTCCCGTTCCATTTCTGGTTGCCCCACGCCATGGCAGCCCCGACGCCTGTTTCGGCCTATCTGCATTCGGCAACGATGGTGAAGGCTGGCCTGTTTTTGATGGCGCGCCTGTGGCCGGTATTATCGGGCACCGATGAATGGTTTTACATTGTTGCCACATCGGGCCTGATCACGATGGTTCTGGGCGCGTGGATTGCCATGTTCAAGGATGACCTGAAGGGGCTTCTGGCCTATTCGACGGTCAGCCATCTGGGCCTGGTGACCATGCTGTTTGGTTTTGGCACACCTTTAGCTGCCGTCGCAGGCGTGTTTCACATCATCAACCACGCCACATTCAAGGCGGCCCTGTTTATGACAGCGGGCATTATCGACCATGAAGCTGGCACACGCAGCATCCGCCGTCTGGGCGGCCTTGCCAGCCTGATGCCGATTGCCGCGACCATTGGCATTATTGCCGCGGCATCGATGGGTGGTACTCCGCCTTTCAACGGCTTCCTGTCCAAGGAAATGATGCTGGACCAGTCCCTGCATACCGCGTGGCTGGGGCAAGATTGGGTGTTCCCGGTTCTGGTTACGGTTGGGGCGCTGTTTTCGGTGGCTTATTCCTTCCGGTTTATCGTACATGTGTTTTTCGGCCCGAAACAGAAGGAATACCCCCATCACCCGCATGATCCCGGTTTTGGCCTGTGGGGCCCGCCGGCATTGTTGACAGTGCTGGTCGTGCTGATTGGCCTGTTCCCCGGTGTTATTGCCGGGCCGCTGGTGGATGTGACATCGCGGGCGGTGATTGGTGATGAATTGCCGGAATTCCACCTGGCCCTGTGGCATGGTTTCAATACGCCGCTGATGTTAAGTGCGATTGCGATTATTGGCGGGTTGTTGTTGCTGTGGCGCCATGGTGGCCTGATGAACGCAACCAAAAACCTGTCGCGCCCCGAAGCCAAGGCCATGTTTGACTGCTTTATCCAGAAGCTGGTTGGCCTGTCACGCGGGGTGACAGACCTGTTCCATAGCGGATCTTTGCAGCTTTATCTGTCGATCATGGTGCTGGCGGCTGTTGCCATTGGCTTTACCGGCTTCTTTACCCATGATGGCTTTATGGCAGGAACACGCGAATTGCTGCCGGTCAGCATACCGGTTGTGATTGGCTGGGCGCTTTTGATGCTGACATGTGCGGCAACGCTGATCCTGCATTATAATCGTTTGCTGGTTCTGCTGTTTGTCGGTGTGATCGGTTTGATCGTGTCGCTGGGCTTTATTTACCTGTCCGCACCGGACCTGGCCCTGACGCAGATTTCGGTCGAAGTTGTGACCGTGATCCTGATGTTGCTGGCCCTTAACATTCTGCCCAAGGAAACCCCGAAGGAAAGCACATCTGGCCGCCGTTTCCGCGATATTCTGATTGCGGTGGCAGCTGGCCTTGGCATGGCCGGGGCCGTTTGGGCCGTTATGACCCGCGACGGCGTAACCATTGCCGATTATTACCTGCAAAATTCGTTGCTGAAGGGCGGCGGGCATAACGTTGTGAACGTTATTCTGGTCGACTTCCGTGGTTACGATACCTTTGGTGAAATCACGGTGCTGGGCATTGCCGCCCTGACCATTTTTGCCCTGATCGAAAGTGTTGCCAGCGGCAAGGCCGCAGCACGGCTGGCGAACTGGGTGAAAGAACACCGTGAATCGGCCGAACGCCACCCGCTGATGATGGTGATTGCCACAAGGGTAATGTTGCCGCTGTCGCTGATGGTGGGAGTTTATATCTTCCTGCGGGGGCATAACGAACCGGGCGGTGGCTTTATTGCCGGTCTGGTCGTGTCCATTGCCCTGATCATGCAATATATGGCGTCGGGCTTTGGCTGGACCCAGAACCGTATGCGCGCCAATTACCATGCGCTGATTGCCCTTGGTGTGATTGCCGCGGCTATTACCGGCATGGGGGCCTGGGTCGCGGGTTATCCGTTCCTGACCAGCACGTTCGGGCATTTCCATATTCCGTTTATCGGCGATATCGAACTTGCCAGTGCGATGGGCTTTGACCTTGGCGTGTTCCTGACGGTGGTGGGGGCCGTGATGCTTGCCCTTGCCAAACTGTCGCAGGTGGAACGCATGGCCGAACATATCGACATCAACACCGAACCGATGGATCACGACCCGTCGGTGGCGCGTCCCCTGACGTCGCAGCAGCAGAACGAGGCCTGATATTATGGAGTTTCTGGTAGCAAGCAGTATCGGTCTTCTAACGGCATGTGGTGTTTACATGCTGCTGCGTGGACGGACTTTTCCGGTGGTGATCGGGTTGTCGCTGCTGTCCTATGCGGTGAACGTGTTTTTGTTTGCCATGGGCCGGTTGCAGGTTGATCTGCCCCCGATCCTGAGCGAAACGGCACCGGGCTATACCGACCCGATCCCGCAGGCGCTGGTTCTGACCGCGATTGTGATTTCCTTTGGCATGACAGCCCTGATCGTGGTGCTGGCCTTGCGCACCTATCTTGAGATCGGCAATGACCATGTTGATGGCCTTCCCGGCGGCCCCACTGATTCCGGAGAAACGAAATAATGGGTAACTGGATGATCGTACCCGTCGTGCTGCCGGCTGTCATGGCGGCACTGACTGTTCTGGCGGTCCGCCATGACCTGATATTGCAGCGGGTTTTTTCGGCGTTCACGGTGGTTGCGCTGCTGGCTGTGTCGATTGCGCTGGTGTTTCATGCCGCCCATACCGGGCCGGAAATGTATTCGCTGGGCAACTGGCCAACGCCTTTTGGCATTGTTCTGGTGCTGGATCGCCTGTCGGCGATGATGGTGCTTCTGACATCCATATTGGCGGTTATTGTCTGGTTTTATTCGTCACGCGAATGGGACAAGCGTGGCAAGCATTTCCATGCCCTGTTCCAGTTTCAGCTGATGGGTGTGAATGGCGCATTTCTGACTGGCGACTTCTTTAACCTGTTTGTGTTTTTTGAAGTTCTGCTGATCGCATCCTATGGCCTGATGCTGCATGGCGCGGGCGAAAACCGCCTGAAAGCCGGGATGCAGTATATCGTGGTCAACCTGACCGGTTCGAGCCTGTTTCTGATTGGTGTTGGCCTGATTTATGCGGTTACCGGTACGCTGAATATGGCGGACCTGGCCTTGAAGGTGCCGCTGGTTGGTGATGCCGATATTGCGTTGCTTAAGGCCGGTGCGCTGATCCTGTTTTTAGTGTTCTGCATCAAGGCCGCAATGGTGCCGATGCATTTCTGGCTGCCAGGCACCTATGCCAATGCCCCGGCCCCGGTTGCGGCCCTGTTTGCCATTATGACCAAGGTGGGTGCCTATTCCATCCTGCGGCTTTATTCGCTGGCATTTGGTGGATCGGCCGGTGACCTTTCGTGGCTGGTGGCACCTTACCTGCTGCCTGCTGCGATTGTGACGCTGGTTGTGGGCATGGTTGGCGTGCTGGCCGCACGGCAACTAACCCGCATGGTGGCCTTTGCCGTTGTCGGATCAATGGGAACATTGATGATTTCGGTTTCCCTGTTCACCCCGGATTCCGTGGCGGCGGGCCTTTACTACATGCTGCATTCGACCTTTGCCGGTGCGGCGCTGTTTTTGATTGCCGATCTGGTGATTTCGCGGCGCGGGCAATTTGGGGGCAGCCTTAATTCGGCCCCGGCCATTCGTGATAGCGGCCTGATTGCAGCCCTGTTTTTCATGGGGGCCATTGCCATGGCCAGCCTGCCGCCGCTTTCGGGGTTCCTTGGGAAACTGCAAATCCTGAGTGCGGCCCAGAACTCGCCCTATGCCGTGTGGATCTGGGTGGCGATTTTGGGAACGTCGTTTCTTAACATCATCGGTTTTGGCCGGGCTGGCAGTGTGCTTTTCTGGAAAAGTTCAGCCATTGAAGGCGAAATTCAAACCGCCCCGGACCAGACCTTTCCGCGCCAGACGGTTATTGCCGCAGGCATGATGCTGGCGATGCTGGTGGCCCTGACGGTCTTTGCCGGGCCGGTTACGGGATACCTGCATGAAACCAGTGCCGAACTGTTTGATACGACGGACTATATTCGCGCGGTGATGGGGCCAGATACCCCTGTTGCCGAAATCACCACCGTTGCGCCATTTGCACAATAAGCAGCAGAAAGGACAGTGATGATGTTGAAACGTTATCTTCCCCACCCGCTGCTTAGCGCGGCCCTGATCGTGATCTGGGTGATGCTGGCCAACGAGATTTCGGTTGGTACGGTGGTGTTTGCGATCATCCTTGCAGTGATCATTCCCCTGATCAGCCAAAGCTTCTGGCCGGGCCGGCCCAAGGTCGGCAATATTTGGGCGATTTGCGAATATGGCCTGATTGTTCTGTGGGATATTCTGGTGGCCAATGTCGTGGTGGCGGGGCTGGTTCTGTTTCGCAAGGCGGACAGCCTGGAACCCGCCAGTGTGACCGTGCCGCTGGACCTGACATCGCCCGAAGCCATTACCGCCCTTGCCGGCACCATTACCATGACGCCGGGCACCGTTACGGTCGATCTGTCGCGTGATGCACGTTCGCTTCTGGTGCATTGCCTGCATGCCCCGGACCCGCAGGGCGTGGTTGACGATATCAAATCGCGCTACGAACGCCGTTTGAAGGAGATTTTCGAATGATTGAATATGCCCTGAACTTTGCGTTTGTTTGTGCGGGTCTGGCGTTGCTGATCAATCTGTGGCGTCTGTCCTTCGGGCCGACCATTGCGGACCGTGTTCTTGCGGTTGATACAATGGCGATCAATGGTATCGCACTTCTGGTGCTCTATGGCATTGGCCGGGCAACGGCGATGTATTTCGAGGCGGCCTTGCTGTTTGCCATGGTGGGGTTTGTTTCCACGGTGGCCTATTGCAAGTTTGTCCTGCGCGGCGACATCATCGAATAGGAATGGATGTGATGGAATTTGTTGTTGAACTCGTCATTTCCGTTCTGATCGTGATTGGGGGTATTTTTACCCTGATCGGCTCGTTCGGGCTGGTGAAGCTGCCCAACCTTTTGATGCGCCTGCACGCACCGACCAAGGCCACCACGGTTGGCGTTGGTGCGATCCTGATTGCATCGATGCTGTTTTTCTGGGTTGAGCGCGGCACATTCACCATTCATGAATTGCTGATCACGATCTTCCTGTTCCTGACCGCGCCGATCACGGCGAATTTGATTGGCAAGGCGTATCTGCTGCGCCATGTCGACCCGAAGGATGATTTGCCCCATACCGGCGAAGCCGAAGGCTGGGCCACCTTTGATGCACGCAAACCCGCAGAACAGCCCAAAGACCCCGGCAAACTGCCGCAGGACTAACCGGCTGACTGCTGCGACGGCAGAAACAAAGATGAACAACACCGGTTCTGGCAACAGGGCCGGTGTTTTTGTTTGTGTCGGGGGCTGTCATGAGGGTGCCGGTAGGGACGTTTTTGGTGAAACGCAAGCATGCCGTTTTTGCTATGCTGATGATGCGACACACCGAATAATCAATAATTGCAAATTGAGGGGGCGTTCCATGGCCGTTCTAAGCCACATTACCCTGGGCACCAATGACAAGGAGCGATCAGCAAGGTTTTACGATGCGGTTTTAGGGGCAATCGGGTTTGAGCGCCTGCCAAAGCCGCCTGAAAAACCGCTGGCCTATGAACGTGATGGCGAGATGCCCACGATCTATATTTACAGCCCCGAAGATGGCCGCCCGGCAACATGGGGCAACGGCACCCATATCGCCTTTCTGGCCGACCGGCGCGAACAGGTGCGCGCCTTTCATGAACTGGCCCTGAAACATGGTGGTATGGACGAAGGTGAACCAGGCGAACGCCCGCATTACGGGCCGGATTATTACGCCGCCTATGTGCGCGACCCGGATGGCAATAAATTGCAGGCCGTGTGTTACGCCCCGCAATGATGGTTAGCCTGTGTGAAGATGTGACGGTGTGCCAGAGAGGCCGCTATAGGTGATATGTCTGGTCATTTAAACGGGCTGTTTCTGCCGCTGCATGACGTGATATGACAGGGCCATTAGACGGATAAGCACAATGCTGGCCAGCCCGGTAGGGCCAATGCAAAACAGGTAGATGACGGGCATGCCCGACTTTGCGATTGAAGACCAGTATCGCGGTATTATTGCCGGGATTGACGAAGTGGGGCGGGGGCCGTTGGCCGGGCCGGTGGTGGCGGCGGCTGTTGTTTTGCCGCGCGAAGATGCGCGCATTGGTGATTTGTATGACCTGCTAAATGATTCCAAAAAGCTGTCGGCCAAAAAGCGTGACCTGCTTGCCGCGCGGATTATGGATTGTGCAATTGTTGGCATTGGTGCGGCGTCAGTGCGTGAAATTGACCGCATCAATATTTTGCAGGCGACCTATGTTGCCATGCGCCGCGCGGTCGCCCGCCTGCCGGAATTACCTGACCAGGCATTGGTGGATGGCAACCGGGACCCGGGACTTCCCTGCGCGGTGCAAACCGTGGTTAAGGGCGATAGCAAATCGCTGTCGATTGCCGCGGCATCGATTGTTGCCAAGGTGGTGCGTGATCGCGCCATGGCAAGGCTAGCACTGCGTTATCCGCATTTTGGCTGGGAAGGTAATGCCGGTTATGGTGTGAAAAAGCATATGGAGGGCCTAAATCACGCCGGGCCAACGGTGCATCACCGCCGCAGTTTTAAACCCGTTGCCCTGTTATTCGAGGCACTTGAACAGGCCTGATGGGCAAAGGGGCGATGTCGTGCTGACCCGGTGATCAGTCCCGCCCTGGATTAAAACGGGATCACCGGGCCATAGGGTATATCTTCGTGCTGGCGGCGGGTTTCAAATTCGCGCAGAAGTGTGATGAAGGCCCGCAACCCCGCCGAAACGTGTTTGCGGCTGGGATAATAAAATGCCAGCCGGGAAAAGACCGGTGCCCAGTCTGCCAATACCCGCATCAGGGTTCCGGCGGCAAGGTCATGCTGCACGGCAGATAAGGGCAGGTTGGCAATGCCGATGCCTGCCCGTGCGGCATCAAGCAGCAGGTTGATTTCATCAAGCACCAGTTTACCGGGAACCTCAAGGCTGCTGGCAAGGCCGTTATGTTCAAATTCCCAGCGATAGATCGCACCACTTCCCAGCCGTGATTTGATGCAGTCATGCTGCAACAGGTCGTCCGGTGTATGGGGTTTGGGGCGGTTTGTGAAATAGGCCGGGGCGGCGACCACGGCAAATTCCATCGCCGGGCCTGCTGGAATGGCGATCATATCGCGCGGCACATCATCCAAATGGCGCAGGCCGCCATCAAACCCGTCTTCGACGATATCGATAAACTGGGTTTGGGTAACAATTTCGACCTGCATATCGGGATAGCGTTTCATGAATTCGGTGACGACGGGGGTGAATACCTGCCGTGCTGCCCCGGCATAGGCATTGATGCGCAGGGTGCCGCTGGGCGTATCGCGGTGGGTGTTGATGTTTTCAACCGCCTGATGAATGCGCGACAGGGCCGGGGCGATCTGTTCGACAAATTGGGCACCGGCCTCGGTCAGGGAAACGCTGCGTGTGGTGCGGTTAAACAGGCGCACATCAAGCCGCTGTTCCAGCCCGGCGATGGCGTTGCTGAGCGCGGATGGCGACATATCAAGATCATGGGCAGCCGCGCGGAAATTTTCCCGCCGGGCCACGGCAAGGACGGCTTCAAGTTCAACCAGGCCGGATTTATGCATTGTTGCGATTTTCCAAACATTACATGCGGGTTTGTCCTGCTTATCTAAATATAATCTCCTGCCTATCTTTGTCCCAGCGGGAAATGACCCTGTTTGAACAAAGGATGGCGTGATGCATTTGATTGGTGAAATTTACATAAATGGCCGGTTTGAAACGCCCATTGGCACTGACTTTGCTGATTTGCACAACCCGGCAACCGGCGCTGTGATTGGCAAAGTCAGGCTGGGGAATGAAGCCGATGCCGACCGCGCCATTGCCGCAGCCAAGGCTGCCTTCCCGGCCTTTGCCGCCACCACCCTTCAGCAGCGCCTTGACATGCTTCATGCCCTGCATGATGCAGTCATCCCCTGCAAGGATGACCTTCTGGCCGCAGTGGTAGAGGAATATGGCGGGCCGGTTGGCATTATGCGCAACTGGATGGACATGATGGCGCATAATTTCCTGGCGATGGCCGAGGCGCTGAAGACTTATGAGTTCATCCGCGCCATCAAGGCAACGCGGGTGGAAATGACACCGGTTGGTGTGGTTGGCGTGATTACCCCCTGGAACAGCAATGCTGGTTTTATTACCAACAAGCTGGCAACGGCCGTGGCCGCAGGTTGCACCACAGTCATCAAGCCCAGCGAAATGAGCGCCCTGCAAACCGATATCCTGATACGAGCCCTGCACAAGGCGGGCCTGCCTGACGGGGTTTTGAATGTGGTCAATGGCCGGGGCGATGTGGTGGGCGAACATATCAGCCTGCATCGCGACATTGCCAAAATTTCGTTTACCGGTTCAACCCGTGTTGGCAAACGCATTTGGCGTAATGGGGCGGAAACCATGAAACGCGTGACACTGGAACTGGGTGGAAAATCACCGACCGTGATTTTGGATGATGCCGATTTAAACGAGGTCATGCCCCTTGCGATTACGGCGGGTTTTATGAATAGCGGCCAGGCCTGCATTGCCGGAACGCGTATTCTGGTCCCCCGTCATCTGATGAAACAGGCCGAAGACGCCGCCATTGCGGTGGTCAAGGCGATGGTCGTGGATATGCCCGATAACCCGCAAAGCCAGATCGGTCCGATGGTTAGCCAGGCACAATATGACCGTGTGCAGGGCTATATTCATAAAGGCATCGCGGAAGGTGCCAGATTGCTGATTGGCGGGCCGGGCCACCCGGAGGGTTTGGGGGGATATTTTGTCCGTCCGACTTTGTTTGGGGACGTCACCAACGATATGACCATCGCCCGCGAGGAGATTTTTGGCCCTGTTCTGTGCCTGATTGCCTATGACGGCGAAGAAGACGCGATCAGCATTGCCAATGACACCGATTACGGCCTGCAGGCCTATGTTTTTTCTGGCGATGACGAACGGGCATATCGTGTTGCCCGGCAGATCAATGCCGGGCGGGTGCTGGTCAATGGGCTTTTCCATGAACCACAGGCACCCTTTGGGGGCTTCAAGCAATCGGGCCTGGGACGGGAATTTGGCGTATTCGGGCTGGAAACACATCTGGAGCCCAAGGCCATTCATGCCCGGAAATTTCCTGTATAAAGTGTGATTGCCTGATCGGACTGGTCTGGAACAGAAACCACAAAGGGCAGCATGGGGTTTACATGCTGCCCTTTGGCATTTGATCGGGTCGGAAATTTAGCGCGATCAGCGCAGGATTTGCGCGCGCACAAGATCGGTGAATGTGGCGTTACGGCTGTCATCGCCTTGCTTGTCGCTTGCGTCCTGTCGGCTGATGGTGGCGTAATTATCCTGTGCGCGGATGATGACATTGTCCTGAAACCGGCATTCGGCCCGAAACTGGATATCAAGACCGGCAGGTTGAAAATTTGGTTTGCCATCATTGGCCGTTGCCAGCACCCATTGCATCAGCCGCACGTTATTGACGTGCCCGTAAATATCAAGGTCCGGGGCCTGGGCGGTAAATGCGTTTTGCTTGACCAGCCCGTCGGGCGGTGATGGCGGGCGGGATCCAACATCGATCAATTTGGGGCCGGGTGGATCGGGCAGGCGTTTTACCAGCCAGTCCGGCCAGCGCGCCGCGCGGCGTTCATTAAGGTCAAACAGCGCCCAGAAGCTTTGCGCCACGGCACAGATATCGCCTTTTTCATCACGCAGGCGCCAGTCGCGGCTGGCCATACGATGGGCAAAGCCGGAAGGCCAGGTTTCAAGGGCAATGGTTTCGCCATTGGCGGGGTAATGATGCACCATGATGATCATGCGTGCCAAAACCCATGCCACACCCTGATCGACCGTATCGTCATAGGCCAGTTGCAGGCGTTTTGCGCCCCAACCGGCGGCATCCTGCATGTAATCGGCCAGTGCGGGCAGGGTGACGCGGCCATTATCGCCGATTTCGGAATATCGCACGCGATAGCTGCCCTGCCATCCGCAATTGGCGGGCATTGATGCTGCGGCGATATGTTTCCAGTCCGGTGTCATGGTGGTGGGCTATCCTGTGTGGCGGGGGCCGTAAGGTGAATGGCAGGGTTTTAACCTAGGCAGGCTGGCGGGCACCCGCAATGCGATAGAAGGATATGGCCACTTTGCCATTCGGGCAGGGGGCTGTGCCGGTTATGCCAGGGTGCAGGCGTGGCCGGTTGGCGCATGGGCGGGCAAACAGGCAGGAAAGCACGTTAGTTTTGTTTGGTCAGTGCGATTAAGGGCAGAGATATCGCGGTTTAATCAACTGGGCTGCGGCGCATTTTTTTGACATCACCACGTTTCTTTTTGGCATCCACACGTTTGCGTTTGGCCGAAAGGGACGGGCGGGTTTTGACGCGGAACTTTTTGCGTTCGGCCGCCTTGCGCAGCAATTCGACAAAACGGTCAATCGCATCCTGGCGGTTGCGTTCCTGGGTTCTGAAACGCTGGGCATCAATGATGATTTCGTCACCATTGGTCAGGCGGCTGCCCGCCAGTTCGCGCAGGCGGGCGCGTACCCGGTCGGGCAGTTCGGTCAATTCGCTGACACGTACCCGCATGTGAACGGCGGTCGAAACCTTGTTCACATTCTGGCCACCGGGGCCAGATGCACGCACAAAATGAAATTCCAGATGGTTTTCATCAAGATAAAGGCCATCACCAATCGGAATCATGATGCGCCTCCGCCCCAAAAAACGGGCAGGGGGCTGGCACTGGCGGGAATGCGGATTATAAAATAACTCATGGCGTGTTGATAATGATTTGCAAATAGTTGAAGTTTGGTGATGTTAAAGCATATTTCCCTTTATGGGATTCATTTTGCCGATCGTGGTGGGCATTCCTGCACCGATGCCATTTGATTTGCGTAAAATGAAACCGATACAGGAATTATGGTCTGATCCAGACTGACTGGAATAACCCGCCGGGCTGATCTGGCGGTATGAGGAGCCTTCTTTTGCATCCGGGACATCTTTTTATTGTTTTGGGCTGGTTGTCTGTCGCGTTTGGTGTGGCGGGGATTTTTCTGCCATTGCTGCCGACAACGCCCTTCATGTTGCTGGCTGCCTGGGCTTTTGGCAAGGGCTCCCCGCGGTTGCATCGCTGGCTGCATGAACATCCGCGTCTTGGCCCGCCGATCAAGCAATGGAAACATCATGGTGTGATCAGCCTGCGCGCCAAAATCATGGCGGCATCGACCTTTGTCCTTATGATCGGTATGTCGCTGGTGTTTGTCCAGGCGCGCTGGGTGCCGCTGGTGCAGTTGCTGGTTGCCATTCCGGTTTGCATTTTCCTGTTTACCCGCCCTTCCACGCCGCGCGTGCCCGTCCCCGCGCCAGAAACGGACCAGCCTGCATCTTGAATTCCGCAGGCCTGCCAGGTGGCGTTATGTGTGTTGCTGCCCGGTAAACGGTTGCGGGTGGTGCGATGTTCCTGATGCGCCCTTTGCGCCTTATGCGCCCCAAGCCGGGCGGCAATGGATGATGGCAGGCCAGATAAACAAAAAGGGCGGCGGGTTTTGGCCCGCCGCCCCTGTTTTTGATGGATAGGTGTGCCCGGTGTGCCGGATGTGTCAGGTGTACCCGGCGGGGCCTTGCGATTAGTTCGCTTGGGCGTTCTGGATGGTGCGCGGGGCGCGAACCTGCATGATGACGGCAAGCACGCTGGCCGCGATCAGGATTTCGCAAACATTGATCCAGCCGCCGTGATGCCAAACCCAGATCGCCAGTGCCGACCCGGCCGCACCGCCCAGAAACATGGTTGCCATGAAAATGGTGTTGATGCGCGCACGTGCCGCAGGTTCCAGCGAATAGATAATATGCTGGTTTGATACCAGGGCAGACTGCATGCCGAAATCCAGCAGGATCACACCAATGACAAGGCTGGTGATGGTGGTGGATGTGGCAAACAGAACCCAGGATGCCAACGCAACCAGCACACCCAGACGCACAACAATGCGTGGGCCGCGATGGTCGGCCAGGCGCCCGGCAATGGGGGCGGCCATGACGCCAACCATGCCAACAATACCAAACAGACCGGCAATTTCCGCGCCCATATTGAATTGCGGCTGTGCCAGCAGGAAGGGCAGGACCGTCCAGAAAGCCGAAAAACCGGCAAATAAAAGCGCCTGGGTCAGGGCAGCACGGCGCAGTTCGGAATAATCCCGCCACAGGTGGCGCATGGACCCCATCAGCTTGGGATAGCTTGCTGGGACCTGTTTGCGGTCATCGGGCAGCATAGTGAACATGGTGATGGCGGCAATTACGGCGACCGGGACCGCAATGATGAACATCGCCCGCCAGCCAAGACCAGTGGCAACATACCCGGCAATTGCCCGGCTGAGCAAAATGCCCGCCAGCAGGCCTGACATGATGGTACCCACGGTGGCACCGCGTTTTTCCGGCGCACTTAGATGGGCGGCATAGGGAATGATCTGCTGGGCGACAGTGGCTGTCATCCCAACCAGGATTGACCCACCCACAATCATTGCCGTGGTGGTGGAACCGGCCAGTAGTGCTAGGGCAGCCGCAAGGACGAGAAACTGCACCAGCACCAGTTTGCGGCGGTTGATCATATCGCCCAGCGGCACCAGCAGGAACAGGCCCAGGGCATAGCCCAGCTGCGTAACGGGGGAAATCAGCGAGGACGCCGCAGGCAGGTCATGCGAGATGATATTGAGCATGGGCTGGTTGTAGTAAATGTTTGCGACGGCAATGCCGGTTGCAGCGGCCATGGCAAACACGAGCGGGCGACGCAGCCGGAACGGCGCATCGGCAGTGTTTGAAGCAGACATGATTTTTTCCATTCATCGGGAAACAGGATTGCCCCTGTTGTGCCGCGAACGGGGTTGTTTATCAATGAACAATCATGCACTTTGTTCGTTCAAATTTGTACGGGGTGTCCGAGGCAGTGCCGGCGGGGCGATTTGAAGCGGTGGAAAGCAGCGGAATTGTCATGCGCGGGCCTTAGGGCGGGGCAATTTGTCGTACGGTTGGCTGTTCATGCCGCGCAGGAATGCTTGGACTGTGCCGGTGTTGCCGTAACAACAAGTGCGTGCCATTTGGGGCATCGGATAGCGCGCGAGCCGGGCTTTGTGGAATGATCGGTAAGGGAGGCGTGGGAATGGACTGGAGCGATGTGCGGGTCTTTCTGGCGGTGGCACGGGCCGGGTCGCTGGGCGCTGCTGCACGGATATTGAAAAGCAGCCATCCCACCGTGGGGCGCCGGTTAAAGGCGCTGGAAGATGCCACCGGGCAGATCCTGTTTCAGCGCACGGCAGATGGGTATGTCCTGACCGATGAGGGACGGTCGATTTTTGCCCTGGCCGAGCAGATGGAAGAAAACGCACTGGCGCTGGAACGCAGGCTTGCCGGGGGGCTGCGCGAGCCCGAAGGGCTGGTGCGTCTTGCCTGTGCCGACTGGTTTGGTGGCTATGTACTGCCCCCGGTGTTGCGCGAATTCAACGCGCAATTTCCATCGGTCGAGGTGGAGATTTTAACCAGTTCGCGCCTGTTTAACCTTGCCCGGCGCGAGGCTGACCTCGCCTTTCGTATTGTGCCATTCAATAATCGCGACATCATTCAACGCCGGTTGCTTGATATGCCCTATGGCGCCTATATCGCCAAGGATGTGCCCGACCCGGTGATTGGTGATGGCAAGGGATACCGGCTTTTGACGATGGATGCATCGCTTGGCACTTTTCCCGATACGCTGTGGTTACAGGACCATTTTCCGAGGGCCGATATCGTTTTGCGCAGCAATAACCGTCATGTGCAGGCGCAAATGTGCGCGCAGGGATTGGGTATTACGGTATTGCCCCGGCCAGTGGGGGATCAGGTGCCCAATTTGCGCCGCCTGGGCGGGCTGGATGAACCGCCGATGCGCTCCATCTGGATGGGGTATCACCGCGATTTGCGCGATCTGGGTCGCTTGCGGGCCTTTGTTGATATTGTCATTGCCCGGATCGCGACCTGATTGCGGGTTTGCGTGGCACAAAGGCGTGCAGGGGGACGGACAGGTATTGATACTGGAAACGGCGTGCTTTAGCCGGATTTGCGGGTCAGTTCCGACTGGCAGCTTTCCTCAAGCAGATCAAGTTCTTCCAGCGTGGCATCAATATCGGCGCGCTGTTTGCACAGGGCATCGCGGCGTTCATCGATCTTGTCGATCAGGATGGTAAGCTGCGTTATTTCGCTGCGGTCGGTTTCATAAAGGTCCAGCAGATCGCGAATTTCCTTGAGCGCAAAACCCAGCCGTTTGCCCCGCATGATCAGGCGCAGGCGCACCCGGTCCCGTTGCCCGTAAATGCGGGTCTGCCCCTGGCGCGCCGGTGCGATCAGTCCCTGATCCTCGTAAAAGCGGATGGTGCGGGTCGTGACGTCAAATTCGCGGGCGAGATCGGTGATGGAAAAACTGTCTGTCATGAAACATCTTTAAAGTTTACGCTTACGTAAACGAAAACTACATGGTTTTGTCGGCAATCACAATACGCTGTGCTCTTTGGGCAGGTCGACATGGAAGGTGCTGCCTTCGTGGGGCGCACTTTCGACATGGATATTGCCGCCATGGCGTTCGACGATTTTTTTGCAAAGTGCCAGGCCAATGCCGGTTCCGGCATATTCGCCATAACCATGCAGGCGTTTGAAAATTTCAAAGATGCTGGCGTGATATTGCGGGTCGATGCCAATGCCGTTATCGGATACCGAAATGCGCCAGAAACTTTCAAATTCGCGGGCGGAAATACGGACTTCGGCATGTGCCGGGTCGCTGTATTTCAGGCCGTTCGACACCAAGTTCTGGAACAGCTGCAAAAGCTGGCTGGGGTCGCCGACAACAACGGGCAGGTCGGGTGCGCGCATGATATTGCCCGCCGGGGCGGAATCCGCACGTTTGAGATTGGCCTCGATCGCATCAAACAGCCCGGTCAGCGCGACAGGCTGGAACGGTTTACCATGACGCCCCACCCGCGAAAGCGTTAACAGATCGTCGATCATGCGCTGCATGCGCTGGGTGCCATCCACGGCGTAATGGATGAATTCATCAGCCGTATCGTCAAGTTTTTCGCGGTAGCGCCGTGCCAGAAGCTGGGTGTAGCTAGACACCATGCGCAGTGGTTCCTGCAAATCGTGCGAGGCGGCATAGGCGAACTGTTCAAGCTCAGCGTTGGAATTTTCCAGTTCCTGCATGGTGTTCTGGATTTCAAGTTCGTGGCGTTTGCGCTGGGAAATATCGCGGAGCGTGATGATGTAATGATAGCGGCCATAGGCGGTAAAATGGCTGATGGCGACTTCGAGCGGAATGTTATGGCCATTGGCCGGGCAGGCGAGAATTTCGATAACCCCGGTGCCAAGGTCGGTCAGCAGGCGGTCGCTGGGGGGCTTGGGTGGCGGGTTATTACCGCTATCAGGCAGCAGGAATTGAATGATATTTTTGATTTCGGGGTCGCCCTGCGGGCCGCAAAGTTCCTGGGCGCGGGCGTTGAGCGGTTCAAGAATACCGTCTTCCGATGCAACCAGAATGGCATCGATGGTGTTTTGCAAAATCGCGCGGGTGCGGTCTTCGCTGCGACGGGTTTTTGTGACCAGTTCGGCCAGTTCGGCGGCCTGGCGGCGCAAAAGCTGGTCGCGCTGGACAGCCAGGGTGACATCGCGCACGGTGATTGAACATAACAGGTTGCCATCGCTGATGCGGACAGGCTGAATGCGGATGGATTGCTGCATTTGCGGGAATTTTTCGGCAAATTGCGGCAGCGGCCGTAAGGGCAGCACCGATTTGTTCAGCGAGGGCGAAATCATGGCCGGCATACCCAGCGATAGGCAATCGCGAATGGCGCTGTGCAGGCGGGATGGCATGGCATCGCCAAACACGTCATTCATGGTTTTACCCAGAACATGCGCTGTCATGTGGCCCGATGCCTTTTCCATCCAGCTATTCCAGAAACGGATGGTTTTATCCTGGTCGATGGTGACAATGCCAACATCGCTGTTTTCAAGCAGGGTCAGGTAAAGTTCGGCATCGGGATTGATCGCCTTGCCAAAATCAGGATTGCCCGGTGTGGCCGCCATTTGGGGCTGGCCGCTATCGGAATGGCCAGTGGCGCTGGTGGAATTTTTGCTGCCATTGGGCATGGCGTCGATGCTCCTTGCGGCCGGATGTGCCGGTAGCACGAGGGCGTTTTAAAGGGTCCAGACCGGGTTTTGGGCGCTAGCTTAACGCATTTTCCAGATATCGCTGAACCATCTGTTTCAAAGTCTGAATTGAATCCAGATCCATGACAAACAGAACATAACCGTCAATATCGTTCTCGCGCAGCATGAATTGAACATGCAGGATCAAAAGAAACGGGACGGTTGTTTCATCTTCAATCGGGCTGATCGGGCTGATATCGGGCATCAGGTCGCGGGTTTCGCATTTGCGGAAAACAGGCATCGAACAGTTGATCGGATGCCCCAGCACGTTTGAAATGCTGCCCAGGCAGGCATTCAGGATGATATTGCCAACTTCCATCAGCGCTTCCTGTTCGAGGTCGCTGAGGCTATCAAGCGGGACATCGACCTGTAATAACCGGCGGACCAGTTCCAGGCTGCGTTTTTCGGGAAATACCAGCAGGGCATCGCCGTTAAACGGGCCCTTGAAGCTTTGGGTGACGGCAGAAACGACTTCGTGTGGAGCGGCGATCAGGTTGGCATCGGAAAACCGTTGCACGAAACTGATGGAAGGCACGGTCAGTTCAACAGACTGATCGACCATTTCCGACAGAGAGGCCGCAGCACGGCCGACGCCGATATTGATCAGCTCGGTAATCGTATCGCGTTCGAGATCGGATAAATCAATCATTGGAGGCTTCTTTGGCTGAGAAATAGGCGGCGATTTTTTCCTGCGTCGGCGGCTTGGCAATGAAATCCATGCCAAGGGCATCGGCCTGTTTTTGAATATCCTGCTGGATATTGGCCGTTAGCAGGGCCACCGTTGAATCCGGGTGTTGTTTGCGGATATCGGCCCCCAGTTCCAGCCCGTTTTTGCCAGGCATGTTAAAATCGATGATGAAATAGTCATAACGGTTGTCATCGGCTTTTTTCTGGGCGCTGCCGGCTTCTTCGGCTTCGTCAACGGACCAGCCGGGAAAGCTGCTTTCGATAAATGCCTTGACCAGCAGACGGGCAAACTTGCTGTCATCAACCAGAAGAACGGAACGGGGATGTGACATAAAATCCTCAAATTGGTGCAGCACGAAGCTGGCGGGGCAGGTGGCATGCCCGGACATATCCGGGGCAGATCATGCTTTCATTATAAAGCAGATCGTCATGCCTGTTCCAGTTGTTCCATCAAAGCGGCGATTTCTGCAGGCGGGCGGGGTTCGGAAATCAGGAATCCCTGGATTTCGTCACAATCATGGGCGCGCAAAAATTCCAGTTGATCGGTGGTTTCGACACCTTCGGCAATCACCCGCAAACCAAGATTGCGGCCCATCATGATGATGGTGTTGGTGATGGCGGCATCATCAGGGTCGGTGGTGATGTCGCGAATGAAGGAACGGTCGATCTTGATGGAATTGATCGGCAGGCGTTTAAGATAGGTCAGTGATGAATAGCCGGTGCCAAAGTCATCAATCGCAATCTGGACACCGAGACGGCGAATTTCGCTGAGGATGGCAACAGCACGGTTCATTCCCTGCATCATCACGGTTTCGGTAATTTCCAGAACCAGGCGCGACGGCGGCACGCCGGTTTCCTGCAGGATATTGGAAATGGTTTCGGTGATGCGCCCTTCGATCAATTGCCGGGTCGACAGGTTAACGGCAACCACCACCGGGGTTACACCCTGGTGATCCCATTCAATGATTTGCTGGCAGACGCGGCGCAAAACCCATTCGCCGATTTTGCCAATCAGGCCGGTTTCCTCGGCGATGGGAATGAACTGCATGGGCGAGACAAAACCGCGCCCCGGCCGGTTCCAGCGCAGAAGTGCTTCCAGCCCGGAAAGACGCCCGGTCGAAAGATGAATTTTCGGCTGGTAATAGACTTCAAACTGTTCGCGCTTGATGGCGTCGCGCAGGTCATTTTCCATTGCCAGGCGGGCAGCGGCACTTTCATTCATCATCTTGGTGAAGAAATGATAGGTGCCACCCCCACGGGCCTTGGCGCTGTACATGGCGGCATCGGCATTGCGCATCAGGGTTGCGAAATCATCGCCATCCGCCGGGCTAAGGGCAATACCAATAGAGGGCGAGACAAAAAGCTGGCGTCCACGAATTTCAAATGCCGGTGAAAAGGCTTCCAGCACTGTCTGGCCCAGATTGGCGGCTTCCTGGGTTTCATTTAAATGCGGAATGATGATCAGGAATTCGTCACCGCCGAGGCGGCCTAAAGTGTCGCTGCGGCGAATGACCCCGCGCAAACGGTTGGCAACTTCTTTTAGCAGCAGGTCGCCAAAATCGTGACCCAGGCTGTCATTGACCAGTTTGAAACGGTCAAGGTCGATGAACAGTAGGGCGGTTGCAGTTAACAGCGGCACCACCTCGGTTTCACTGCCCGATCCCTTTTCGCGGAAATCGGTCAGGGCGTTGCGCAGGCTAAGCTCCAGCATCGAGCGGTTGGGAAGATCGGTCAGCGGGTCATGGTTGGCCATATAGACCAGCCGTTCTTCATAGCGGCGCTGGGCAGTTACATCGTGGAAGACAACGGTATAAAGCAGGTTTTCTTCAAACTGCATGGGGCGGAAAACCGCCGCAACGCGAATTTTGCTGCCATCGGCACAGCGCAGAACCAGTTCGATAGACCGGTCCAGAACCGGGCGGAAGGAATCGCCGTCGCGTTCGTTCTTTTCAAGAACCTGAGCCAGATTAAGTTGGGAAGCATCGACGATATAGTCATACAGGCTATGCCCGACCAGTTCGGTGTCTTCGGGCAGATGCAGCAATTGCAGGCAGGCCGGGTTGCATTGCAGGATCTGGCAATCCGAATCGATGCTGAGGATGCCGTCTGCCACGTTCTGCATGATGCCACGCAGGCGGCTTTCGCGTTCGCGCAGGTTTTGTTCGGCCTCGCGCAGGCGCCATAAATTGTCGTCAATTTCCATCAGCAGGCCATTGGCTGACTGTGCAAGCAGGCCCAGTTCATCGGTCGAATGGTTGCTGGGGATATCGACCTTGGTGGTGGCGGGGCTGGCCGGGTCCACCTGGCGCAGCGAATGCACCAGCCTTAACAGGGGCTTGGTCAGGGCAATATAGAAAAAGACCGTCAGGGCAATACCCAGCAGGAAATTGCGCACCAGCCCGGATGCCAGGATCATGGCGGAACGGTTGATGAAGCCTGCGGCAATCAGCCCGGTATCCACATCGATTTCCAGATAGCCGACCAGATCGCCGGAGTCGCCAATGGTTAGCGGGATTTCGTAATGCTGGTTGTCGCCAAACATCATCGATGTCAGCCAGTTCAGGCTGGATGATGCCTGCTGGCGCTGCTGTTTGGCCAGAACATTGCCAAAATCATCGCGCAGCAGGGCCAGATAGATTGGTTCATATTCAAACAGGCCGGAAACCACGCGTTCAGCCAGGGTTTCATCAAGCCCATAGGCCGCCTGGGTCGCAGATTCCCGCACCGTTGACAGAACCTGGTTTACGGTCCTGTCAATCTGGTTACGTTCTCCATGCAAATCCCAGAGAATCTGGAGCGCACTGAAGCCAACACCAATCAGCAAAGTAATTATGACAGCGGCCCGCGCCTGCTTGAAAGACAGGCGATTCTGCCACTGGAGCCGCGCATTTTTCAGGCTGGCCTCCGCTATCCACACCCCAAAACATGGTTCTACGACCATTCATGGAAGCAAACAGTATGTTAAGGGCAGCAGAATTGCAATTGTTGCAAGGCTTCCGGGGCGTGTGCAGGGCAAAATAATTCCTGCTTGGGGATGGATTATTTTACAATAATTACAAAATGATGTCGCATTCATAACATTGGCGCGAATGGTGGTTTTGCAATTAATACTACTAAAAAAAGTAGTGTTTTATTGGAGTTGCACACCGCCCCCCTGCGTGATAACCAATGCCCGAGAGAGAGAACAATAGGCCGACGGTGGGCGCAGCCGCCACAGGCCCCGCAACCTGTACGGAGTTACACCATGACCTATGTGGTGACGGAAAACTGCATCAAGTGTAAGTATCAGGACTGCGTCGAGGTTTGCCCCGTCGATTGCTTCTATGAAGGTGAAAACTTCCTGGTTATTCACCCTGATGAATGCATTGATTGCGGTGTCTGCGAACCCGAATGTCCGGCTGAAGCCATTATTCCCGATACGGAACCAAATTTGGATAACTGGCTTGAACTTAACCGTAAATTTGCCGAAATCTGGCCAAACATTACCCGTAAAGGGGATGCACCGTCAGATGCCGATGAATGGAATGGCAAAACGGGCAAGACCGAACTTCTGTCCGAGGCGCCCGGCGCCGGTGACTAAGGGCGTTAACCGCCCTAAAGACCAGTAAAATAGCGCAGGATAACTTTCTGCGCATGGCAGCAATGACCCGGCCGCACGGAAAAGTTCTGTGATCGGCCGGTCAGTTGTGTTATGGTCTTTCTTCGCGTTGAGGGCTCGGCAGGCTCCGTTCCGCACTGTCGGATTTCCGTTTTATTACCTGTCTGTTACCGCGGCTAAGCCAAAAGCATGGTCGTGTATGCCTTCGCGTCGATTGGACCAAGGTGTTTTATATGACCAGGCCGTTTGGGCCGGAAGGAAGCTTTGATGTCGGATAAGTTGCCCTTTGCTGTTGGCGATTTTGTTGTTTACCCTGCGCACGGCGTTGGCTGTGTTGACGGCCTGGAAACCCAGGCAATTGCAGGTCAGGAACTGCGCCTTTACATTATCACTTTTGACTCCAGCCGCATGACCCTGCGTGTGCCGGTGAACAAGGTGGGCAACTCTGGTCTGCGCAAGCTTTCCTCGAAAAAACAGATGGATTCAGCCCTGGTGACCCTTAAGGGCCGTGCGCGTGTAAAACGCACCATGTGGTCGCGTCGCGCACAGGAATATGAAGCCAAAATCAATTCTGGCGACCCTGTTTCCATTGCTGAAGTTGTGCGCGATTTGCATCGTTCTGCCACCCAGCCGGAACAGTCTTTTTCTGAACGCCAGATTTACGAAGCTGCGTTTGAACGTCTGGTAGACGAACTGGCCGCGATCGAAAAGATCGACAAGGACAAGGCATCGGGCAAGCTGGAAAAGCTGCTGCAGAAAGCCGCCTGATTTCGCATTTGCGAATGCACCAAAAGCATATAGTTTCTTAAAACCGGTCCGGGTATTATTCTTGGGCCGGTTTTTTCATCAGGAGCATGTCATGGCGCAAGCAGCCGCGGTTTTGGCGTCGTTAAAACCTGCAGACAGGATATGGGTCGTCGGGGCTGTAAATGGCGATATTGGCGCCCTGCAGTCCGTTCATTCCCGCCTGGCGCGCAAGATCCGCCCGGGTGACCGGCTGGTTTATACCGGCAATTACTGGGGTGATGGCCCCGGTGACAATGTTGTTGCCGCCATTAACGAAATTCTGCTGTTTCGCCGTTTTTTCATTGCCCAGGATGGCGTGGATATGGGCGATATCGTGTTTTTGCGCGGTGCCGCCGAAGAAATGCTGACCAAATTGCAGCAATTGCAGTTTGCGCCCAATCCCGGTGAAGTCTTTGAATGGATGCTTACGCGCGGTGCCGCCGGTATTGTGCGTGCCTATGGTTTTGACCCGGCAATGGTGCAGGCCACCATGCGCCAGGGTGCGCATCTTATTTCGCAATGGACCGGGCAGCTTAGCGATGCTTTGCGTCGTCATCCCGGCCACGGCGCGCTGATGGCCGATCTTAAACATGCTGCCTATGTCAGCGACGGATCGCTGATTTTTGTTCATGCAGGGCTGGATTCCTCGCGCGCGTTGACCGCACAAACAGATACATTCTGGTGGGGCGGGTCGATGTTCGAGGCCATTACCGAACGTTATTATGATTGTGCGCGCATCATTCGCGGGTCATCAAACAATCATCCCGGTATTTCCGAACGGGAATATACCCTGTCGCTGGATGGCGGGGCAGGCCGGGGCGGCACGCTGGTCGCAGCCGCCATTGGCCCGAACGGACAGATTGTTGATCGCATCGAAAGCTAGGTATTCGCGCCGTTTGCTGCGCCGAAAGACCCCAAAATGAAAATCCCCCGCCAGCTTTTGGCCGGCGGGGGATTTTTTGTGCATTCTCTAACCAAGTGCTGCCAGTTATTCGTTGATCACTTTTACAAGCGATCCTTCGGGTGGCAATTGCGCATTTTCGATGCCATTGATGACTTCAAAGGTTTCTTCCGGGCGGCGGTCAACCGCCATGGATTTAACAAAGGTATCAATGGTGTAGCCGGGGTTCACCGCGCGCACTTTGACCGAAAGGGCATGATACTGCTTTTTCTCGGACGCGCTAAGGGACCGGAAGCTATAGGTCGTGCGGCGTAGCGCCACGTTATAATTATTCGCCTGGTCCAGCGGCGAAAGGAACAGGAACTGGAAGGCCGATTTGCCATGCAGAATGGCAACAACACGCAGACGGGCGCGGGTGCCTGATTTCAGGGAAACATCGGCTGATCCGGTGGCTGCTTCCTCGCCATTCACATCAATTTTTTGCACGTCACGCAACTGGATGGATTTGGAAAATCCGCGCTGCAGATAGGCAACCGGGCCATTTTGTGCGGCAGCCGGGGCACCTTCAAAAATGATGGTAGCACCTTTGTTATCCTGGGCCACAACGGCGTCGGGCTGGTTGATCATGGAGAAGCCATCGGGGACTTCAAAATAGAAATTCAGCGGCACATGGACAAATTTGCGCCCGCGAATAAAGCCGTTTTCCGGGCCATCGCCATACATGATGCCATCAATTTCGGTCATGTATTTTACGGTTTCAAGGCGCGGCGTGCCCGAAACCGGCGTGTTGGCGGCGGCACGGGCCTGTTCGATGCGATCAACCGTACGCGGGTGGGTTGCCATGATGTCGAACTGGTCAACATCATCGGGTGAACGACCGGCCAGTTCGGCCTGCAGGCGTGAATGGGCACGCAGTTTTTTCAGGAAGCTTGCCATGGCGGCGGGGGCATAACCCGCGCGCGACAGGTAACGTACGCCCAGCTTGTCAGCTTCAAATTCATGCTCGCGCGAGAAAGACTGCATATAGGCATTTGCTCCCATGCCAATCACATCGCCTGCGCCATTGCCAATGGCGGCAGATAAACCCCCTGCCAGAATTTGTGTTAGCACACCGCGGCTGTAACGCTGGGCGGAATGGCGGGCAACGACATGGCCAATTTCATGGGCCAGCACGCCTGCAAGCTCAGCCTCGTTCGATGCAAGTGCCAGCAGGCCGCGGGTGACATAAACATACCCGCCGGGCAGAGCAAACGCGTTGACGATGGGCGAATCCAGCACCGTAAAGGTGAATTGCTGGTTGGGTGTTTCGGTCACTGCAGCCAGTTTCTGGCCGATCTCGGTCACATAGCTTGGCAAATCCTTGGCGTCGTAGCTGCCGCCAAATTCCTTAAGGATTTTCGGGTGTTCTTCGGCGCCAACCTCGGCTTCCTGCGCGGGTGGCATGAAGGCGGTGAAGGTATCTTCACCGGTGGCGGGGTTGGTGGAGCAGGCGGCAAGGCCGCTCATCAATCCAAGGGCGATCCATATGGATGCGGTTCGTGCTTTGCGCTTGTATTGCCAACCTGTCACTATCCTGGCCTCCGCTTCTTGACCGGTGGTGGCTTGGGTGCCTTACTGAAAAGCAGGGACCCGCTGCCGGTGTTTTTGTTGCCGGGCTGCACGGGCAGGACGTGCGCAGCGCCGATATTCAATTTCGTATCGCGAGATGCATTCGGGATCAATATTGCAGAATGGACGCCACCAGCATATGGCCCCCTTATCGTCCCCCAAATGGTCCCCAAAACGCGAAAATATTGTCCGTCTGTCATTCAGGCCATTTATGCATACCATGCCAGGTGCAGCATGGCGCAGCTTCCTGCTGGCCTGTCTGATATTTGCTCTATCTGGCATGTCCGAAAGAGCGGCGGCGCGTTCGTCTGTTTTCCCGGTTGCAGGTCATCCCTTTGATCCTGAATTAACGCATTCCATTCCCAAAAGTTCTGCCATCCAACCTGAAAATTCGGCCAATGCGATGCTAAACTCCAGTAACGCTACAGCGGGCCTTTTTGATGGCAAGAATGATTGGGGCCTAAACCCTGGTGTTGGGGGGCAACGCCAAGCATCCTTGTGGGAGGTGGCTGCCAATGGCGACGGGGCGGGTGTGGTGGGTTTGGTCGGATCGTCGGCGAAAACGCCCGCTTTGGTCTGCGGAATTGCCAAGGCAGGACCTGCGTTAAACCTGCCACTTTATGATGTAGTTGAAATGGCAAAACCCGAAGATATTGACAGCCTGAATGTTAAAATACGGGGGCAAAACCAGCCTGCTGGCGAAGTAACGGCAATGACATTCCGGCTGGCTGATATTGCCGTGGTGCCGGGGCAGGAAGGTGCGGTTCTGGCCTATTTGCAGCAGCATTTTCGCGATATTTCAACACTGGTGCCTTTGCCCGACCCCATCGTTGGTAAACGGCGCAAGGCCGCCGGGAATGACAAAAATGATGCCGGTGCTGACCCGCGTCAGCCAGCATATTTTGTTCTGCGGGATGGGGAATTGCTGCAGCAAAAACTTGTGGCCGCCGGTTTGGCCATGGTGTTACCTGGCGGGCAGGCCGACCAGCCCATGAGGATCGATGTGGCGGGTTTAACGCGCCAAATGGCGATAACGGCCCTGACCAATACCGAGGCCCATGCCCGGCAAAACCATAAAGGCATGTGGGCAGGGGCGGGTCAGGTTGCGGCGCAATCAAAGCCGGAAGCACGTTACTTTTACGCCGCCAATCATGACGCGGCATTGCCGGAAAATGCTGCAGGTGATGCTGCGCCCTTGGCGCTTGATGCGATTGGGGCCTATGGTGTGATTGGGGGCGTTTTGCGATCCGTCGAGATTCAGCAATATCGCGCCTATCTTAATTTTGGTCAGGACTGGCGACGGGATTTTACCGTCGCCTTTGACCGGGACCAGATGGCCGATATCGCTGCATCGGGTTTTGGCCTGTCGGCATGGGTCGGGCACCGGGTTTTGGTGCGTGGGGTCATTGAAAATCGTGGCGGGCCCTATGTGGCGCCGCAAAACCTGGCGTCATTATGTGTTGAACGCGAATAGAGACATTAAAGGCGACATGCTTTAAGTCTTGATGGTCTGAACAGTTTAAGGGGATGGCATGTTGTATCCGGAAATTGAACCGCGCGAATCAGGCTGGATGGATCGCCCGGATGGACACCAGATTTACTGGGAAGATGTCGGTAATCCTGATGGTATTGCTGTTATTTTCCTGCATGGTGGCCCTGGTGCCGGAATTTCTCCTAACCATCGGCAGTATTTCGACCCGGAAAAATACCGGATCATTCTGTTTGATCAGCGCGGCGCGGGCCGTTCGCGCCCGTTCGGATCGCTCGAAAACAATACCACCCAGGCCCTGATTGGCGATATCGAAGCCCTGCGTGTTGATCGCGGTATTGAAAAATGGCTGGTTTTCGGCGGTTCATGGGGCTCAACGCTGGCACTCGCCTATGGACAGGCCTGCCCGGACCGGGCGTTGGGTTTTGTCCTGCGCGGGATTTTTCTGTGCCGCCCCTCGGAAATTGAATGGTTCATGACGGGTATGGGCAATTTCCTGCCTGATGCGCAGGAACAGTTTCTTGCTGCTGTTGGCCTTGCGAAAAACCCCGGTGCGCAGGCGCTGCTGGATGTTTATGGCGATTATTTTGCCGGTAAACACGGTGCCGATGCCGCAAGCCTGGCCGCCCGCGCCTGGAGCGGTTATGAAGCGCGCTGCTGCACGCTTTTGCCCGACGAAAGCTTTGTCGAAGGTTTTGAAGGCGATGGTGTGGCTTTGGCACTGGCGCGGCTGGAACATCATTATTTCGTCAATCTGGGGTTCTTCCGCGACAACCAGTTGCTGGAGGATCTGCACAAAATCCGGCATTTGCCTGCAATCATCATTCAGGGGCGTTATGACCTGGTCTGCCCACCCGTAAGCGCATTTGACCTTGCCCGCGCCTGGCCGGAGGCGGAAATGGTGATTGTCGATGATGCGGGCCATGCCTCCAGCGAACCGGGCATTGCCCGCGAACTGGTGCGTGCCACCGACCTTTTTGCTGCAAAGCTTGCGCAATAACCTGCTGTTTTTCATTTAGAAGATTGCCAGTAACCGATGCTTTGCTAAGATCGATACTAACGACGTGTCATATAATGAGGGATGGTTAATGCGCGTGAAGTTTTGGGGAGTGCTGGCGGGGATGGCAGCATTTGTTGTAGCTGGCAGTTGCCAGGCACAGGAATTTACCAATAGCAGCAATGATTCGGCCCAGATCGGCTTTTCAACCGGGATTTTCAATGTCGGTGAAGATGACGAAGCGACCGAGTTTCGCCTTGATTACCGGGATAATCACGCCCTGCTGGATTTCCTGCGTCCGATCGCAGGTGTGATGGTGACATCGGATAAGGCTGTACATGGATATGGTGGTGTGATGGCCGATATTCTGTGGGGCGATCATTTCGCGACCTCGCTTTATACATCGGTTGGCGCGTTCCACGATGGCGACGGCGAAGATCTGGGGCATTGGATCGAGTTCCGCTCCGGCATTGAGCTGGCCTATCATTTCGATAACCAGTCGCGCGTCGGGCTGGGCTTTGCCCATATTTCCAACGCCAATCTGGGCGATGAAAACCCCGGTGCCGAAGTACTGTCACTGACCTATACGATCCCGGTGGGATCGATTTTTAATTAAATCTGTTGTCCGGGCCGCGCTACCAATGGTGCCTGGCCCGGATATTTGCCCGTTATGAAGGGGCTGGCAGGTTATCTGACCTGCGGCGGATTATGGACCGGCAATGGGGCCAGGGTGAAAACGCATCCTGCCCCTATCGAATAATTGATCCGCGCGGTTGAACCTGCTAAGTCAGATCACCCTTCGCAAGGTTGTGCGCCCGTAGCTCAGCAGGATAGAGCACCAGATTCCTAATCTGGGGGCCACAGGTTCGAATCCTGTCGGGCGCACCAAAACCGCCGATTGCCGCACAAACTAATCCGGATTGTTATTTATAATCAGTCAGATATCGGGCGCGCGCTGATTGGTGGTGTTTTTCACGTATGCCCTACCATCCGGCATTAACCCTTCGGGCTTCGTAGCTAGTTAAGCTCGTATTTGTTGGCGATTTCGGCAGTGGCCTTCTCAATGCCCGGGTAAACCGTGCTCGATTTGATATTGAGTTTTGCGAGTTGACCCAAAATGGCTGCTTTATCGCGAACGGTAATGCGGTGAAGATTAAGCGAGCTATGCCCCGTTTCAGGCAGAACAGCGTCTTTCCCGAAAATAAGAAATGCACCGGATTGTGATATAATTCTCGCATTCGTGTTTCGTCCCCTCACGAACAGGATGCGGTCCAGATCGGCAGGGTCGATCCTATTTTCGAAATACGGCTTCTCGCGCCTGATAAAATGAAGCAATTTTTGACAAGCAGGCGTGACATTGAAGGCTGTCTTATCCTGCGACGTATCGAGAGCATCCTGATCGCCTTCGGACATCAGGCACAGATTGGCGACGCAACTCACCGTGTCGGAGTCGAAAAACATGACGTTTTCCGATTTTGTTGCCAGAACGATAACCTCCCCATCGATTTCGTTTCCATCAACATCATACTTCGTAGATGAGCAGCAAAAGTAAAGCGCGATCAGTGGATTTGATGTGACGTCCAGCAGTCGCGTTGGCAGGCCGAAATGCTGCATGCGGACAAGTCGATCCAGCATGTACTGGTCACTGGAAAATTCGTTTGCCTGCGCGGTCAGGATTTCTCTAACGAGCGTTGCTTCCTTCTGTAGATAGCGAAACTCGCCTCGCTCATTCCTGCGGAACAATGTTGGTTCTAGGCGATACTTTCGATCAGAATGACCGCGATAGAAAATCTCTTCGTCGGCTGCCGGGTTGAGCGAAAGCACATACGCCATGTACTCTTCGACGTTGGTAACGACCGGCTGGTCCGATGGCGGTTCATCGGGCGGCGGGGGTACGTTTACAGCCATCGCGGGTGCCAGATTATTGAAATGCTCGGCAAGACCCGCATGATTAAGCGACTGCATAAGGTCGCCTTTCTTGACGGCCCAATGGGTTCTGTTTAGTTCCCATCGACCAAGCTCGAATGCCAACTCGAATTGCCGGCGATCGTGGACCGTGATTTCTCCGAAATCGCGATCTATGCAAAACTCATAGCGAATTTCATTCCCGACAACTTGCAGATTCCAAACCCGCCCCACGCGCATGGTAAGGTATTCATGACGGTTGTTCTCGTAGTCGTTTCTTAGCTCGCTTAGAAATATTGTCGGAATTTCTGACAGGAATGACAAGGTAGAGGAGGAAACCGGCTTCAACTTCTCTTCGAGAGCCGCGTCAGTGTATTCTAAATATCGTGAAAGCGAAAAGCTCGATAGTTGGGCAGTGCCAACCGGAGTAATCCATGCGCTGTCATCGCTTGACATCACCAGGCTATACAAAGACGTTCTCCAAATTTATTCCCTTAATCATCCGGTTGACCATCACGGTTATACGTGCCGATAGTTGGGGGGCAAGCGACAGAACTCGATCACGGTAGGAGCCGGATCAAGTTTATAATCGTGAATGTCGCTTGGATTTTTCTTGATCATCGTCCAGGCCGCGGGCAGCATATCCTGCAAAGCCTGGCGGATGATGGCGGCGAGGTGGTTGCTGATTTGATTGTCGGGTTTGGGGGCGCGTAGCAGGGCGAGACCAAGGGATGGCATGGCGGGCAGGCCGTAGCTTGCGGGGTCGAGCACGCGCAGGCTGGCCGGATGGCCGAAGGGTGTACGCAGAGAAATGCCAAGGCCCGCCGCCGTAGCCGCCCACATGCCACCCAGACTGGGGCTGACAAAGGCGATCCGCCAGGGGATGCCGTGCTGGTCAAGGTGGGTGCAGGCGATTGTGCGCAGCATGCAGGGGGCTTCAAGTGCGGCAAGGGGTAAGGGTTCGCTTTGATCGGCATTCCTGCCCGGTTGCCAAAGGGGAATGGGGCCTTCGTCCGCCGGGCCGAGCCAGCATAGCGGCAGGGATGCGATGATGTCGTCGTCTTTTGCTGTGCCGTCATCCCAGGCAAGTGCCAGGTCAAGATGGCCCGATGCAAGTTTTTCGCGCAATTCACTGTTGCGGCCAATGCGCCCTTCAACGCGGACACGGGGATGGGCGCGGGCAAACTGGCCCAGCACCTGTGGCAAAACGGTTTCGCCAAAATCTTCCTGAATCCCCAAACGGACCCAGCCTTCCAGCTCCGGGCTTTGCAGGGCGCTGATGGCTTCATCATTCAGGCTTAACAGGCGCCTGGCATAGGAAAGCAGCAATTCGCCCTGATCAGTAAGGGCAAGGCCGCGCCCGGCCCGGCGCACAAGCGCACTTCCGGTTTGGTCTTCCAGCTTTTTGAGCTGGGCGCTGACCGCCGATGTGGAACGCCCCAGCCGGTCGGCTGCCAGCATGAAGGACCCGGCATCAATACCGGTAACAAAACTTCGCAAGGCAGCAAGGTCAAGATTGGTCAGGCGCATGATTATTGATCCTGAAAAACAGGAAATTTGATCCTGAATTATGCGATTTTCAGGATAATCCTGTGCTTTCATACTGCATCTGTCAATTGCGTTTGGAGAAACGACAGATGCCTTTCACCCGTATTTCCCTGATTGCTGGCAAGTCGCCAGAATATCTTGCGGCTGTTGTCGATAGCCTTGGTCGCGCCCTGGTCGATTGTTTTGACGTGCCGGTCAATGACCGTTTTGCTGCCATTCACCAGCACCAGCCCGGCGAGCTGATTTTTGATCGCAATTATTGCGGTGGTCCGCGATCCGACGATTACATTTTCTTTCATATCACCACCGGCAAGGTCCGCCCGCCTGAAACCAGGGCCGCCTTTTACCAGCGGCTGGCGGATAACCTTGCGGCATCGCCCGGTGTGCGACCCGAGGATGTAATGGTCGCGATTGTGAATTCGACCTTTGATGACTGGTCGTTTGCATCGGGTGTGATGGCGTCAACATTTGGTGGGCGCGGATGATGGGCAGCGTATTCGATATGGCGCAAAGCTGCCCGCAAGCCATGTGCGTTTTTCGCGCCGGAGAGGGTGTTTTGGCCGCACCAGATGGCGTTTCAAACGGGCGGTTCGATGTGCAGATGCTGTTATCAAGCAGTACGGAGGGTGAAATGACGGCGATGTGCGCCTTTGTGCCGCCCGGCATTGTGACCCATTGGCACAGCCACCCGCGCGGGCAGCTTTTATTTGTGCTTGATGGTGTTGGTCGCGCCCAGCGTGAGGGCGCCGAACCTGTAACACTGCATAAAGGTGATGCTGTCTGGTTTGCGGCCAATGAACGCCACTGGCACGGGGCAGTGCCTGATTGTTCCTTTAGTTATCTAAGCATCCAGCCGGTGAAAGACGGCACGGCCGTCCACTGGTTTGAACCGGTGGAGAAGGAGGGTTTGTAACATGATTGCGATGCAATACAGCTTTAGCCTGCCTGCGGATTATGACATGGAAATTATTGACCGTCGTATTCGCGATAAAGGCCCGCTGCTTGACGGTTTTCCCCGTCTGCGCTTCAAGGCCTATCTGTCGGCACGCAAACAGGATGGCACTGCGGCCAGTACGGAAAACCTGTATGCCCCTTTTTATCTGTGGGATGAGGCAGCAGGCATCGACAGCTTTCTTTCCGGGCCAGGTTTTGCAGCGGTAAGTGGTGATTTTGGCTGGCCTTCGGTGCAAACCTGGATTGTCTGGCAGGCTGACATTGCCGCAAATCCCGGTGATGCGAAATTTGCCACGCGCGATATTCGCCCGATTGCGCCCCATTGCAACCTTGCCGCCCTGCGCGAAAATGCCATGGATGATGTCAAACGGGCGATGGCGGCAGGGGCGCTGGCAACTGTTGCCGCCTTTGACCCGACGGAATGGCGGCAATTGCAGTTTTGCCTGTGGCCGGATGTGCCGGGTGATCAAATGACGGGCGAAACCAGCCAGCTATACAGGGTCGGCCATGTTTCCCTGCCGCTGGCATGACGGGGTGCTGCCCGGAAAAGGCAATTGGGTGATTGCCGTGTAATGAAGGCTGATGACATTGAAAAGACCCGGCAGATTTGCCCGGGTCTTTTTTATTGGGCTGTGCGTTCCCAGATACAAAGCGCGATGGTGCGGATTCCATCGGTGCGGGCAGGGGGTAATCCATGCTATTTTAGCGGGATGTGATAGGCAAAAATTCGCCAAAATCTGCCGGTTTTATGGGGTTGTCAGGTTGTGATACGGCGCAAAAGTGATGTGGATCATGTCAATTTTGCAAAAGATTTCGCACTTGGCGGTTTTTCTGCGGCAATGGGGTTGTCGGGCTGCGTGCTTTCATGAAATATGTTTTTGGGGTGAGTGGGTGTAATCTTGTTTGTAGGTCGGATTATACTTATGAGGGGTCACCCCGTGTAATGCAGGGCTGATCGATAGGCAGAATGACAAGACAACAAAATCTGCAACGGGGCCAACAGGGCCAAAGCGGTGCGACCGGCAGTCTTTCGGGGAAACCGGACCCGTTGTCGTCATTGCCCAAAACATTTGAGGCGCGCGGGGTCAGAACGCCCTTTACGACGCGCCCGTTGCGATTTGCCCGCGTGGTGCGCGATCCTTACAACAAGCTGGTTATCAATCTGCCCGGGCTTTCTGGCGGGCTTGGCACCTATGAAATGCCGCTTGAAACCATGCGCCAGATTTTTCATCTATCCGTTCATGACCGTATGCTGTTTGACGAACTGGCACCGGTTTCCAAACCCAACCCGGAACTGTTGCGCCGGGTATCGCGCGATATTGCCCGGACCGGTGTGGGCGGTGTCAAACTGGCGCGCGAGGCAGCCCGCCTGGACGCCCTGGAAAATGCCAGCCGCGATACCGGGCAGCTAACCCTGGTTTACCAGGCGTTGCGCAAGCTGGGCGGTGATGATGTGCAGGACATGAAAATCACCGATCTTGCCACGCTTGAAGGCCAGAAACGGGCCCGTGCCGCACTGAACAAATTTGCCCGTGATGCCGGGGCGGCCAACCAGTCGGTGATTGATAGCCTGGAACAATGGAGCATCCTGACCGGCCCGGTCGGGCTGGTGACGGATGGCTGTTCGGGGCCGTTGCGCGATCTGGTTGCGGGTCTGCGCAAGCTTTCCAACGAGTTGGAAGAATGGTCGACATCGGAAATGTCCAATATCCGCTTTATGGCCAATCACGTGGTGAATGGTGCGGGGGCCACCTATGACCATGCCGTGCGCTGGCTGCGCGCGATTGACCGCTGGAGCAACGATATTGGTGCGGTTCTGGTGAATTGGCCCAAGGCGGAAAAGGAAATTGAACGCAGCATCGACCGGCTATGGTGGCTGCTTGATGGCTGGGAAGAACTGATTGCGCGCTGGCAGGCGGCAAAGCAGATCAACCGGACCGAACAGCGTGATGCCCTGGAAGAACTGGCAAGCTTTTTACCGATCATTCCGATCAGCGAGCTGGAGCCCGAGGAATACCCGTTCTGGACTGATATCCGGGTTAATCAGGTGATGTGGGCGGCCGAAGTGCGCAAACTGGGGTCGGGCGACATGGATGCCGAGATGGTAACCCGTCTGGAACGTTTCCGGGAGGGTGCACAATGACCACAGCGGCAGATGCAGGACCCTCGATCAACCAGCTTGAACAGCTTTTTGATTCGTTAAGCACCGCGGAAATCACCAAATTTACCCGCGCGATTGAAAGCGACAGGAACGCACCGCGCCTGCCTTTGCCCCATGATCAGATTTTGCAAATTTTGCGGCCGCGCCTGGCATCGTTAAAGCCGGAACGTTATCCGACACCGATGCGCCAGTTCTGCACGCCGTTTGAGGATTTGCTGCTGACCGATATTCCGCCGGAAACCAGTATTCGCATTGGCCGGCCGTCGCTGATGCCGATCTGGCATGTGGTGTGCGAAAGCGCCTCGGCCGAATTTCACAAGGCCTGCAAGGACCTTGAGGTGGCGGCAGAAGCCAATCATCGCGAAAATATTTACCGCGCCGAACGCAAATTATGGAGCGAGGCTGCAACCTGCATCGAACAGCAGATTGCCATTTCCGAACAGGGCGTAAAACAGGAACGTGCGCTTGCGACCCGCTTAGGATCGCGCGTGCATTTAAAACCCTTTGCCGCCATTGCCCGCATGTTGCGCGTGGCAGAACCGATTATTGAAATGCGCCTGCGGTTTCCGTCGGCCCCCATCCGTAGCCTGAGCAATTCGGACCTGGTGTGGTTGCGTGAAAAGTTCATCGAGGTATCGCGCGAAAAGCCGGGATACGAAACGCAGTTCATGTCTGCCGTTTTGACCCGCCTTTTGCGACCGAGCGAGCTTTTTAAAGTGATCCGTGTTCTTTCCAGCAAGGCTGATGACCGGTCATTGGGCAGCACCAACCTTGCCAGTGCTGGTGACATGGTGATCGATATGCTGGCCGAAATTGTGACCCAGGTTGAAGAGGGTGTCAGCCGGGGCAAGGACGAACACCAGATTTTGCAGCTGGCGCGCTGGTACGCATCGGAATTTGTGCGTATCACCCGCGAATTGAACATCCGCAAGGATGGCCCGTGGGGGGAACGGCTGCTGGGGACACGCCGCCGCGTCAGCCAGGCGATTGCCAATACCATGTTTGGTGCCAGCCCCGAACGCGTGACCGAAGCCCTGCCGCAACCACCCCGTGGTCCGGCGGGCAGGGGGGCGGTGGTAACGCCATTATTTGCCCTGCCATTTGATGGCGACAAGGTGCTGGCCGCCGAACAATCGGCTGAGGCCATTGCCGAAACCGCCAGCATTTCGCACATTCTGGCAGCGCAAAGTTCGGCAACCAAGGCCGTGGTCGAAATTAAAAAGAAGCTGAACCAGGTTGGCCGTGCCGGGGTGGATGGCATGGCAAAACTGACCATGAAGGATTACGACAACGCCCAGCGCCATTTGATGGCCGTTGTGCGGTTGCTTGAAATTATCGATGGCCCCGAAGACGCCGACCTGCTGCGTCGGCGTGGCATGTCGGCCCTGCGCGCGATCGAGGAACGGGGATAAGCCCGTTTCAGCCCCGTGCGGTGTTTGTTTGCATGGTTATGTCGCCGGGTTGGTCGTTGGTCGGTTACATTAGTAACATTGCGAATCCCGGCTTTGTTTCATAGGCCGGGATTTTGTTTTTCATCGCGGTCTGACAGCCATTTCATGAAAGCGCGGATTTTGGGTGTGCGAACGCGGTTTTGCGGGCAGGTGGCAAAATAATGGTGCGGGCTGGCGCGTGGTGGGCCAAAGGGCGCGATGATGCGGCCATTGGCCATTTCATCACCAATGGCAAAGGTCGGCAGCAGGGCAACGCCCAAACCGGCAATGGCAGCCTGCATTGCCATGGTGAAATGTTCAAATTTCGGGCCGTTTTCACCGTCAATGCCTTCAAGGTTGGCGGCTATTAACCAGTCCCGCCAGCCATTGGGGCGGGTGGCGATATGCAGCAGTGAAAACTGGCGCAGATCATCGGGCTTTGGGGCATGGTCCATATTGGCGATCAGGCCGGGGCTGCAAATCGGCACCATGTCCTCACCTTCCAGGCGGCGGGCTTCAAGGCCGTTCCATTCACCATTGCCAAATAAAACGGCGATATCAATTTGTTCGCGGTCAAAATCGGGCATGCCGATGCGTGAAATGAAATTAATCACGATATCGGGGTGCCGGGCCCGAAAATCCGGCAGATAGGGGATCAGCCGCCGGCTGCCAAAGGTGGGCGGGGCGGCAATGGTCAGAACACCACCGTCGCTGCCGCCCGACAGCAGCTTTAAGGTTGCGGTTTCCAACTGGTCCAGGGCGGGGCGAATGGCCTGCAGGTAATCCTCGCCTTCGGGCGTCAGGATCAATCTTTGCTTTTTTCGCATAAACAATTTGCAGTTAAGCCAGCTTTCAAGACCCTGAAGCTGTCGGCTGACGGCACTTTGCGTCAGGTAAAGTTCTTCGGCTGCGCGCGAAACACTGCCATGCCGGGCGGTTTGTTCAAAACAGGCCAGGGCCTTTGTGCCAGGAATGCGCCGTGCCATTTTTGATGCCCCTATTTGCAAAGTTCATGATTTTTTTGCATTAAGTTGCACAGATTTATCATTTGCGAAAGCGTCTGCCAATGCCTAGCCTTGATTGCAGAATTTTCAGGGTTTCGGAAATGCCGCCGTCTCGCCCACGGGGCCATGCGCCCGTAGCGGCATTTCCGATTTCGCATGTCACAAGGAAAGAAACACATGGCAGGCCGCGTACATTTTCACTGGGAAGATCCGCTGGGGCTTGACGCCCAGTTAAGCGAAGAAGAACGCATGATCCGCGATGCGGCGCATGATTATTGCCAGGAACGGCTGATGCCCCGTGTGCTGGAAGCCAACCGCCATGAAGTATTCCATCGCGAAATCATGAGCGAAATGGGCGAACTGGGCCTGCTTGGCCCGACCATCCCCGAGGAATATGGCGGACCCGGTGTAAACCATGTTGCTTATGGCCTGGTGGCCCGCGAAGTGGAACGGGTTGATAGCGGCTATCGTTCGGCGATGTCGGTGCAAAGCTCGCTGGTGATGCATCCGATTTATGCCTATGGCAGCGAAGAACAGCGCAAAAAATACCTGCCGAAACTGGCAACGGGTGAGTGGATTGGCTGTTTTGGCCTGACGGAGCCGGACCACGGTTCTGACCCCGGCAGCATGAAAACCCGGGCACGCAAGGCCGATGGCGGTTTTATCCTGAATGGTGCCAAAATGTGGATCACCAACAGCCCGATCGCCGATGTTTTTGTCGTCTGGGGCAAGGATGATGACGGTGTTATTCGTGGTTTCATCCTTGAAAAAGGCATGGAAGGCCTAAGTGCGCCCAAGATCGAAGGCAAGTTTTCGCTGCGTGCCTCCATCACCGGTGAAATCGTGATGGATAATGTTTTTGTCCCCGAAGAAAACATGCTGCCCAATGCAAAGGGCCTTGGCGGACCGTTTGGTTGCCTGAACAAGGCGCGTTACGGCATTGCATGGGGTTCGATGGGGGCGGCTGAATTCTGCTGGCATGCCGCGCGCCAATATACCCTGGACCGCGTGCAGTTTGGCCGTCCGCTTGCGGCAAACCAGATCATTCAGTTGAAACTGGCCAATATGCAAACCGAAATCGCCCTTGGCCTGCAGGGTGCGCTGCAATTGGGCCGGATGCTCGATGCTGGTACGGCAGCGCCTGAATCCATTTCGCTGATGAAGCGCAATAACTGCGGCAAGTCGCTTGATATTGCCCGTGTTTCGCGTGACATGCATGGCGGCAACGGCATTGCCGATGAATTTCATGTCATCCGCCATGTGATGAACCTGGAAGCGGTCAATACCTATGAAGGGACGCACGATGTGCATGCCCTGATTTTGGGCCGCGCGCAAACCGGCATTCAGGCCTTCACCGCCTGATCCTGATGTGAAAACGGGCTGCTTGCACAGGGTGCGGGTGGCCCGTTTTTCGTTTGTCGCCTGTATTCCGTTTATTTTTTTGCCAAAATACCTTTTTGAAGGATGATTTCCCATGACCGGCGCACTTGGCGGTATTCGTGTTCTGGACCTTTCGCGTGTTCTGGCCGGGCCGTGGGCCAGCCAGACACTGGCCGATCTTGGCGCCGAGGTCATCAAAATCGAACGGCCGGGCAATGGCGATGATACACGCGGCTGGGGCCCGCCCTATGCACGGGATGCTGCCGGGAATGATACATCCGAAGCCGCCTATTACTTGTCTGCCAATCGCGGTAAAAAATCGTTGACGGTGGATATGACTACGCCGGAGGGGCAGCAGGTTATTCGTGACCTTGCCGCGAAATCCGATGTGGTGATTGAAAATTTCAAGGTTGGCGGGCTGGCAAAATACGGGCTGGATTATGCATCGCTAAAAGCGGTGAATGAAAGGCTGGTTTATTGTTCCATCACTGGTTTTGGCCAGGATGGCCCTTATGCCAAACGGGCCGGGTATGACTTCATGATCCAGGCGATGGGCGGCTTAATGAGCCTGACTGGCGCGCCAGACCATGAACCGGGCGGGCAGCCCATGAAGGTGGGCGTGGCGGTGGCTGATATTTTCACCGGGCTTTATGCTACCATTGGTATTCTGGCCGCCCTTCGCCATCGCGATGCAACCGGGGTGGGGCAATATATCGACCTGGCCCTGCTGGATGTGCAAACCGCCATTTTGGCCAATCAGGCGATGAATTACCTGACCACGGGAAATGCACCGGGCCGCCTTGGCAATGCGCACCCCAATATTGTCCCTTATGAAGCCTTCCCGACGGCGGATGGCTATATCATTCTGGCGGTGGGCAATGACAGCCAGTTTGCAAGTTTTTGCAAGGTCGCAGGCATGGAAGATGCCAGTGCGGACCCGCGTTTTGCCACCAACCGGGCGCGTGTGGCCAACCGGACCGATCTGGTGCCAATGGTGCGCCAGGCCATGGTACAAAAAACCACCGATGACTGGATTGCAATTCTGGAAAAGGCCAATGTGCCATGTGGGCCGATCAATACATTGGACCGGGTTTTTGAAAACCCCCAGGTCAAACATCGTGGCACGGTGAAATATCTGGATCATCCGCTGGCGGGCAGGGTGCCAACGGTTGCCAACCCGCTAAAACTGTCGCAAACGCCCATTTTTGATGAAACTGCCCCGCCCACCCTGGGCCAGCATAGCGAAGCGGTGTTGCGAGATATTGGTGGGCTGGATGATGAACAGATCGAACGTTTGCGTGCTGCTGGCGTGATCTGAGCCTGGCGATAGCGTTAGGGCACCATACAGCATAAATCAACAGGCCCGGTTGCTAGGCAATGCGGGCCTGTTTGCGTTTTTTGCGCCATTGATGGCCATAGGTGCCAAATACCGCAACCATGATCAAGGCACCCCCAAGGATGGTTTGCATGTTGGGAATTTCATGGAAAAACAGAATGCCCCAAATCGGTGCCAGTGGGGTTTCAAGGGCGCTAAGCAGGGCGGTTTCGGCAGGGGGTAAATGTTTGGCCCCGGCCGAAAGTAAAATGAAGGCAAAGGCAAAACACACGCCAAACCCGGCCAGTATTGCCAGTTCGCTGATCGGAACTTCCGCCGGTGTACCAAGGCCCGCGACAATCGGGCATAGCAGCAGGGCCGATGCCGCGCCGGGCAAGGTTGTTGGTGTATCGGGCCAGCGGCGGTAAATGATGGTGATGCCCGCCATCACCAGTGTCATCCAGCCAGCCAGAAGGTTACCCCACAAATCCCCCTGTGTTGAAATACCCCCGAAAATCAGGGTAACGCCAATAAGGGCGCTTACGCTGCCCAGCATGATGGTAGAGGTGGGTTTTTCACGCAAAAACAGCCAGCCGAAAAGGGCTGCGATAAACGGTGCTGCGGCATAAATCAGCGCGACATTGGCAATAGTGGTTAGCTTGAAGGCCGGTACAAACGCCGCTGTGCCACTGGCCATTAACAGCGTTGCCAAAATGGCAGGCAGGCGAAATTGCCGGATTTCGCGCGAAAATTCGCGACGCAACAGCAGCAAAACCAGCGCAATGCCCGCCGCGGCCAGTCCGCGCCAGAAAATGATGCTCCAGGCGTCGGCATTAACACCCTTGGTAAAGACGCCTGCCGTGCTGAACAGAACGGCCGAAAGACACACCAGTTGAAAGCCGCTAACCGGGGCGCGTTGCAGTGATGGGGCTGATACTGACATGGCATTCTGTTTCCAGTGATGCCCCATCCTGCCACAGCCCTGGTGACAGCAACCTGTCAGCAGGGGAGGGTTGGGTAACGCATTTCCCGGTTATGGCAATGCGTTACCCTTCAGGTTTAATCGCGGTTAAACATTTCGGTCTTGGCAGCACGCGGTTGCGCGGAATTGGAGTAATAGGCCCAAATGTAATCGCCGCCGGCACCTTCATTCAGGTCACACCCTACCGGGGTATAGCCCGAAATCGACGGCGGATTGGAAGCCGAGGTGACAAGAAAGGTCATGCTGGTGATGGGCTTGTGACCCGCAGCGCGGCGCCAGTACATGTAAATGAACTTGCCCCGTGCGCCTTTGTTCAGGTCCTCGCTTGACCATTCCCAGCCTTCAATCGGTCCGGTCTGCGGGTTGTCATAGGCAATGAAATTGACTTCGGTTACCGGGTTTTTGGTGCCTTCCTGATACCCGCAATAGATAAAATTACCGCGGACGGTGGCGTTCAGGTCGGTCGGGAAAAAATCCCAGCCTTGCTGGTAAATCGGGCCAGGGGTGGTGATGGACTGAATTTCAAAATTGGTAATCGGCATGGTGTTTCTCCTGATGTTTCGATTGCAGACAGCCCTGGTTATTGCCGTGCCGTAATGCGGACGCGGGTAAATGCAGTTGCTGTCGTTTAAGTTGAAAAATGCCTTTGCCTGAATCAGGCATTTTGGCAAAGAAGTGCGGGTCGCTTTGATATTGGTCTTGTTCAGCCCCTGTCACATCTGGACTGCGAAATGCAGGTGCCGTGCATCAAAGTTCCCCTTGTTTGCTGTTTTTCGATCCCAACCAGTTGCCCCGTTTTTGCGGGGGTTCGCCACAGGCACGAAATATGTGCGTGTTATGGGATGGTGACGTATTCCCGCAATGGTTGTGATGTGAAATTAACAATGCGCAATTGGCTTGCTGCAAACTGCCAGGCGCGAGCTGATGGCTTTGGGGTTTGCGCCTATCAGCGCGATCCGCAGGAAATAGGGTGCCAGTCAGGCATGATTTATTGCCTGTTTTGAAAACCACGCGAATAGCGGGATTTTGTTTGTCATTGGCGGCGATGGGGCAACATTTATCGCGTTATTTCAAATCTTTAATCAAATTAGAGTGATTAAAAAATGCCGTTCGGGCTTGTGCGTTGCAGCGTTCCCTGACAATGTAATTCGTGCGAATAGCCGGATTAAGAGGAACCCGTATGGTATTGCGAAAATACGCTTTTCTGATCAAGGCAGGCGGGTATCCCCCCGCAGGTTTGCGTACAACCCTTCCCGGAGACGGTTTTAATTCCACGATCTTTGCTAGCGGCGATATTGATGCCCTGGTCGCCGAGGCCATGGCGATGGTGGCCGAAGGCATGCAGCTTATTGAATTGTGTGGCGGCTTTAACGATGAGGATTACGCCCGGATAAGTGACGCAATTGGCGGTGCCATTCCGCTAGGGCGGGTCGGATTTGATGAAAAAAATACCGCCCTTCTGATGTAGGGGCGGCAACGGCAGCGTTCATAATCGCACAAAAAAAGCTAAAGGGCCGGGATCACCGGCCCTTTGATGGTTTTATACGCCGTATGTGGCGATTGGCCCGGATTTACCAGATGGTGTAACCGGCATCGACCATCACGATGGAGCCGGTCAGCCCGCTTGAGGCATCGGATGCCAGAAACAGGTTGGTGGTGGCGACTTCTTCGGGTTCGATCATGCGTTTCATGGGTGTGTTTTCCATCCAGGGGCCGAAATATTCCGGCTTTTTGGCGGTTACATTGGACATGACCGTGTTGACATAGGTTGGTGCAACGCTATTGACGCGTACATTGCGGTCTGCCCATTCACCCGCCAGCGACTTGGTCATATGGTGCAGACCCGCCTTTGATGCGTTGTAATGCACCTGGTTTTGCGGCTTGTTGGAAATAAAGCCCGACATGGAACCAACCGTAACAATTGCACCCCGTTTGCGTTCCAGCATATGGCGGCCAAAGGCACGGCAGGAATAAAACGCGCCGGTCAGGTTCACATCAATCACTTTGGCCCAGGCGGCATCATCCATGTCTTCTGCCCGGGTGTCGGGCCAGGCAATGCCGGCATTGGCAATCAGGATATCAACCTCGATACCTTCGCTTGCCAGTTTGTCGGCAATTTCCGTGGTGGCGGCGGAATTGGTGACATCAAGCAAAAAGGACCGGACCTTGTGGCCCTGCGTTGCAAGCTGTTCGGTTGCGGCATCCAGGTCGGCCTGGTCGATACCGGAAATGATGATATCGGCACCGGCCTGTGCCAGCGCATCGGCGGTGCAAAGGCCAATACCACGGCCTGCCCCGGTGATAAAGGCGGTGCGGCCATCAAGACGAAACTGCTTCATGTAATCCATGGTGGTGTTCCTGTGCGAAGGGCAATGTTGGGGTCAGTGTAAGGGCGAGGTTGTGGTGAATCCGGTGGGTTTTATGCCGGGTTATGGCGTGAAATATCGTCAATCTGTTGCAGGGCCTGATGCAGGGCCGGGTTGGCGGCCATGGCCCGGTATTGGGCAAAAAGGCGGTCGTAAACGGCACTATGATCGGTATTGGGGATGATGGTGCGGCTGGTACGGGCACCAAACCGTTTTGTGCCCTGGCTGTAATCATCGACCAGCCCGGCGGCAACAGCCCCATGAATGGCGGCACCAACGGCGGTGGCATGGTCAATTTCCGGGACTTCAATGGGGTATTTCAAAATATCGGCCATCATTTGCACCAGAAGCGGGTTGTTTTGGGCAAGGCCGCTGGTCATGACCACGCGGTTGATGGGGAAATTGCCCGCGAGAAACAGTTCCAGAACGGACCGTGCGCCATAACAAAGTGATTCCAGAAGGGCACGATAAATGCCTGCGGCGGTGCTGTTGGTGCGTAACCCCATTAAAACCCCGGCCAGTGCCGAACTGGCATGGGGCACCCGGTTGCCATTCCACCAGTCCAGCGCGACAAGGTGGTTGCTGCCCGGTGCCATTTCGCGGGCAAGCTGGTTATACAGGCGGAAATTTTCGGTCAGATCATTGCGGTCACGGGCAAGGGGGAAGGTTTTGACAAACCATGCCAGTGTGTCGCCAAAGCCGGCCTGCCCTGCCTCGAAACACCAAAGATCCCGCATGGAACCATCAAAGCCCATCCCCTCGATCCCCGGGGGTAGGTCACGTGCGGTTTCGTTTAAATAAAGATATACCGCCGATGTCCCCAGCGCGCCGACAAAGCAGCCCGATGTCACCCCGCCAACGGCAGGCAAAACAACGTGGGAATCAATTACGGCAACGGCAATATCGGGCTGGTTCAGGATGCCGGTTTTTTCGCACCATTCGCGGCACAGCCTGCCGGCCGACGTGCCGACCCGGTGTGGTGTGCCAAGCCTTTCATCAAGTCCATTTACCAGATGGTCGGGATATTGGCCGCTTTCACGGTCATATTGTGCCTTGTAGGTGGCAAGGCCCAGGCTGCGGCATTCCTGCCCGGTTAATTGCCAGACCAGCCAGTCGCCAGCTTCGATGAATTTATCGGTTTTTGCCCATATGTCAGGGGCTTCATCGGCAATCTGCGCGGCCTTGGCAATCAGCCATTCACCCGAAAGTTTGCCCCCAAAGGGTTTCAGAAAATCGCCACCCCCGGCATTGATCCGGTCGGCCCAGGGTTGGGCTGCCCCATGCTTCCATAATTTGACATAGGCATGTTTTTCACCGGGCAGGATGGATGAAAGCGGCGTTCCATCCTGCGTTGCGGGCAGGGGGGTGCTGGCGGTAAAGCCAATGCCGATACCGGCAATGTCCCGCCCTTTGCCAAGGGCGGTTAAAATGGCAAGGCAGGCTTCGGTATAATCCGGGGCATGTTGCAGTGCCCAGGATTGCGGCAGGGGGGTGCCATCAGGCAGGGCATCAGTCATGACGCCGTGGCGATAGGCATGGGTGTGGCTGGCCGTAATGGTGCCGCTGGTGGCATCAATCAAAACACCACGCGCGGATTCCGTGCCGTAATCCAGTCCAATGATAAAAGATGCCATCCTGTCGCTGCCTGCCTGGTGTGGTTTCTGTTATGGGGCGGAGTTTCCAAACTGTTCGCGACAAAGTCAATTCACTTATGTATAAATTTATACATAAGTGTTGATTGTACCCTCAGGCACCCGGTTTGCCATTTTAAAACAGTGGGTTATAAAAGGCTGAGATGCCAAATGCCCTGTTTGTGGCGACGATGACGCAAAGGAAATGTTGTGGCGAAACGCCCGGTCATAAAAGACTCCGATAATCCCCCGGGCCTTGAAAATGCCGGGCAGATTTTATCGCTGATTGCGACAGGAAAGGCCGTTTCGCGGCCTGAATTACAGGCGCAAACCGGGCTTTCGCGGGTTACGGTAACACACCGCATTTCCGCCCTGCAGGCGGCGGGAATTATTTTTGAAAGTAATGATACCCGCGCCACAGGGGGGCGTCCGTCCCGGATATGGGCGATCCGCCCGGGATTTGGGCATGTTCTGGTTGCCAATATTGGCGAAACGCAAATCCAGCTTGCCCTGCTTGATGCAACCGCCACCATGATTGGCCAAAGCCGGATTGTGCGTGATCCCGATATTGATTTCGGCCCGGAAGGCACCCTTTGCCAGATTGCCGATGGCTTTGATGCCTTGTGTAAATCGCATCACAAAAAACTTGGGCAAAGTGTGCTGCTGGCTATCGGCCTTAGCCTGCCTGCCCCGGTGGATTATGAAAATTGCCGGGTTTTTGGGCCGTCGGTTCTGGCAGGGTGGGAAGATTTTGATATTGCAGGTTATTTCAAAACCCGTTTCGATGTGCCGGTTTACGGCGAAAATGATGTTAATGCCATGACGCTGCATCAGCATCGTGTACATTTCCCCGATGATCGTGATCTGGTTTTTGTCAAGGTCGGCACGGGGATTGGCAGTGGTATTATCTCGCAAAACCGGCTGTTGCGCGGGGCGCGCGGGGTTGCGGGTGATATTGGCCATATTGATGCATCCTTTTCATTGCCAGGCAAAGCACCGGTCCAATGCCGTTGCGGTAAAACCGGGTGTCTGGAGGCCCATGCCGCGGGCTGGGCGCTGGCTCGTGATTTGTCGGTGGCATTGCCCGGCAAAGGGGCGGGCAATGCCCCATCTCTGAAAACAGCGCGCGATGTGATGGCATCATTTACGGCGAGCAACCCGGTTGCGCGCGACTTGCTGGCGCAGGGCGGGGCTGCGATAGGTGCGGTTCTTGCGGGAATGATCAGTGTTTTGAACCCCGCGCGGATCGTGATTGGCGGCACGCTGGCTGCTGCCGATGATGTTTTGCTGATCCCGATCCGTGATCAGGTGCGTAAACGCTGCCTGCCTGTTGCAAGCCAGGATTTGGTCATCTGCCGGGCGCAGCCCGCCCAGCAAAGCGAGCTTTATGGCGCGGCCCTGCTGGCGCTGGAGGGTGTTTTTGCACCGGCACATGTTGAAATGATGCTGACCCGCTTTGCCAAGCGTGCAACCGGTATTATGGTTTGATCATGGATTTTAATGCCGGTGATGCCGGATGATGCAAAGGATACGAACATGAAAATCGCAGTGATGGGTGCGGGTGCCGTTGGCTGCTATTACGGTGCCAGGCTGGCACAGCATGGTCATGATGTAGTTTTGATCGGCCGACCCCAGCATGTTCAGGCCATCAATAAAAACGGTCTTGTGTTTGAAAGTGCCGGTACGGTTTTGAATATCGCGCTTTCTGCCAGTATTGATCCGACGGCTGTTGCCGGGGCGGATATTGTGCTGTTTTGTGTGAAATCAACCGATACCCAAAGTGCAGGCGAAGCCATGGCACCGCACCTTTCGCCGGACGCGATTGTGCTAAGCCTGCAAAACGGGGTTGATAATGCTGAGCGGCTGGGCACCGTCATCGGGCGCAATGTGTTGCCTGCCGTTGTATATGTTGCGGTGGGCATGGCAGGGGCCGGGCATGTTGCGCATTTTGGCCGGGGTGAACTTGTGATTGGCCCTGGTGCGCAAAGTGAAAAGGTTGCCAGTATTTTACGCCCGGCCGCAATCCCGGTTGATATTTCGGAAAATGCCGCCGGGGCCCTGTGGGCCAAAATGATTTTGAACTGTGCCTATAACGCGCTTTCTGCCGTTTCCCGCCTGCCTTATGGCGAACTTGCCAAAGGCGAGGGGGTGATGACGGTGATTGAAAATGTTGTCGCCGAATGCCTGGCTGTTGCCAATGCGATCAATGTGGTGGTGCCGGGCGATGTTCAGGCCGCTGTTGCAGGCATTATTAAAACCATGCCCGCGCAATATTCCTCGACCGCGCAGGACCTGATGCGCGGCAAACCCAGCGAAATTGACTATTTGAACGGCTATATCGTGCGCAAGGGCGGCGCACTTGGTATTGCGACGCCCGCCAACCAGGTGCTTTATACCATGGTCAAGCTGCTTGAAATGCGGCCCGGGCAGGAAGGTACGGTTTGACCGCGGCGGGTAATTTGCCGGTTGTGGTCAGGGCTGAATGGATGCGGGCTTAAGAGCTTGATCCTACACCAAAGTCGGGCATTTGCCGGAAGGAGGATAAATGTCCGATTCTTAGGTGTAAGTCTTTATAACTGGACGAGTCGTATAGTTTCCGGTACAGATAGGAGTATAAGTAACATAAAAGTCGCGTGCATGAATGCGCGGCAATGGGACATTTATCATAACCCAGGATGACCACAGGTAGGGGGCATCTATGAGTAACGGAAATTATGCCGTTAATCTCTGGCCGAGCTCTCATGTAGGGAGATTGTCGGCTTCAGTACGCAAGACCGGATTTGGGGCGCGTCAGGGACGTGCGGCCTGTCTTGTTTTCATTGATCAGTCGCTTGCTGACATTGAAGCCATTGTCTGGCGCTATGCCGGAATTGCCGAAATTTTCATGATTGGTGGCGCACAGGATGGCCTTGCCGTGATCGGCAATGTTCTGGGCCAGCGCGAACATGTGCAAACGGTGCATGTTTTTGGCCGTGCGTGTAATCACGGCATGTTTCTGGGCATGTCGATGCTTGATGCGGCCTGTCTGCGACGCCACCCGGAACCGTTCCGCCGCTGGCGCGACGGGCTGGCCAATGACGCCTTTTTCTTTTTCCATGGCTGTGCTGTTACCGATCTTGCCTTTGACCAGGTTCTGGCCGCAACGCTGGAAGCCTTTACCGGCGCGCTGGTCAATGTTGGCAAAGACCGTCCGCGCGGTGTGCGCCCGCCCCGTTTGGGCGAGATCAATGAAATTGACGAGGGCGATGACTATGATGCCCTTATGCCCAGGGTCGAGCGGCGCTCCGGTCAGGATCGCAGGGCCGCAGGACGATGGCGCAGTTAATATCTGATCATTTCATGTTTCGTGGCGCGACGCGATGCTGCCTTGTGGCAGGCTGTCCGCGCCAGACTGGCAGGGTATGGCCGCTCGGGGGAGGTTGAGCCATATCCTGCCCGTCACAAAGCCGGAGGCCCGTGCGGTGGCCTCCGGTTTTTTGTTGGGTGAATACCATGCTGAATCCCGATATTGGCCGTTATGTCATCCGCCTGGAAACATCGCTAGCCTGTTGAAATGAATCAGGATTGCCGAAAACTGCCTGTATCCAGAAAGCGGGAAATTTGCTAATCTGAGTCGTCTTATAGGTAGTAAGAAAATTGCTGTTTCGGAAAAACTCCGTAAACACAAGGTATTGCGGCTTCTCAGGAGGAGGAAATGCATACGGTCGGTGATATGCACCCTGCCCGCAGAAAGGGCGAGGAGAATTATCAAGGAACCCGTCAGGCGCAATCAGCCATCAGCCCGGGCCGCAGACGCGGTGAGCCGAACCATAAAGCATGGAAAAAATTCCAGGTTCTGAATCTGGTTTCAGAGCCGGAGGGTGAGCGGCGCGAGGCTATTGCCCGCGCGCGAACAGCATCACCGATCCTGTCTTCTTCTCCTGTTTCTGCTGCCATTCCTTCTTTAAAGGCATCCTCGTTCTCATCGCCGTCCGGTTCGATGTCGCCAGTATCTTCAGTATCGCCTGTGGCGTCAGTTTTGACGCCCGAGGGGGCTGCTGCATTGCAATCCTCGTTTGCCAAATTATCGGCATCCTCCGCACCCTCCACATCCTCAGCCCATGCTGATCGCGTGACTGGGGCTGGCATGCCGGGGAGTTCTTCGCCTGTGTCCGGTATTGCGGGTGAGGGGCGGGAGCTTGATGGTGCTGGTTCTGCTGTTTTGCGGGATGCATCGTCATCAGGTGCCGAAAACCCCGTTGCTGCCGTTTCACCCGAAGATGCCGCCGCGATGATTGGTGCGCTGAGCGAAGGGTTGGCATCGCTGCATAATGTGATCGAAGCTTTGCCGGATCTGGCGCGCATATTGCGCCTTTTGGCGGAACGTGAAATGTCTGTACCGTCAAATTCAAGTGGCCATAATCGCCGGGCTAGTGACCGTGCAAATGACCGTGCGCCTTCGCGCCCGCAGGGCCGGGACTGGACGATTGATGATGCGGTGGAAATTCATAATCTGTGTTCGGAAACGCGGCGCACGGGCCGAAACCTGCCACAGGCAACATCGCGTTATCAAACCCGTCAACGAACGGATGACGACGATATTCTGCCGCCCAATTTCCTGTTCGGGCGCAGGTTTGACTGACCTTTGATCATTCAGACTGGACTGACATAGCTGCGATCGGCGGCTTTTCTTTTATCAATACAGTGCCGTTTTTTCCCGCGGCAAGGCCACCTTATGGGGCTTTGTGGCGCGGAAAAATGCTTGTCATATTACCGGAAAAACGGGTGTCTTTGACGGGCAACGGGCAACGGGCAACGGGCAACGGGCAACGGGCAACGGGCAACGGGCAACGGGCAACGGGCAACGGGCAACGGGCAACGGGCAACGGGCGTGTCGCGGGCTTTTCAGTTACGGGGGAAGATGCTGTTAAGGCTGTTTCCGGGTGGGGCCTTCGCCAATGATGACGTCAGGGTCTTTGCAATCCATCACAGCGGCGTATTGAAATAGGTGCCCGGTGTTTTGCCGGTTGCCTTGCGAAACATGGCGATGAAGGCCGAGGTATTGTCATAGCCAAGGTCCAGCGCAATTTCGGTGACCGGCCGGTGATGGGCGAGTTTTTCCAAGGCATAGAGCAGCCGTAATTTTTGCCGCCATTCGCGAAAGGGCATACCGGTTTCGCGTAAAAACAGGCGGGCAAGTGTACGGGAAGATGCCCCGCAGTCGCGTGACCATTCTTCAAGGGTGCGGTTATCGGCGGGGTCGGTTTGCAATTGCTGGCAAATGCGCGATAGCCGCGTGTCCTTGGGGGCGGGCAGATGCAGGTTGTTGGTATGGGCCTGTGCGGCAAGCTGATCGAGCAGCACCTGGATCAGGCGGCCTTCGCTGCCTTCTTCGTCATATTCAATGGGAATTTGCGTTGCCGCACGGATCAGTTCCCGCAGGAGCGGGCTGACTTCCAGCACGATGCACCGGTCGATCAGGGTTGTTGGTGCATGGCGCGAAATATAGACATGGCGTGACCGGCAAAAGGTGGCATGGGCAACCGCATGGTCAAGCCCGGGCGGCACCCATACCGCGCGCTGGGGCGGCACCACCCAGATGCCGGCCTCGGTCGTGACGGTCATGGTGCCTTCGATGGAATAGATCAGCTGATACCAGTCATGATGATGCATGCCCACGCAATGGCCAGCGGGAACGTCGCTGATGCGGACATAAACCGGGCGGGGCAGTTCATCGGGCCGGGGGCGTGGCGGCGGTGAATTTTCCGGTCTTAGCATGAAAATGTCCTGTTTGCCGTATTCAATGGCAGATTACCGTGAGACAGACGGGAATGACAAGTTTAGTTTGGAAGCAATACAGACAACCCACAGAAAACTTGAAGACACGTAATGGGGTAAACCCCATGAGCCCGTTCCCATCCTTTCCCGCCGGGTTCATGACATATCAGGAAGCGTTTGAATGCCTACTCCTTACCCGACACCGCGGCAGCCCGATATGCCCGAAGCCCAAAACCCGACCGAGCCGGATGCCCACGCACCGGGTAATCTGGGCGGTGAAGCCCCCAGCCAGACGGCCTTTGCCACTGGCCCCGGCGCAAGCCCGACGGGATGGCGCAATAACCCGGAAGTTCTGCTGATCCTGATGGCAGCGGCAATGCCGCTTTCATTTTCGACCTGGATGGCGCTTTTGAATAATTTTTCGGTCGAAATGGCCGATTTTACCGGGCGTGAAATTGGCATTTTGCAGTCCCTGCGCGAAATTCCCGGCTTCTTGGCCTTTACCGCCATTTTCGCCCTGCTGATTTTCCGTGAACAGACCTTTGCGGTCATTTCCCTGCTGGTCCTGGGCCTTGGCGTGGCAATCAGCGGCTATTTCCCCACCGTGATCGGGCTTTATTGCACGACGGTCCTGATGTCGATTGGCTTTCACTATTTTGAAACCATGCAACAGGCGCTATCCCTGCAATGGGTGGCAAAGGACCGAACGGCGATGGTGATGGGGCGGCAGCTTTCGGCAAAGTCGATTGCGTCGCTTTTCATGTTTGGCGGTGTCTGGATTTTGATGGAAATTTTCCAGATGCCCTATCGCGGGGTTTATGTGGTGGGCGGTGCGCTGACCGTTATTCTGGCCATCATCGCCTGGATGGTGTTCCCCAAATTCAAGGATGCCCATCCGCAAACACGCAAGCTGATCCTGCGTCGCCGTTACTGGCTGTATTACGCGCTGACCTTCATGGCCGG